>DASWCL010000001.1:0-2199 GCA_036390135.1 Binatia bacterium
TCGGCTACGCCCATCGTTAAGATTAACGGCAGCAGCGGCGGTAAAAAAGATCCCATCCGCGCTCGGAACGTCATAGCGCCTCTGTCACGGCCGGGACCGCGCCGCTGATTTGCCTCACCTCATCCATGTACTCGATCGACGTGCGCAGTATCGTGGATCGTACTGGCGGCAATGGGATGGATTCATCTAAAACGATCCGTGCCGGCCGGTGCGACAAAACGATGATCCGATCGGCTAGAAATACCGCTTCCATGACCGAATGGGTGACAAACAGCACGGTCATCCGTAGCGCGGTCCAAATCTCGCGCAGCTGCATTTGCAATCCATGGCGAGTCGGCTCGTCCAAGGCGGCAAAGGGTTCGTCGAGTAGCAGCAGGTTGGGCCGCGTCGTCAAAGCCCGCGCCACCGACGTGCGCATTTTCATGCCGCCGGAGAGTTCATGGGGATAACGCGCGCTAAAGTCCGCCAAGCGAACCCGGCGCAACTCCTCTTCCGCGCGTGCTTTCGCACGGTCGCGTGACCATCCCTCAAGCTCCAACGGCAATGTGGCGTTGCGTAGCACAGTGCGCCAGGGCATCAATGTCGGCTCTTGAAAAACAAAACCGCGCGAAAGCGCGCCCTCCATGGTTTCGATCGCCAGCCGTCCGGTATCCGCTTGATCGAGTCCGGCGATCAGCCGCAAGAGCGAAGACTTGCCGGAGCCTGAAGGGCCAAGCAAAGCGACGAATTCACCGGGTCGGATTTGAAAACTAATCCGGTCAAGCACCAAGCCGGTGCCGGCAAAAGTGCGTGAAATTTCTTCACAGACAACAGCGGCGCCCGATTTGCCTTTGCCTGGAGGCGAATCTAGATTCATTGAACGCGTTTTCGGCTCATCGCGTGCCTACTTTACCTGCTCCGAAGAGTTGCCTCCAGAGTCAGGCAAATTTTTGTTAGAGCGTGCGTTCATATCCTAGATAGATCAAAGACGAGTCACAGAGTGGCCGCCGGACCGAACGGGCGATGAACGCCGAATATCACCGACCCGTCGCACGCTTTGTCTTCGCTGATAGCGCGCCCCGTCCGCGCGCTACATCGATAGCGTTAACGAATAAAAATCGATGCAGTTGTCGCGCAGGATGAGCTTTTTCGTTTCGTCTGATAGATCATTTCTAGCGCGAAAGCGGGGAACGTCTGCCAAGAACTCTTCGAGCGTCGGACGCTCATGGGGATAGTCCGAAGGGTACATAATCTTTTTTTCCAGTCCGAGGCCAACCACGTATGGAAGTATCTTTTCTTCGAGCTCGCAGGAAAAATAAATCGGCTGATTCTTGACGTAATAGCTCGGTTCCTTCGAAAGGAGCGGCGCTTGCTGCGGCAGCTTTTCGTATTTTTCGTCGAGCCGCTCCATCAGATACGGCACCCAGCCGACGCCCGCTTCGAGAAACGCCATCTTGAGCGTCGGAAAGCGCACCGGAGCGCCGTCGAGCAGATAGCTCGTGAAATGAATCTGCTGCGCGACGGCGTGCTCCATGACAAGAATCTTTACAAACGAATCGTAGAGATCGAGACCAAGGCCCGCGCTCGAGCCGCCGTGCAGCGCCAGCGGCACATTCAACCGTACTGCAGTTTGGTAAAGCGGATCGTACATCGGATGCCCCAATCCTTTCGGCAATCCCGCAGCTGGAATCACGCCGCCAACCATCTGCAAATCTTTGACGCAGCGTTCCAATTCTTCGGATGCTGCGCTGATATCTTGAATCGGCAACAATGCCACGCCCCAGAGGCGATGGGGCTCCTTCTGTAAGTACTCGCCATAGAGATAATCGTTGTAGCAGTGCGCCATCACCGCCGCCCATTTGACGTCTTTGATATGCGCCATCGCCAAGCCCGTCGTCGGATAGAGCACCGACCCGGCGACGCCTGAGCCGTCCAAAAACATGCGCCACTTTTGCAAACACGGCGTATTGTCGGGCGCCTTCCGCGTACTGCGCGGCCAGCCGTCTAAAGATGGAAACAGCGCGGTCAGCGCGCGCCGTCCTTCAAACGGCGCGGGCAGATAACGGCGCAGCTCGTCAACGGTTTCCATCACATGTCCATCGGCATCGATCGGCGCGTAGTTCATCGCGGTTTTTCTCTCTCTTTCACTTGCCCCAGAGCGATTTATAGAATCCCTCGTTGATCAGCTCTTGCACTAAGCTATTGTCGTAAAATCGCTCG
>DASWCL010000002.1:0-16697 GCA_036390135.1 Binatia bacterium
CAGGAACAAGAGTCGACTTTTAGTCGACCCATTCAGAACTCCTCGGCTTAGAGCCGAGGGTCGTTAAGTTTTAGAATTTTCTGCGGAGATTGGGTGATGATCGACTCGACAGGTCAAAAACTTCCGTGGATGCTGCTGCTACTGTTCCTTGCCGGCATTCCCCATCTTGTTGATGCCGCGCAGCCCGACAAGACGAAGACTCAGAAAGCTTTGCCTGCTAAAGAGGATCCGGGACCGTGGCTTCTCGCGGGGCGTGAAGGAGAATGTGCTCCGCTCTCGATACTGGCAAAGAAGGGTCCGGAGTACGGTGATATTCAAAGCCCCTACCAGTTAGCCGACAAGTTGCGCGCTGCCGGGCATAAGGCCGACGTCAAGGAATTCAAAGCCGGCACTCGGCCCTCCGTCGAGGTCAGAGCGCCGTCGGCGGGACTTTATGTGATGTTTGTAAAAAAAGAGTTTTGCGACAAACCGGCGCCTGTGCCGGAGAAAAAATAGCGCGCTTACTCTTCGCCCTCGTGACGCCGTCGCGGACGGTCGGCTTGCTTGAGAAACTTCTTGCGCAGCCGCACGGACTGCGGCGTTACCTCCACCAATTCGTCATCGGCGATCCATTCGATCCCTTCCTCAAGCCCCATTTCCCGATGCGGCGTGATGATGATGTTCTCGTCACGACCCGCGGCGCGGATATTGGTAAGCTTTTTCTCGCGAGTAATATTGACGTTCAAATCGACGTCACGGGAATACTCGCCGACCACCATCCCTTCATAAACCCGCACGCCCGGCGGGATGAAGATGACACCGCGCTCTTGCAGATGAAAGACCGCGTAGGGAGTTGTCTGGCCTTCGCGATCCGACACCATGGCGCCATTGCTGCGGCTTTGGATGGCGCCGTGCCACGGCGTCCAGCCGTCGAAGAGCGCGTTCATGATGCCGGTGCCACGTGTATCGGTGAGAAAACGCGAGCGAAAGCCGATCAAGCCGCGCGATGGCACGCCGAATTCCAAGCGCACGCGACTCGATCCCCCGTGGGTCATTTTAGTCATCTTGCCTTTGCGCATGGCCAGCAGCTGTGACACCACGCCGATAAAATCTTCCGGAATGTCGATGACAAGGAGCTCGATCGGTTCGTGCAGTTTGCCGTCGATCTCGCGCGTCACCACGGTGGGTTTCGACACCATCAGCTCATAACCTTCGCGGCGCATGGTTTCGATGATAATCGCCAATTGAAACTCGCCCCGCCCGGTGACTTGGAATGAATCCGGCTGCTCGGTGTCGGTAATGCGCAGGCTGACGTTTTTCTTTTGCTCCAAGAAAAGCCGCTCGCGCAGCTTGCGCGAGGTGACAAAATCACCCTCGCGCCCGGCCCAAGGCGAGTTGTTGGCGCTAAAAATCATCGCAATCGTCGGTTCATCGATGCGCAGCGCCGGCAGCGGTTTGGGGTTTTCCCGGTCGGCAATCGTATCGCCGATGCCGATGTCTTCGATGCCCGCCACCGCGACGATGTCGCCGGCTTCGGCGGAGTCGACTTCGATCCGCTTCAAGCCCTGCCAGCCGAACACTTGGGTAACCTTGACAGCACGCTGTGTGCCGTCGACGCGGCAGAGTGTGTAGTTGCCGATCGCGAGCGAGCCGTTTTTCAGACGGCCGATGGCGAGCCGGCCAACATAGTCATTGTAATCCAAATTATTCGCTTGAAACTGCGTCGCCGCGGCCGGATCGAAGGCCGGACCCGGTAGCGTTTGCACGATTAATTCGAAGAGCGGCTTCAAATCTGCTCCGGCCTGCTTCAAATCAAGCGTCGCCGTGCCGGCGCGGGCATTGGTGTAGACGACGGGAAAGTCGAGTTGATCTTCGCTGGCGTCGAGATCGATGAAAAGATCGTAAATCTCGTCTAACACGGCGGCGACCCGCGCGTCGGGCCGATCGATCTTGTTGATGCACACGATCGGCGGAAGCTTTGCCTCCAGGGCTTTCTTCAGGACAAAGCGAGTCTGCGGCAGGGGTCCTTCGGAGGCGTCGACGAGCAACATGACGCCGTCGACCATGGCGAGCGTGCGTTCGACTTCACCGCCGAAGTCCGCATGGCCGGGGGTGTCGACGATATTGATTTTCACGTCGCCATAGTAAATCGTCGTGTTCTTGGCCATGATCGTGATGCCGCGCTCGCGCTCCAAATCCATCGAATCCATGATTCGGTCGGTGACCTGTTCATTGGCGCGAAATATCCCGCTTTGGCGTAGCATACCGTCGACTAACGTGGTTTTGCCGTGATCGACGTGAGCAATGATGGCGATGTTGCGGATCGCGTCGTGGCGGCGGTGTTTGGATTGAATCATTATCATTGTTTATTAGGGACTCGTTCCGTGTTGTCAAGCGAGCGGCTGGTTGTCGCGCGGCGCTTTATGTTGTGATTCGCGGTCATTTCTTGCGACTGGAGACACCGTAGAGTATCCTAGTAGGGTTCATGGGGCGCATATCCCGATACCTCTGGCGCTATTGGCGACGTTATCTGTTCGGTGGGCTCTGCCTGCTCGGCACGGCCACGCTGGTCATGTGGATTCCCTGGTGGATTCGCGAGGCGGTGCGGATCATCGAACATGGCGGCTCGCTGCGCGACGTGACCTACTATGCCGTGTTGATCATCGCTTCCGCCGTCGCCCAGGGATTTGTCCGCACCTATTCGCGCGCGCTGATCTTCAACGCCGGGCGCAACGTTGAATACGATCTGCGCAACGATCTGTTCGCGCATCTGGAAAAACTGCCACCGTCTTTTTATCAAGCGCAAAGAACCGGCGATCTGATGTCGCGGGTGATCAACGATATTTCCGCGGTGCGCGTCATGCTCGGTCCCGGCGTGGTCAACTTCGCCAACGCGCCCCTCTATTACGTTTACGCGATCGCATTGATGCTTTCGATGGACGTGCGCATGACACTGGCCGCTCTGATGCCATTACCCTTGTTGATTTATGTCGCACAACGGTTTCGCGGCCGAATCATGAAGAGCTCTTTCGAAGTGCAGCAACAGATGTCGGTGCTCAGCAGCCACGTGCAGGAGAACCTGAGCGGCATGCACGTCGTCAAAGCTTATGCGCAGGAGGAGTTTCAAACGCAGCAGTTCGTCGGTTTGAACAAAGACTACGAAGTCAAAAGCATGGAAATGGCTAAAATGCGCGGCATCGTTAATCCGATCATGCAGGGCATCAACGGTCTGACCGTGCTGATCATCATCTGGTACGGCGGCGTTCGGGTGATGCGTGGCGATCTGTTGGTCGCCGATATCGTCGCGTTCATCGCTTATCTCAACGTGCTGGCGTGGCCGACGGCAGCTTTTGGCTGGATGCTTTCGCTGGTGGAGCGCGGCCGCGCGGCGATGCGCCGCCTCGAAGAGATTCTCGAAATCAATCCCGAGATCGCCGAATCCGCGTCGCCGGTGGCAATCCGTGACCTCAAAGAAGGCATCGAGTTCCGCAACGTCTCCTTTGCCTACGAGCGCCAGAAAAACGGTCACGGCGCCGTTGAAAACATTAACTTCGCGCTTCCGGTCGGCCGCTCGGTCGGTCTGGTAGGACGCGTCGGCTCCGGCAAAAGTACCCTGGCGCAATTGGTGCCGCGGCTGCGCGATGTTTCCACTGGCGCGGTTCTCTTGGACGGCCAGGATACGCGTCAGCTTTCGCTGGGCGACTTGCGTCGGTTAATCGGCTACGTGCCGCAGGAACCGTTTCTTTTTTCGACTTCTCTTCGGGCCAATCTCGCGTTAGGTCGGGAAAATTATTCAGCAGAAGAGCTTAAACGCGCCGTCGAGATCGCCAAGCTGGATCGCGACGTGGAAATATTTCCGCTCGGTCTCGATACGGTAGTTGGCGAGCGCGGCGTGACGCTCTCCGGCGGGCAAAAACAGCGGGCTACGCTGGCGCGCGCGCTGATCATGGATCCGCCGGTGCTGATTTTGGACGATTGCCTGTCCAGCGTTGATGCCCAGACCGAAGCCGAGATTCTCCATGGACTCAGGTCGATTCTCAAAGAGAAAACTTGCCTGATCATTTCCCACCGGATTTCCGCCGTGAAAGAGGCCGACGAGATTCTCGTGCTCGACGAAGGCACGATAGTCGAGCGCGGTAACCATGACCAGCTGGTGCGCCACCGCGGTGTCTATGCCGAGCTTTATCAGCAGCAGCGGTTGAGCGAGGAGTTGGAACAAATCTAGATGACCGAAGGGTTCGAACAGGAAGAAATTCTCGGCAAGGCCTACGATCTCCGCCTGATCCGGCGCCTGTGGCAGTTCATTATTCCTTACAAACGTCTCTTTTTGTGGAGCCTGCTGCTCTTGCCGCTCCAACAAGCCTTTGGCTTGGCGCAACCCTATTTGATGAAAATCGGCATCGATCAGTATATCGCGGGCAAGGACCTGTGGGGTTTGCAGAGTGTCATGTTGCTCTTTCTCGCGGCGCTGATCGGTGAAACGGTCGCGGTATTCACGCAATATTATTTTTCCATGCTGGTAGCGCAGCGTTGTCTTGCCGACTTGCGCGTGGCGATCTTCGCCCACGTGCAAAAACTACCGACGAGTTACTTCGACCGTAACCCCGTGGGGCGTCTCGTGACCCGCATGACCACCGACGTCGACGTCCTGCAGGAAATGTTCGCCGCCGGCGTCATCACGCTGGCGTCCGATTTTGTCATGGTCATCTGGATCGTTGGCATCATGCTCTATCTTGACGTCAAGCTGGCCCTCGTCTCGCTGGTATTGATCCCGCCCATGGCGCTGGCAATCAATTTTTTCCGGGTCAAAGCGCGTCACACTTATCGGCAGATTCGCGAACGGATCGCGCGGATCAATGCCTATTTGGGCGAAGCGATCTCCGGCATGGCTGTGATCCAGCTGTTTGCCCGCGAAGCAAAAACCTACCGCGAGTTCGAGGCTCTTAACGCCGACCATCGCGACGCTTACCATCTGTCGAATTTGTATGAAGCCGGACTCTATTCCATGGTCGAAGCGGCGAGTTCAGTGAGCGTCGGGCTGTTGCTGTGGTACGGGGGCGGCGAAGTGCTGCACGGTGTCATCGGCATCGGCACCCTGGTGGCTTTTAAGGAATATATCAATCGATTCTTCGTGCCGCTGCGCGACTTCAGCCAAAAATACACGGTCATGCAGTCGGCGATGGCGTCGGCGGAGCGGATTTTTCAGTTGCTGGATACGCCCGTGGACGTTGCCAGCCCGAGGAATGCACAGGTGCCGAAACCGTTTCGCGGCGAAGTGGTGTTCGACAACGTCTGGTTTCACTACAAAGCCGGCGACCCGGTCTTGAAAGGCGTCTCATTCCGCATTGAGCCAGGGGAGAAAGTCGCCGTGGTCGGCGCCACGGGGTCGGGCAAGACAACTACGATTAAGCTCTTGAACCGCCTTTACGACATTCAAGAAGGTTCGATCAAAGTGAGCGGCGTCGATGTGCGCGAGTGGGATTTGCGGGCGCTCAGGCGGCATATCGGCGTGGTCTTGCAGGACGTATTCTTATTTTCCGGTGACGTGCGCGCCAATCTCGCTCTAGGCGATCCCTCGATCCCGCTGGAGCGAATCGAAAAGGCGGCGCGGATCGCCAATGCCGAGCGCTTTATTCGCCGGTTGCCGGACGGTTACGATGCGCACGTGCGCGAACGCGGCAGTAACTTTTCCGGCGGGCAGCGACAGCTGCTCTCCTTGGCGCGCGTGTTGGTTTACCAACCGGAAATTCTTGTGATGGACGAGGCGACTTCGAGCATCGATACGGAGACCGAAGCGCTGATCCAAGACGCGATGGAAAAAGTGATGCAAAACCGTACTTGTCTTCTGATTGCGCACCGCTTGTCGACGATCCGCAACGCTGACCGGATCATTGTCCTGCATCATGGCGAAGTTCGCGAAGTCGGCTCTCACACCGAGCTGATGGAAAAGCAGGGGATCTATTATCGCTTGTACCAGTTACAATACGAGCGGGAGGAGTTGAAGCTGGCCGCTCATGATGCGCCGGCCAAGCTTCAGGCATAACTTGGTGCAGGGCAGATTTCTTAACCGATACTCACGGCTGCTGTGTCGCAGCCGCAGAAGACTCAAGCAACTCTTCTGGCTGACTTCATTGAGCTTGATTGTGGCGGCAATTCTACCGGGTTGTTCTCCTCTATATGTGCTGCGCGCTGCCTACGAAGAGGGCAAGATTCTCTGGCGGCGCGAGCCGATCACCGACTTCATTTTGAAACCCGATGTCAAACCGGACATGCAAGCAAAGCTGCAGACGGTTTTGGCCGTGCGAAACTATGCGCGCGATGTGCTCAAATTCAATGTCGGCGGCAGTTACTCCAGTTACTCCTATGTTGACCGGCCGGATTTAACCTACATCGTGATGGCCGCGCCGAAGACCGAATTGCGACCGTACACCTGGTGGTTTCTGATCGTCGGCAGGGTGCCTTACAAAGGTTATTTTACCCAGGGGGAGGCGCAAGCCGAAGTTGCCCGGCTCAATGCCGAGGGTTATGATACCACTCTACGCACCTCTGCCGCCTTTAGCACGCTCGGCTGGTTTGACGATCCGCTGCTGTCGCATCTGCTCCGCTACGACGACGCCGTCTTGAGCGAGATCGTCTTTCACGAGCTCTTTCACAACACCCTCTACGTCAAGGGCGCCGGCGCGTTCAACGAAAGCGCGGCGAATTTTATCGGCCACTATGCCGCCATCGATTTTTTCCGCGACCGGTTCGGGAATGACAGCGCCGAGTATCTGCGCGCGGTTCAGGCGTGGAACGAGGAGCGCGAATTCGGCGCTTTCATAGAAGAAGTCACGCACACGCTGAGCGAGCTTTACAGCCGCGATATCCCGCGCGCGGATAAACTGCGCCTGCGCGAGCAGGTCTTCGCGCGCAGCAAGGCCGAATGGCTGCGCCGCATTGAGGACCGTCCCGCCCACCGTTTTCGCGTTTTCAGCCAACGCCCGCTTAACAATGCGGTGTTGATGCATTACGTGGTTTATCTCAAGGATCTCGATTTGTTTGAGTCGCTCTATGCATTGTGTGGCGACAATCTGGTGCGCACGGTCGATGCCCTGCGCCATGCTGTCGCCAGCGGCGGCGAGCCCTTCGAGGCAGTGCGTGTCTGGATCGATAAGCACCGCCAGGAGCGTGCCGTAGCGGCACACTAGCGGTTTCTCTTGCCGGTATCATCTAATCCGTGATGTTCAAAAAGCCTCGATAGACAATTCTAGCCCTCTCAAAGTCCGGCGGTGATTTTGCTGAACCGCCGGATCGCCTCGATGTGCCCCGCCGGCGAAGGGAGACCCGCCTTCATCGTATTAAAGCTCGCGTGAGTAGCGCCGAGGCTTTTCCAAGCTTCGAGCTCTTTGCGCCAAGCTTCCTCTGAGCTTTGACCGTGAGAAATTCTTCCTTCAATGCCGATCTGGTTCGGATTGCGCCCAGCCTCGCGCGCGTAGCCGTGGATTTCTTCAATCGCCGCGCGGCATTTTTCATCAGGACTCATCAGCGGAAACCAGCCGTCGCCGAGTTTCGCCAAGCGGCGTAGAGCGCGCTCGTCCGTGCCGCCGAACCAGATCGGGATCGGCCGCTGAACCGGCAGCGGTTTGATGCCAGCATCGGTGATCTTGTGCCATTGGCCGCTGAAGGTGACGAGCTCCTGGGTCCAGAGCTTGCGCAGCACCTCGATTTGCTCTTCGGATCGGCTGCCGCGGTTTTTGAAGTTCTCGCCCAACGCTTCGTATTCGACCGGGTTCCAGCCGATGCCGACGCCGAAACGCAAACGACCGCCGCTCAGGACGTCGAGCGCCGCCGCCTGTTTGGCGACGAGCACGGTTTGCCGTTGCGGCAAGATGATGATGCCGGTGACGAAATCGATCTTTTTCGTCAGGCCCGCCAGATAGCCAAACAGAACGAACGGCTCGTGAAAACTGTCTAAGTGAGTATACGCCGGGCGCCAGCCGGGACGGCCGGCGGGATTGGCGCCGATGACGTGATCGTAGGCCAAAATATGGCGGAAACCGAGCTCCTCGGCTGCTTGGGCATAATCCTTTACCGCGACGGGGTCGCTGCCGATCTCAGTCTGGGGAAAAACCACGCCGATATCCATATTTTAAGCTCCTCCTCCCTATGATTGACGTTAAAAGACCAAATCGCCGGCTCGTTCGCCCCTTGATTTTTACGACCGGCGTACGCACATTTCACTATAGATCGGAAACGAGCTTGACTTAAGCGGGCGGCGAACTAGGATCATCTACAACGGAGGAAATCCCTATGAACGGCTTTCGTACCACGATTTTACTGGCGGCTTTGACGGGGCTGGTGGTCTGGATCGGCCAAATGTTCGGCGGTTCCCAAGGAGCCGTGATTGCTCTCGTCATGGCCGGCGCCATGAACTTCTTCAGTTACTGGTTCAGCGACAAGATCGTTCTCCGGATGTATGGCGCCCAGGAAATTACCGCAAACGACGATCCGGAACTCTACGGCATCGTTCGCGATCTCACCGCGAGGGCGAACTTGCCGATGCCGAGGGTTTACATCATTCCGGAAGAGACGCCCAACGCCTTTGCCACCGGGCGCAATCCACAGCACGCCGCAGTTGCGGTGACTCAAGGTATCCGGCGCATTCTCAACAAACGCGAGCTCGCCGGTGTTTTGGGCCACGAACTCAGCCATGTCAAACACCGCGATATTCTCATCAGCAGCATCGCCGCCACGCTCGCCGGCGCGATCAGTTATCTCGCTTATATGGCGCAGTGGGCCGCTATCTTCGGCGGTGGCAGCCGCGACCGCGAAGAAGGCGGCAGCAATATTTTCAGCCTGCTGTTCATGATGATCGTGGCGCCGATGGCGGCAATGTTGATTCAAATGGCCGTGTCGCGCTCGCGCGAATATATGGCTGACGAAGGCGGCGCCAAGGTCAGCGGCGATCCGCTGGCGCTGGCAAGCGCGCTGCGCAAGCTGGAAATGGGCGCGCAGAATATCCCGCTCCAGGTAAGCGATGCGACTGCTAACTCGACGGCACATATGTTTATCGTTAATCCGCTGACGGTCGGTGGCTTGGCTAAGCTATTCAGCACTCATCCGCCGATGGAAGAGCGCATTGCCCGGCTCGAAGCCATGGCCAAAGACTTAAGCTACATGAGGAGCTGAATTTGTCGGTAGCTCGCTAAACAATCGGCGATAAGACCTTCTGTTCAAACCAGGCCGAGAGATCCGACAGGCTGCTCGGCCTGATTTCATGACCCATCTCGTATTCCCGAAAAGTCAGCGGTACATGCAATTGACGCAGCGTCTCGACCGAATTTCTTGCACGCTCGACTTCGATCATTGCATCTTGGGTGCCGTGCTGCACCAGCGTGGGTAGGGAACGGACCGCGTCGCTCACGTTTAGTTGTGACAATAATTCTTCGGGTAACCAGCTGCTCAACACCGCCAAAGCGGCGAATCGCTCGGGATTCGCCAAGGCCAGACCATAAGCCATGACGCCGCCCTGACTAAATCCGAGCACCGCGAGCTTTCTGGTATCGATCGGATAGATACGCGAGCACTCGTCGAGCAACTCCAGTAATTTTTGCCGCGACGCCAATATCGCTTGCACATCCGGCGGTCCGCCCCTGCTCATGGGATACCACGCGTAGCCGACGGCCTCGGGACCGATCGGCGTCTCCAACGGCCCTTGCGGACAAATCATCAGAAACTTTCCGCCGCAGATATGCGGCGCAAGGCCGAGTAGGTCGAAGGCGTTGGCGCCGCGTCCGTGCAGAGTCAGGACGGTTGGAAAGGGACCGTCGCCGGTGGGTTGGTACAAAGTATGGATGAGCTGCATGGAAACCTCCGCAGAGCTAGTCAGTCTTTTAGCTGTTCGAGCCGCCTGATTCCAAGCTGCAACGAGAGCGCGATCACCGCGCCAGTCAATGCCGTAACCGCTATCAAGGGCGGCGCGATCAGCCCAAAGGTCGGCGCAACGGTCCGCCCGTGACGCAGCGACGCCATGGCAAGCTGGTAGACCGGCCAAGCTTCGATCATGACTGCCGCGGCGATGAACGCGACGCTCAAGATCATCGCCACCGCGCCGCCGAAGCTCGTCGGGATCTCCGCGGCGTTTTCGTAGTCGAAATTCGGATAAAGCGCGCCGAGACCGACGCCGATGGCGGCGATGCCGAAAGTCATCAGGCAAACCGTCACGAGCGACAGCGCCATCATCCAGGGTGACACATGAAGCAGCAAGTTACTCAGAAACACGAGCAATTCACCGAGCAACAGCAGCGGGACAAAAATCAGCCAGAATTTGCTCCACAGCAAAGCGCGCAACGAGATCGGCGCGCTTTGCAAAATCCAGAAAGCTTTCCCTTCCAGGCTGATCGCCGGAAAAGCGAAGCGAACGGCGACGGCGCTGAGCACAAAGCCGGCGAGCGCCAAATTGGCAAAGGAAACAATCGTCCGCAGCACTCCCGCGGGCATCGGCGAACGATCCAACGGCAGAACTTTGAAGTTATAAAGATAAACGACGATCAGCGCGAGCAAAAGGAACAATTGGGACCACTGGGTCGTGTCGCGCAGAAAAGTCTTGATGTCCTTGATCATGATCGCGCGTGTGGTTTCGGGAAACAAGCGCGTAGCCGAATTGAGCAGCCGATTGAACCATGCCAATTTGCGGCGCCCCTGACGGGACTCTTGCGCTTTCGACCACCCTTCGAAATAAACCGCGCCGGAGATCCAAGAAGCGGCGACGGGAAAAAACAGCGCGTAGCTCGCCAACAGAGCGAAGAAGAAACCTTGTTCGGCTTCCCGGTTGAACAGCGTCCCAGCCAAAATTTCCGCTGACCAACTGCTCGGTAGAAACGGCGACGAGGGCGTTTCCATGGCGCTCAAAAACTGCATGAAGTTGCCAAAGGATTCCGGGTGCACTAGCCGTTCCGGTTGCGAGAAGCGAAATAAAAAATACATGATGATGAAGGCGACTAGACCGATAAAAAAGAGGATGTCGCGGATTCTTTTTGCCGGCAGAAAATACACCAGTAGATGGGTGATCAAGATGCCGATGGCCGCCGGGATGAGGAGAAACAGGGGCATGATGACCGCGATCCAAACATAAAGAACCCAACCGCCGCCGAACACCGAACCGTAAGCGGCAAAGATCGGCAGGCTAAAAAACAGCACCATCCATGATGAATTGACGGTGGTGTGAATCAGACGGGCGTAGAAAAATGAATCGGAGGAAATCGGAGCTGCGTGCACCAAGTCCAAATCGCGCGCGAGAAAAAAGGTCGAGAGCGACGCCACCAGATTGCTGAACAAGAGCATCGATAGAAAAGTCAGCAGGATGATCAACAGCAGCTGATAGGCCAATCCCGGGCCGAGCTCGTAAACGGTTTCGAAATAGCGCAATACGCGCCGGATCACGACGTACGTTCCGATCCAGAAACAAACCGCAAGTGCGGCGAGCAGCAGCCGGCGCGTCCACGACCCGCCGCCGCGAACAAGGGAATTTTTCCAAGAGAGCCAAAGCGGAGAGAGCAGCAACGGGACCGAAGTCATGAGGATTATTCCGTCACGGCCGGGCCGCGCTCTTGGTCGCGGGTCAGTTCCAAAAATACGCTTTCGAGATTGCCGTGATTGCCTGCCGCTTGGCGCTGCAGCTCGGCCATCGTCCCATAGGCGATGAGCCGGCCTTTCTGGATGATGCCGATGCGATGGCAAATCTCTTCGGCGACGCCGATGCTGTGCGTCGAGAGAAAAATCGTTGTGCCGCGTTTCGCCAGCGCGCGGAAGAGGTCCTTGAGCGTGCGCGCCCCCCTTGGATCCATGCCGACCATCGGCTCATCGACGATCAAGATGCGCGGTTCATGAATCAGCGCGGCGCAGACGACCAGCCGCTGCTTCATGCCGTGAGAATAGCTTTCCACCAGCTCGTCCTGCCACGCACTCAACTCCAAATGGTCGAGCAGCTCAGCGCTACGCTGACTCAGCCTGCCCGATTCCATTCGGTGCAGCTTGCCGACGAATTCCAAAAACTCTCGGCCGCTGAGTTTTTCATAGATAAAAGGCCGATCCGGAATGAAACCGGCGATCGCTTTGGCCTTTTGCGCGTCGATGACCACGTCGTGCCCATCGAGCAGAACTTGCCCCGAAGTCGCTTTCAAAATTCCCATCATGACCCGGATCGTTGTCGTTTTGCCGGCGCCGTTGGGACCGAGAAAGCCGAAAATTTCTCCGGCAGGCACCGTGAGACTGAGCTGATCGACCGCGGCGAGCTTGCCATAGTGCTTGCTCAGGTTAATAAGTTGAATCATTCGATTTTGGATTTTCGATTCTCGGAATGGGATCTCAATCTTCAATCTAAAATGGGCAATCCAAAATACTCGTTCCTTCCTACAAGACTTCGATCTTTAGATTGCCGATCAACTGCAGGAGATCGATCTGCCGGTCGATCTCACCTTCGAGAAATTTGATATGAGTGACGTCGGCTGGAAATTGATTGAGCACGGAGTCGAGCGATACCCAATCGCCGAGCCAGACTTCGGACCAGGCGTGATAGTAGAACGCGCCGCGCAAGTAAACCACGCCGACCACGGTTTTCGCCGGGATGCCTGCGGCCCGGGCCAACGCGTTGAACAGCACCGTGTGTTCGTTGCAGTCGCCTTTTCGGGTTTGAAGGACTTCAAGGGCATTGGGAATGCTGACCGTCGGCTCTTTGGCGATTTCCTTGTAAACCCAGTCTTTGATTTTCAGCGCGGCTCGGAATGCATCGGTTTCACCGTTTAAGATCTTGGCGGAAAGCGCTGCGATTGTCGGATGATCGGATTGAACAAACGGGGTGGGCTGCAAATAGGACGCCAGGCGCGTCTCCTTCACGGGGATCTTTGGGATGGTGAGTCGCTTCAAGTCTTCACGCGCGATCTCGAGCCGATTGTTTTCGAGTTTTTGCCGTCCCCCGTCGAGTGGAAAATTCGCGAGATTGACGCCGCTGAGTATGAATTGAACTCCATTTCGCGATTGTGCATCGGTGATTGCCTTGGCAACCGGGATCGCCGTCTGGGCGATGATGTCCAACGATACCGAGCGGGCCGACAGATTTTTTGCTTCACGAACGTCTTGGCGCACGAGCGACAGCCCCGCGGGGGACTCCTCTTTGAGCGTCCGGCCTTGGCCATCAACCCATGAGACCACCGAGATGCCACGAAAGCTTTGACGCATCCGGATGGCCGGCTCAGTGCGCGCGCCGACGCGAATCTGTTCGCGGCCTTCGATCACCACCGTGGTCACTTGCTGCGACAGCGTCGATGGGTCGAAGGTGGAAAAAAGAAATTTCTTTCCGGTCTCCAGCTGCTGGGTTACGACGTAGGGTTTGAGCGCGGCGAGTAGGTAAGGTGCTTGGGTCATCGTCAAGTCGCGCCTCGATTTGTTGCCCGCGGAGTCGATTTCCAAGCTGAGTTTCGTGCCGTTGACCTGCCCGCGCGCGTTGAAGCGAATGTCTTTAGAATGGAGCTCGAAAGCGAAGTTTTCCAGGATCCAGTCTTCATTGGCCTCCATTTCCAGGCTCGTCGCGGCGGGTTGCACCGTGCCGAGCAAATTGAGATTCATTACCGATCGGTCGGAGAGTTTGTAGCCGTTTGTCTTGGGCGTGATCGTTTGCGTGGCGTAGCCGATCTTCTCGCCGCGATAGAACACGCCCCACCATTCCTCCATATTTTCGGTGATTTTTTCCGTGCCGCGCATCGTGATGACCGGCGCGGACGCGCCGATTTGGCGTTTGATGAGGAGAACGTTCATCGCGCACCAGAAGAGCACAATGAGGACGCCGATGGATTGTTTCACAAGCATGCGGTAGAGCGTATATGGTAAAGGCTTACCTCGTTCGGTTCAAATCAATTCAGGAATGTAATTGGAAGGCGATCGCCCAGAGCTAAAATTTGCCGCCGACCGGATGCTCGGCAGGTTGACGAAATGGCTCCGGGTGATCGGTCAAGATGTCACCTATGGTCAGCATTTAACCGGCTATGGATTGATTCGCGCCGCGCGGGCTGAAAGCCGTCTTATCCTCACTCGTGACACGCGCCTAAAGCACAAGCAACCGCCGGCCTTCCTGTTTATCGTCAGCGATCATTACCGCGAGCAATTGCGCCAGGTGATCACGGAGTGCGGTTTAAAGCCGGCTCAAGCCATGTTTACACGCTGCATCGAGTGCAACACCGCGCTGCAGCCCAAATCTAAAGAAAGCGTCGAAGGCGCCGTCCCGCCGTACGTCTTTTCAAGCCAAGAAAAGTTTTGCTGGTGCCCGACATGCCAACGTATTTACTGGCCGGCGACGCATCACGAGAAAATGCTGGAGGAACTTCGGAGGATCGGCATCGGATGATCTGGAATTCAGCTCCTTTGTGTGGTAAAAAACGCTGTTCGTTTAATTGCTTCCCCGGTAGCTCAGTCGGTAGAGCAGTTGGCTGTTAACCAATTGGTCGGGGGTTCGAGTCCCTCCCGGGGAGCCAATTCATTGCTGAGCGCCGAGTCAGTTGCGAGTCGCTAAGCAAGCGCATTATCTCCAGCCGTCCGGACAAATAAGAATTCCTACAAATCAATAATTCACCTATAATAATTGGACCTTAAACGGGCCTTTCGTTTGGTGCGTGCGGAAGGTCTTGCCATTTCAATCGAACACTTCGCAAGAAAACGTCGTCCTGTGAAAACACAATTTAGATGCCGATCGATCGCAAAGAAGATAGAGTTCGCGCACTGTCCTCCGATCATGGACGTGGTTGGCATCGGCATGCTCGCCTTCGTCGGCAGCGCCGCGATAGGCCTTTTGCTGGGCATAGCAGCACCCTCGGTGGATGATGAGTTCAGCTACCTGCTCGCCGCCGACACATTTTTGCATGGTAGGTTGACCAATCCGACGCATCCGATGTGGGTTCATTTTGAGACCCCCCATGTCATACACGTTCCGACCTACACGTCCAAGTTCATGCCGGCTCAAGGGCTGATTCTAGCACTTGGACGGCTAGTTGGCGGTCTTCCAATCGTCGGGGTTTGGCTTTCTGTGGCGTTCATGTGTGCGGCCATTTGCTGGATGTTGCAGGCTTGGGTACCGCGTCGCTGGGCGATGTTTGGAGGACTCTGCGCCGTCATTCATCCGATTATCGGCATAAGTGGCTACTGGGCACAAAGTTACTGGGGTGGCGCAGTTGCCGCTGCTGGTGGCGCGTTGCTCTTAGGCGGCGTGCGCCGATTCATGCGCATGCCGCGCACCCATTACGCAGTAGCTGCCGGCATCGGATTGGCCGTCCTTGCCAACAGTCGCCCCTACGAAGGGCTTCTTTTGAGTCTGTCGGTCGCAATTGCGATACTAATGTGGATAGCAAGTAAACATAGAGCCGACCTTGGCGTAATCATCCGACGGGTGCTTCTCCCACTGGGATTGATGAGCGCGCTCACTTTGGCAGGCGTCGCATTTTACAATTACAGGGTGACTGGAAGCATTTTTCAGTTGCCTTATTTGGTCCACGAAAAAATGTACAGTGTGTCTCCTCTGTTCATATGGGAAAGCCTTCCCCCCGCGCCAACTTACCGACATGATGTCATCAGGGATTTTCACGCCGTGTTCGAGCTCCCGGTATATCTCGAAAAACGCTCCTTCTGGGGGTTCATCAGCCGAAATTTCGCTGCGCTGATGTTTTTTATGTTTTACGGTTTAGGCATTTTTGCAATTCCCCTGATTGGTTCCTTCCGAACCTTGCTTGCATGGGTTTGGCGAAGCCGATGGGGAAGAATGGCGCTATTGGTTTATTTGATATTCGCCATGGGCATAATGGTCGAAATTCATAATCGGTTGCACTATTGGGCGCCGGTGACGGCATTGAATTACTATTTTGTGATCCAAAGCGCGCGGTTGTGGCGCGCGCGTGACCGCCGCGTCGGTCGATTTGTAACATTCTTGGTTCCCGCGTTGGCGCTGACGGCGCTTGCGATTCTTTCTTATCGGTCAATAGGTTCGCAGGGTGAACTCGCGTCGCATTCGCAGCGGGCGAAGCTGTTGGCGCGATTGATCAATACCAATGACTCGCACTTGATCGTGATTAAATACGGTCCGAACCATTCGTCCCTCAACGAGTGGATTTATAATGAAGCCGATATCGATGGTTCAAAGGTCGTGTGGGCGCGAGCGATGGATCCCAAGGAAGACTGCAACGTTGTGCGCTATTTCCGCGAGCGCAAGATGTGGTTATTGGAAATCGATGATGATGAGGAGCCGATTCAGCTAAAACCATTTGCCACTCAGTCGTGCCCGCAAGCGGAAGACACGCGCGCGATATCACAGCCGGTTGGCTCCCAGTGATCCTTCCAGTGCTGACAATTGGGACATGTTTTATTGAATTTGTTTGAAGCATACGCTAACTTAACCGGCGCCGGACGCGTTAGCTTCCGCTGCAGCAGCGCGCTTCAGTTCGATGCGTTATTTTGTTCCCGGCTCCAGCATCTAGGTAATGCTAGGCAACAGTGAGGCCAGAGTTTATTGGCGGGCGGTAGGAGGTTCTTCTGATGGCATCGTCGAAGCAGATCGTCGGCAATCCAACGCCAAGAGTTGAAGGCGAGCAAAAAGTCAGCGGCGCGGCGAAATACGCCGTTGATATCACCGTTCCGGGCATGTTGTGGGGTAAACTGCTGCGAAGCCCGATCGCGTCAGGGAAGATCAAAAGCATCAATAC
>DASWCL010000003.1:0-2091 GCA_036390135.1 Binatia bacterium
GCAGCCGACGGCGGCCGGTGCATCGCGCCGCCGCGGCTGAGCGCCGCCGTTAGAATACCATCACCGACATGTTCCGCGGCAACGGTTGCCCCTCGGTGTTAGCTGGTTTGATTAATGTGCTGCCAATAGTAAAAAGCCGAGAGAAATTCCCAATCAGTTTTTGCTTCTACATTTTTTTTCTCCTACGAACGCGGCGACGATCCTTATTTCTTAGTATCTCAATGAACCTATCCTGAAAGCTGCCGTCGGCCGTTTTGTCTCCGCCCTCATGTCCTCCTACGTTCCGCTCTGGTGTAAGAGCAACTATTCGTTCCTCGAAGGCGCGAGCCATCCGGATGAGCTGGTGGATGAGGCGTGTCGACTTGGCCTGCCGGCCATCGCGCTGACCGACCGTGACGGCGTTTACGGCATCGTACGCGCGCATGTGAAGGCGCGTGAAGTGGGTGTGAAGCTCATTATCGGCGCGCAGGTGACGGTAGATGACGCCAGTATCGTGCTGTTAGCGCAAGACCGTGCCGGTTACGCGAATCTCTGCAGGCTCATTACCCAAGGTCGGCTGCGGTCGGAAAAAGGGGAGAGCACGGTCAGCTGGGACGAGGTCTGCGCGCACGCGCTGGGTCTAATCGCGCTGTGGAATGGCACAAACACATCCGTCATGCCCGCCCTTCGGCTACGCTCAGGACAAGCTCCAGCGGGCATCCAGACGACTGGCAATGCAGGAAAAAAACAAAACCTGGATTCCCGCCTGCGCGGGAATGACGGAATAGGGAGTCGGCTTCGAGATGATAGGGAATTAGCCGATGATGCAACCGCTTCAGACGAGATTGCCGATAATTTGCGCGATGCCTTCGGTGATCGACTTTACGGCTTGATTGCCCGGCATCGACGGGAAGAAGATATCGTTTGCGAAGCGCGGCTGCGCGCGCGAGCGCAGCGCTTCGGGTTTCCATTGGTTGCCGCCAACGAAGTGCTTTATCACACGCCGGCGCGCCACCGTCTTCAAGATGTATTGACGGCGATTCGCCACGGCATTCCCGTTGCGGCTTGCGGCAGAAAATTAAAGCCCAACGCAGAATACGGATTGAAAGCACCCCATGTTTTCACCCAACTCTTCGGCGACGACTTGGCGGCGATCGAGCGCACCCTTGAGATTTCCGAGCGCTGCAACTTTTCTCTCGATGAAATCCGTTATCGTTACCCCTCGGAGCAGTTGCCCGACGGGACTACGTCGGCTGAATGGCTGCGCCGGCAAGTTTTTACTGGCGCGCAGCGGCGCTACGGTGCGACGATCCCAGCTCATGTAGTCCAACAGTTGGAGAAGGAATTGGAGATCATCGAGACGCTCGATTATCCCGGTTATTTTCTCACCATGTGGGAGATCGTCGAGTTCTGCCGCGCCAATGATATTCTCTGCCAGGGGCGTGGCTCGGCGGCGAACTCCGTCGTTTGTTATTGTCTTGGCATCACCGCGGTTAACCCGAACGACATCGGCGCACTGTTTGAGCGTTTTATTTCGCGCGAGCGCGCTGAGCCGCCGGACATCGATCTCGACATCGAACATGACCGGCGCGAAGAAGTGATCCAGCATGTTTATCAGAAATATGGCCGCGACCGCGCCGCGATGGTCGCCAACGTCGTACGTTACCGCTATCGGTCGGCGCTACGCGACGTCGGCAAAGCTCTGGGGCTTTCCGAGACCGCCCTCGATCGTGCCGCCAAGTTTCTTTCGCACGATGACAACTTAAGACCGCAAGTGCTGGCGCAAGTGGGCATGGATACTTCGGGCGGCCTACACGAGCATTTGCTTCAGCTATCCAATGAAATTCTCGATTTTCCGCGTCATTTGTCGATTCATCCCGGCGGCTTTCTACTCGGACATGAACCGGTGCACGACCTGGTGCCGATCGAAAACGCCACCATGCCGGAGCGTACCGTCATTCAGTGGGATAAACAGGATGTGGAAGATCTCGGTTTGTTTAAAGTCGATTTGCTCGGTCTCGGCGGTCTTACGCAGCTCGATCTTTGCTTCAAGCTTTTGCATGAGCATCGCGGCATCGAGCTTTCCATCGCCACGATCGAACCGGAGGATCC
>DASWCL010000004.1:0-4124 GCA_036390135.1 Binatia bacterium
GCAAGAAAACAACGGCGGGCATGAGGAGCAATAGAAGCAAAGCCTGATTAGACAGAAGCTTTTTAAATCTCATAAGTTATCGCACAGAATGTAAATGATACCTTGCACACTAAACTCACTTACAACCGTTGAACGCCCTCCTCTACTTAATTTGACGCATACAATAGCATTTTCTGCGATCACTGCGATATGTTTTCATTACCGGTTGATCCGGTTTCCGTTTGTCGCGCTGCCAGCGTCGACACGCCCCTGTTGATCTAATCCAGAGGCCGGCATCGACCGCACCTTGCATCGCGCAAAAAGGCTTTTCATATCCCACATATTCAGATAAGAGAAAAAGCGGCGTAAGCGAGCACGGCAACAGAGGAGAAAAGCTTGTCAGGTTGGAAAGCACGGATTGGCTATTTGTCGCCGTCGGTTTTCGAAACCCCGTCGGATTGGGATTTAATCCTCCCCAAAGGCTTTACCATCGTCGCGTCCGGGCTCAACGTCCAAGCGCACACGGAAGGCGAGTTCAACAAGGCGATCGAGGCTCTGGGCGCCGGCTTGGATATCTTCGCCGCCGAAGAGTGCGATGCGATTCTCATGGGCGGGATCACGTTAGGCACTCAGCGCGGCTACGCCGCGGAGCAGGAGGTCGTCGCCAAGCTATCGCAGCAAGTCGGGGTGCCGGTCAGCACGGCGATGAGCGCAACGGTTGAAGCGCTTAAACATTTAAACGTTCGCAGCACTGTCATTGCCACCGCCTATAAAGAAAGCATCAACCAGGCGGTAAAGAAATACTATGAGGACGGCGGCCTAAAGGTTCTGGCGATCAAAGGCTTGGAAGTTTCTAAACCAGTGGATCAAGTTAAGCTGCCGGACTACGCGTCTTACAAAGTCGCGCGCGAGCTGTTTCGCAGGCAGCCTGAAGTCGACAGTATTTTAATTCAGGGCCGCTGGCGCTCGGTCGCCTACGTCCAAGAGCTCGAAGACGACACGCAAAAACCCGTGGTATCGAGCACCGCCGCGTCTCTGTGGTGGGTGGTGCATGCCCTCGGCATGAAAGCGCCGGTCGAGGGCTACGGTAAATTGCTCCGCAACTGAATCCAGACGTTCTGCCATAACGCACGTCACTAACAAGACTCGTTTCGTTCTCGCTCTGCAACGAGTAAGTTCCGGCCGATTTGCCGAAAGTTAAACTCTTAATAAAACAAAACGGGCAGCACGCCTAGGACGACTGCCCGCTTTGTTGACGCCATCGCGTCCTTATTCTTATTTGATTTTGCGGTTTACGGCCCGCGCACCGACGACTCGCTCAGCGCTGCATTCGATCCCGCTTGCCGTCAGTTTGGTAACGAGTCTGCTTTGAGGAAGCCCAACCTTCTGATTGACCCCGTTTCGGGTTCACGCCATTTGGCGCAGAAATTGTGGGCTTGATTCACACAGCTCGATGCCTGACAGGTAGCTTGCTCGAACTGCTGGCGCCCGCCGACTGCGGGCATGATTGGCCCGGTGGACTATCTTCTCCTTGCATTAACACCCTCGCCTTCAATTCTGAAAGAGCTGACGACAGGCGCGCACTGCACCGGCTCTTTCCACCCCGTAGTATTCGGGGCTAATAAACTTCCTAACGCCGCACCGTTGCCATGTCAAGACTAATTTTTTTCTTCTGAAAAAAAAGTTTTTGGCAGATTTAATTTTCCGCTTCAGTGAATTCTCCAAGAGAGCTCGTCGCTTTAATTATCCTTGGACGAGTTAGTCACCGAGATACACCACTCTTGGCTCGCGACTGGCCGGCATGCGCCCCTCGACGCTGAGCGTAGCATGGCTCAAGTCAGTCCCGGTAATGATCTGGTATAATTCCGCCATCGCCGCCGGGCTATTGAATCGCTTCAAACCGCGCGCGCGCCCCATCTCCTGAATCTGATTGGCCATGGACGCTAACGGCATCGGAATTTCCAATCTCGCCGCGAGATCCAAGGCCTGACGAAAATCCTTGTAACTATTGCTCAGCGCACCGCCATTGTTGTTATTGCGCTTCATGAATTCTTCGAGACGAGCTGAGGAAGCTTCCGAGCCTGTTGTGCGGAGCAGCTGCAGGAACAATTTAGGGTCGGCGCCCTGCTTGGTCAGCCACGAGCAGATTTCCGCCGTGATAATGTTGTTAGTCGTGGCGTACAAAATGATCGCGATTTTGAATGCCTTGGGCATCCAAGGCTCCGGCAAACAGATAACTGTGTCCGCCACATCACTCAAAAAACCCACGGTCGGTGCGAGTTTCGCTTTTTCGCCGCCGACGACGATGGAGAAACGCCCTTGCGGAATCACAACTGCCGGCGCACCGCTGGCGTGAATGGTGCCTCCGATGAAAGCAACTTGTCGTTGAGCCAAGCGTTCTTGCAGTTCTCGCGCGCAGTCGGGGTCCGTGCCGCTGAGATCGACGAGCGTCATGCCTGCCTTTAGGTTGCCCAGCGCTCCGCCTGCGCCGAAAATCGCATCACGCACTTCGACCGAAGACGGCAACAGCGTGATCGTAATCTCGCCCGCGGCTGCCGCGGCCGAATTTGTCGCAAGCGCGCCTCGCTCTACGGCAGCCTGGACCTTCGCGTTGTCGATATCGAAGACGCTGAGTGCATAGCCTTTTGAGAGTATTCGCTCCGCCATCGGCCGCCCGGCGTTGCCGAGACCAATCAAGCCAACTGACTGCATCATCGATCCTCCTTTTACAATCTTTGCCCGCTCAACGGTCGGATCATTTTCCTTTTTCTGCTTTACTGAGCGCGTCCTCGACGATCCGATGCAATGCCTTTCGTCCCGCCTGGTCGTTGTACTTGGAAGAGTTGAGCATGAAATAGCGCACGCCTTTCTGCGGCACATCGTCGGGAGGTAAATCGCTCTTGGAGATGTCGACGCGCAACGAGTTTACCTCCGTATTCTTTTGCCAAGCACTTTGCCCTTCCCTCGACAGAACCCAATTAACAAACAGTTTCGTTGCGCTTGGGTGTGGCGCCTTGTTCACCACCGCCAAGCAGCACGAGCCGCCGCCCATGATGTCGCCTTCCTTCAACGCATGCGGCATCAAGTCGACGGGCAAACCCTGCTTCTTGGCTTTCATCACCGGCTGGCCGCTGCCGATGTAGAAAAGAATTTTCCCTTGCGCCAGCCAATCCGTCCCCTGCTGCAAATCGCGGGTTAGCAAAAGATCGGTTTCGGTGAGAAATCTCGTGATGAATTTTCGCCCCAACGACGGCGTATAGTAAAAAAACATAAAGGTTTCCCCGCCGCCGCCCGCGACTCGCGGATCGAAGCTGCCGAGCTTGCCTTTCCATTTCGGTTGGAGCAAATCCCACCACGACTGGATCTCCTTGGGATCGACGAGCTTGATGTTATACGAGCCACGACGTGTGCCGATCTCGCCCGAAATGATCAGCGCCGCATTGTTCTGCGGGTCGGCGAAATAAAACGTCCCGTCGAACCATGCGGACGAATCCGTGACCTCAGGCAAAATAAGCAGCGGCTTTAACGGCTCCAAGGTACCCGGCGCGAACGCCGCAAAGCTCGACGAACCGCCCATCAGCAAATCGGCAAGATATTTCCCCGCCCGGCGCTCGGCGACGATGCGTTGCGCGTGATCTGCACCTTTGCCAGGAACGAAGCTGAACTTTATCTCCGGGTAGGATTTTTGAAAGATCGTCCAGACCTGCTGATAAGCCGGGTTATGCGGACCATAGATCGTTACCTCGCCCTCTTTCTTCGCGGCTTCAACGGTTCCTTCCCATTGCCGCTTCCAATCGGATTGGGCACATGCAGGAACCGAAACAAGCTGAGCGAGAAAGACGAGAGCAGCGACGGACAAGATCGGCTGCGCCATAGAGGTTTTTCCCATCACTCCATCACTCCATCACTCCATCACTCCAATTGCCATCGTTTTACCGATGCCCGCGCATTTCCGCCGCCGTGAACGGCCCGGCACCCATGATCTGATGCACTTCCCACTCGAGCAGCTCGAAGGCGGTGAAGCCTGCGACCGTGTACGGATCGCTCGCGGCGATCTTCTCCGCCTCGTCTTTGGAGCCGGCGCGAATCACGTACACGCCATATTTTCGATCCGTCGTCGGGCCGGAAAATAGAATTTTCCCGGA
>DASWCL010000005.1:0-10084 GCA_036390135.1 Binatia bacterium
TACGGCTCGCCGTATCGTTCTTTGATCGTTTGGATGATCGCCTGCTGATCTGCGTGCGGTTCCAACCACAGGTCGAACGCGTCGAGCAAGTCCTCCCGCCAATATTTTTTGTACAGCGCGCGGTCGAGCAACACGCTGCCGGAGTCCGATGAATAGTCGATATACACGCCGATGACTTTAAAAGTGGTCAATCCCGACGGCGTGATCAACTCGACGGTATCGTTCGCGCCTTTACCGAACTTGCTCTGAAAACTTTCGCTGATGATAACGCCCTTTCCTTCGCCCATTTCGCGCAAGGCTTCAGCACTATCGCCAGTCACCATCGGCAGATTGCGCACCCGCGCGGAATCCCGCGCGGAAAAAGACTCAATGAGGATCGGCTTTCCCTGGTAGCTGGAACGGATCAGGCGATAGAGATCGATGATTTTAATCCCCGGGATCTTGCCGAGCTCCGGCAGCAGATCTTCCCTTAGCGGAACATTTCGCGGTCCTGCTGTGCGCGCGCCCGAGCTAACGATCAAATCTGCCGTCACCATTTGATCGACCCAGGCGAGCAAAGAACCTCTCACACTGTTAACGAAGGCGGCAATGGTAAAAATGGCCGCGAGACTGATGACCATCGTCGCCACGGTGATCCCGGAGCGCAAAGGATTGCGGCGCAAGCTGTCCGACGCCAAGCGGGCTTCAATCCTGCCAAAACCAGGCATGCGCAGGTTGGACCGCCAAAACCATCCCACGGTGGCACTGATGATTGCAGGGCAAAAGGCTGCTAAGGCGAGGAGAAAAACCAGCATACCAATGACGCCGACACTGAAGCGCTCGACCGAGCCGTCCACCGACGGCGCGACGAGCAAGAGGATCGGCGAGATCACCAGGCAGAGTAAGCCAAAACGATTGGCCCAAGATGTGGTTCGACGGCCAGCCGGTTGCCACGCCGCTTGCCTGGCATTCTCCAGCGGGCTCACGCGCATGGCTTGCCACGCCGGTTGCAGCGCCGCGAGCAACGCCACGGCAACCCCGCTGCCAAGCGCGAGGGCCAATTCACGCATCGTGAAATTGCCGGCGACGAGGTCGACCAATGAAAACAAATTTCCAACCGTTTCACCGACGGCAACCAACGCGGCCCGCGCAAGCAGCCAACCGAGGACCGCGCCGGCCAACGAGCCCGCGAGCGCCAAGATCAGCGCTTCGGTGAGAATCAGCCGCAGCAGCTCGCTCCGCTTCATGCCCAGGCAGCGCAGCGCGCCGATCTCTTTCTTGCGCTGGATTACGGAGACCGAGACCGTGTTGTAAATGAGAAAAAAGCCGACGAAAAGCGCGATCAAACTGACAAAAAACAATCCCACGCGAAACGACGTCAATAAAAGCTCGATCTGCTCACCGCGCTTGCGCGGCCGCTCTACTTCAGCTGCGCCTTTCAGCCGCTCGCGCAGCCGTTGCTGGACGGATTCGATCTTTTCGCCTTCCTCGACGGTCAGATCGACGATATCGAGCTTGCCTTCTTTGCCAAAAGTCTGCTGCGCCGCCGGCAGATCCATCAGCGCGAAGCTGCCGCCGAAAACTTTCGCGGTTCCCCGTTCTTTCAAAAGCGCGCGAACCGTAAATTTGCGCCTGCCCTGGCTGGTGAGCAACGTCACGCTGGCGCCCACCGGCAGATTCAGTCGGCGCGAGAAGGATTCCGTCAGCGCGATCGAATCCGGTTGAGCGATAAAATCAAGCGCCTGATCGAAGCCAAACTGCGTCCCGGAGAATTGATGGTCGCGAATAGCAAAGTCGGTCAGCAAATCGACGCCATAAACGTAGAGCCGTTCGCCCGGTGCTCCGGCGACGGGCGAGAATCCTTCAACCGCCGCCGCAGCATCGCGGACGCCCGTCGTGTCGCGAATAAGCGGAAACAAAGACTCCGCGACACCACTCTCACCATTGGCGACCTGCAAAACGGCTTTACCGGCGATTTGATCGATCGTCGATTGAAAAGAGGTCGTCAAGGATCGATTGACGACCGCGATGGCCACGATTACGGCGACGCCGAGGGCGATACCGAAAAAAGTCAGCGCAGAGCGCAGCCGGTGGCGCTTCACATGCCGCCAGGAGATCGTGGATAATAAGCGCACCATCACGAAGTTTCCGTTTCCACGCGACCGTCCCGTAGAAATATCTTCCTATCGCCGTAGCGTGCGGCCTCGTGACTGTGCGTCACCATGATCACCGTACAACCGTCTTCCTGGTTGATCTGCTTGAGTAGCGCCAGAATCGCATCGCCGTTTTTCGAATCCAGATTGCCTGTGGGCTCGTCGGCGAGAAGGATCGGCGGATTGAACGCCAGCGCCCGCGCTACGGCGACGCGTTGGATTTCGCCGCCGGAGAGTTCGTCCGGGAGATGATTTTGCCGATTCTGCAAACCGATCTTGGTCAGAAGAGCTTGCGCCCGGTGACTTGCTTCGCCGTTGGATCGGCCATCGAGAACCAGAGGAAGCGCGACATTTTCCAAAGCGCTCAAGGTCGGCAGCAGATTAAAAAATTGAAACACGAAGCCGATCTTTTGGCGTCGAAACAGCGTCACGTGATCGTCCGCCATCTGGCCGATCAGCCGGCCGTCGACAAGAAGATCACCGCTGGTCGGTCGATCCAAGCCGCCGATCAGATGCAAGAGGGTACTTTTGCCGGAGCCGCTCGGCCCCATGATCGCGGCAAAGGCGCCTTTGGGAATATCCAATGAAACACCCGCCAGGGCGGTGATCTCGCTTTCGCCTTGCCGGTAGGTTTTACAAACTTCGATGCAGCGGATCATGCAGGGGCGAGGTCAGCAGATAAAATGGATGGTCGGCGGATCGATCGCGACGGCCGCGCCGCTTTGCTGGTTGGCGTCGAGCTCTGCGAGATTTTCTTTGACGGCTTGGACCAAAGCATCGACGCTGATGCCAAAATGAATCGGCCCAAAAGGCTCGAGCTTCTCGAGACCCATGCGCCACAGTTTGAGCGCTCCGACGGGCACTCCCTGCTCCAATTTAAAATAACCGGCGGCAACCTGAATAATCCCCTGATAAAATTTCCGATCCTCACCATGATCTTCGAGCCAAATCTCTTCGAGAGTTTCGTGGCACTCAAAAAACAGCCGCTCGTTGAATTCCTGAATTCCCTTCAAAAAACGCGGATCGTCTTGAGGTTCCATGACCGGCCTATTGCCTCACAAAGGTCCCAAAGCTCACAAACAATATAACCGGAGCCCTTTGTGTTGCCTGTGTGCTTTGTGGTTAATTTCTCTTAGCATTGTCCGTTGATTAAGTTCGAATGACCCAGACTAACGCGAAAAACTCGGTCACGCTAGCCATTGATGCGCTTTCCTATGGCGCTTACGGGATTGGCCACCTGTCAGGCAAAGCGGTGATGATCCCGCACACGGCGCCCGGCGATACCGTCGAAGTGCGCATCGTCGAATCCAAGGAGCGCTACGATATCGGCGAAGCGATTCGCGTACTCGCGCCTTCGCTGTTCCGGCAAAATCCTCCTTGTCCCTACGTCGGCACTTGTGGCGGCTGCTCATGGCAACATTTACGTTACGACGCGCAGTTGCAAGCCAAACAACAAAGCGTCGTCGACGCCTTGCGTCGTATCGGCAAACTGGGAGATTTCGATCTCACACCGATCATTCCGTCAAGTGAAGAATTCTATTATCGCCGGCGCATTCGACTACAGATCGGCGTGAACCGAACGCTTGGTTTTTACGGCACGGCCTCTCACCAACTGGTAGAAATCGACTCGTGCCTGATCGCCGACGATCGTTTAAACCGCGCGCTCGCTTCGATACGCCGTTGGGTCCGCGCACTGGCGACGCCGCTCGAGTACATCGAGATCGTCGCCGGCGATGAGCCTGAAGAAATTGTTGCGGTCGCGCGCGCGATCGGTTCGTTCGCAACCCGCGATGAGCCGGCGTGCGCAACCTTGGCAGGCGAAGCCGAACAAATTCGCGGCTTGATTGTCGCTGGCCCCGACTGGCGCAGAGTTTGGGGCAAGCCGACGATCAGGGTGAATTTGTTAGCTGACCTTTCGCTATCGCTAGACGCGGACGTCTTTACGCAAGTGAACTCGCAAGGAAATCGTCGCATCCTCAATATGCTGCTCGCCGCCGGAGACTTTCAAAGCAATGACCGCGTGCTCGAACTGTACTGCGGCGGTGGTAATTTTACTTTGCCCATCGCACGGCAAACCAAGGAAATCGTCGCCGTCGAAGGTTACCAGTCGGCGATCGCCAACGGTAAGCTCAACGCGCAAAAAAACGGCATTGATAATATTCGCTGGGTTTGTTCCGCCGTACCCAAAGCCGTCGCGGAGCTGAAAAAGCGGCGAGAAAGCTTTGCTAAAATCGTACTCGACCCGCCGCGTGCCGGTGCCAAGGGACTCGATGCTGACTTGTCCGCGCTGGGCGCAAGGCAAATATTCTATGTCTCCTGCAATCCGACGACCCTGGCGCGCGATCTTGCTGCCCTAACCAAGCACGGCTATAAGCTTCGGATGGTTCAGCCCATCGACCTTTTTCCACAAACATTTCATGTCGAAACGCTCGCCGTAATCGAACGGCGATAATAGACCGAGCGCTCGAGGACCGACCGGCTTGAACATTTTGAACGCCTAAATACCGAACAGTTTTTTGGCATTCAGATAATAAATCTTATCTTTGTCCGCCTGTGGGATATCGAGCTTGATCATCGCGTCCAGCGTCATCGGATAGAATTGATCGTCCTGCCCCGCCCGACCGTGCGGATAATCGGCGCCGAAAAGGATTTGCTCCGCGCCTACCGTGTCATAAACGAGCTTGATGAACTCGGCGCGAATCGGCCCGGCGGTATCGTAGAAAATTTTCTTGAAGTAGATTTCCGGCTCTTGCCTGCATGCCGGATTGCCTTCGCGCCAGTTGAGCCGGTCGAGATAGAGCAAGATCATGCCACCGAGGTGCGAACCGATCATCTTGAGCTTCGGATAACGGTCAAAGATGCCGGCGTAGACGATGCGCGCGATCGCCAGCGTGCTGTCGGTCGGCCAGAGGATTTTTTGATGCAGCGAATATTTTTCCCAATTGGATTGGCAGGGCGCGTTCGCCGGATGGAGAAAGAGCGGCTTATCTCCCGCTACTAGCGCATCCCAAAACGGCATGAACTCAGGCTCGTCGATATATTTTCCCGCCACATTGGTCGGCATCATGATGCCATGCATATGCAAGTCTTTGTAGCACCGCTCCAATTCCCGCACGCAATCGTCCACGTTGATCATCGGCAAGCGCGCGAACGCCATGAAGCGCTGTGGATGTTTCGCGTGCGCCTCGGCGAAGGCGTCGTTGAGGATGCGGCAAAGTTCCACCGCGCGCGCCCGGTCGCCGGCTTTTTCGATCCGTCCGCCGGTGTTGGAAAGCACGCCGATGTCGATGCCGTATTTGTCCATGACGTCGAGGTACTCGCGATGATCGAAGGCGTGGAAGCCGACGCCGCGCACATCGTTTTGCGCTTCAGGAATCAACTCCAGAAATTTGCCGGGAAAGGCGTGAAAATGCGTATCGATGATCATGGCTGCTCCGTTTGTAAATTTTCGATCGGGTTCACAATGGTGCGACGGCTGAGATTTACGACCGTCAGTTTTCCATATGTCAACGACGCTAACTCGTCAAGTTACGATTCTCGTCCCATGTTGACAGCTCCGTTCGCCCTGTGTTTATTTCGCGGGGAGTCTTATCGATGGCTGAGATCCTTTCATCCACGCGAGTTCCGGTTCTCATCTCCGGCGCCGGGCCGGTCGGATTATCGTTAGCGATCGAACTCGCCTATCACGGCATCCGTTGTCTGGTCGTCGAACAAACCGACGGCAGCGTCGACTTTCCAACGACCAACCTAGCCAACACCCGCACCGTAGAGCATCTGCGCCGTTGGGGGATCGCCGACAAAATGCGCTTCGAGTCGGGTTATCCGACCGACTACCCGAGAAATTATCTTTTCATCACGCGCATGGATGGCTATGAAATCGCCCGCTTCGATCATCCCGCCAACGGCGATCCGAATTCACGTTCGCCCTACAGCCCGGAAGGTCGGCTTTGGATTTCAAAGCCATATTTCGACCCCGTGTTGCACCGGCATATCACCACGCTTGCCACCGTGGAGGTCCGTTACAAGACAGCACTGGAAGAGTTTCAGCAAGACAGCCACAAAGTAACTTGCAAAATCGTCGACGTAGAAAGCGGCCGGGATGAAATGATCGCCGCCGACTATCTCGCCGGCTGCGACGGCGGCAAGAGCAACGTCCGGCGCGCCCTTGGCATTCAGTACCAAGGCGTGTTCTCGCAAGGTTTGAACGTCGCGGTCTTGTTCCGCTCGCCATTTCTCAAATCTATCAGTTATGGCCCTGCGGTCATGTACCAAATCGTTAACGGCCAGATTAACGGCACCATCGCCGCCGTCGACGGCAAGGAGCTTTGGCGTTTGAACATTCGCAACGTCAAGCAAGAACAGATCGATGACTTGAACGCTCCAGAAAAACTGCGCCACGCACTGGGCCAAAATATTCCGTTTGAGTTGCTCGATGTACGCCCGTGGACCGGACACTGCGTCGTAGCCGAGAAATATCAGGAGGGACGTGTCTTCCTCGCCGGGGACGCGGCCCATCTCAACTGGCCGACCGGCGGCTTCGGCATGAACACCGGCGTCGGCGACGCCGTCGATATCGGTTGGAAGCTCGCAGCCATGTTGCAAGGTTGGGGCGGCGCTCGCCTGCTCGATAGCTACACCGCTGAGCGAAAACCGATCGCCATGATCAACGTCAACGAAGCCGCCGAAATGCGCGCCAACTTCGACAATCAAACTCCCTTTTCGCCAAAAATCGAGGAAGACAGCGAAGAAGGCAAACAGCTGCGCGAAAAAGCCCGTGGCGTGATCATGCGCACGCGCGCGAAAGAGTTTCAGCATGACTCCGCCGGCATCGAGCTCGGATATCGCTACGAGAACTCGCCGATCTGCGTCGCCGACGGCACGGCAGCGCCGGAGCTCGACCACGGTCTCTACGTGCCGTCGACTTGGCCCGGAGTGCGCGCGCCCCATGTCTGGCTCAAGGACGGCCGCTCGACGCTCGACTTGTTCGGGAAGGGGTTCACGCTAATGAATTTGTCGATCAAACCCACGAACACGAGCGCGATCACGGAAGCTGCGAGCCGCGTCGGATTGCCGCTTCAAACCATCCAGATCAACGAATCAATAGTGCGCGAAACGTACGAGCGCCCTTTCGTACTCGTTCGCCCCGACGGACACATCGCCTGGCGCGGTGAGGCGATACCCAACAATGCCAGTGCGATGATCGATAAGGTGCGCGGCGCAATATGAATCGTTAGGATTGTTTTCGCAAAGCAGTCTTACTTCCTTCCCCTTTACGGGGAAGGACCGCGTTCTTTCGCCAAAATGCGCTGAAAATGCTAGTGATTTGAAACCTTCCTTGCGACAATCACAAAATTTATGACCAGAAGAATTCGAAATCTTCTACTAACTACGCTGATGGTCAGCGCCATCGCATCGTCTGCTCACGCCGCAACTAAAGTTTCCTTTCCTTTTACGCCGATCAGCGCTGCCAGCCTGCCCTGGTGGATTGCTAAGGAATCTCACTTTTACGAAAAATACGGACTCGACGTGGATATGATTTACGTCGGTGCGTCGCCGGTGATTATCCAGGCGATGCTGGGCGGACAAGCGGGCGTCGGCGCAGGCGGTGGGCCTCCACTCGTCTCCAACGTTCTGCAAGGCGGCGACGTCGTTCAGGTTGCGACGACCGTGCCCTACGCGATTCAATCGCTGATCGTTAAACCGGCAATCCGAACTCCCGCGGATTTAGCCGGCAAAAGAATCGGCATCAGCCGGTTGGGAGCGATTCCCCACTTCACGCTGCAGGCGATCCTAAAACTGCACAACGTCCAGGGCATCAATATCGTCCAGACCGGCACGACAACACAGGCGATTACCAGCCTTTCGCAAGGTTTGGTCGACGGCATCATCACGTCAGCGCCCTTCACCTTTCGCCTGATGAAGGATGGTTATCGCGAGCTGGTGAGCCCGAAGGATTTCAAAAATGCCGGCATCGAATTTTTAATTCAAGGTCTGGTCGCGCGCAAATCCTACGCAGTAAGGAATCGCGAAGTCGTCATCGGTATGATCAAGGCGACGATGGAAGGAATCAAGCAGATCTTTGTCAACGAGAAACAGGCGAAGGCGGTCCTGGCGAAATACACACGCCAAACCGACCCCGAAATATTGGATCAAACCCACAAGTTCGCCCTCGATATCTTCGTCAAAGATCCGACGGTGACAGCCAGCTCGATACAACCGATCGTGCAGCAATCGGCTCAGTTCAATCTCGTCGATGCAAAACTCGCCGGCGGCACCCCGACGAGCGCCTACTACGACAATAGCTACGTGGAGGAAATTAAGCGCGCGGGTTGGCTGGCAGAGCTGTGGAGATGATTTGTTGTGCGGAGCGCCGATAGTGTAGTAACTAATACCTATCAATCGGCTAAGTCAGGAGTGCGCCATGAAGAACGGTTTCAAAGCGATGGATTCCGATATGCACGTGATGGAGCCTTGCGATCTGTGGCAGAAATACATCGACAAGCAGTTCCTCGATCGCGCGCCCATCGGTCTCAATCGCCATAAGCGCGATCTCGGCGTTCAAGTCGACGGCAAGATCATGCCTCGGCCGACGCCGAAACCTATTCCTGCGCTAGGATCGATCCGCGAACGAATCCTCAACGAAAAATATCCGGAGGAAGAAGCGCGTGATTTCGACAACGTCGCGCAAGTGCGCGCGATGGATAAGGAAGGTCTCGACGTGGCGATTCTCTATCCGAGCCGCGGCTTGTTTGTGCTCGCCGTCGACGGGCTCGATCCAGAATTGGCCGCGGCCATCGCCAGAGCCTACAACGACTGGATGCATGATTTCTGCAAAGTTGCTCCAGAGCGCATGTACGGGGCCGGCATCATCGCACCGCACGATGTCTCCTCCGCCGTCGAAGAAACTCACCGCGTCGTGAAGCAGTTGGGCTTTAGAAGCGTTTTGGTGCGGCCCAATCATGTGAATGGAAAAATGTGGAGTGATCCGTACTACAATCCGCTTTGGGAGGAATGCCAGAAGCTTGGAATACCTATCGGTTTCCACGAAGCGGGCAGAGTATTTTTACCGCAACCAGCGCTCTCCGAGTTCATCCCCAGCTTCGCCATGTTCAATACGTTGTCGTTTCCGATGGCCAACATGTTCGCCTGCGCCGACATGATCTACGGCGGCGTGATGGAGCGCTTTCCGAAATTGAAAGTAGCGTTCTTAGAAGGCAACTGCGCATGGCTCCCATGGCTTTTATGGAGAATGGGCGAGTACGCTGAGCTCACCGGCGCCGCCGAACATCCGGAAATGAAACTGGAGCCGCTGGAATATTTCCAGCGCCAGTGCTGGGGCGCGGTGGAGTGCGACGAAATCGTCGCGAAGAATATCCCGGACTTCGGGCTGGAAGACAACATCGTCTTTTCGACCGATTACCCACACTTGGACGTCAAGTTTCCCCACGCGGTCGAAACTTTTCTCAAACTGCCGTTCAGCGATCAAACCAAACGAAAATATCTGTGGGACAACTGCGCGCGGCTGTACGGGTTTGGATACTAAATCATTCGTTCAAGGTTCAAGCGTTCAAAAGTTCAAGGTCAGAATTCGGAACATCTTTGTTAATTTACGTTGAACCTTGAACTTTTGAACTTTGAACGAAACCCGATCATTTCCCCTTCGCCGCATTGAAGTACGCCGCATCGTAGTACACCGGCAGCTTGTCGCCTTTGTTGAGCTTGAAGCCGAACTGATTTCTTAGATCGAGAACAACCTGCAAGCCCGGTAGATTCAAAGTGCCGCTCGTCGACAATTCTTCGACGCTATCGGTAGCCTGCTTCGGATTCAATTTCAACTCAGCGCCGACCATCTTAATCGCCGCTTCCCGGTTCGCCTCGTCTTTGATCCATGCCATGCCTTTCAGCCACGCGCGCAGGTAGGCGATCAAAATGTCGCGATTTTTTTGCGCCCA
>DASWCL010000006.1:0-10742 GCA_036390135.1 Binatia bacterium
TCTTGCGGGGCGTGCGCTGGGTCTAGGGCTTCCCACAAGCACCCTGATCACCGGCATGCTGATGGCCGTCACATTGCTTTTCTGGAAGCAAGGACGGTTTTCATCTTCAGTATTTGGCGGCGCTCGCTGATCAAATGTACAATTTTATGAGCCTGATGAGAGGCCGTTATAAAGTTAAGGCCGATACGGCACAATAGTTTGGTCGTCAATTTAGTTAGCCGATTAGCTAAGAGGAATGGGAACTATGAACAAGGACTATTCGCCACTTAACCTCTCTGATGAGAATGACGCATGGAATAAAATGGCGCTGGAAATTTCGCAAGAGATTAGATTCGGCAAACGGAAACCGCAAGCATCTTCTACGACTGACGAGAACACAACCGATCCTCACATCAAAAAAAATGACGAATAAATGTCCCCGCGACGCGCGCGACGTCGTTCTGTCTGAATGGGTGAAGGAAAGTCGCCTAAATTTTTCTTGAACTTTCGAGCAGACCCAAGGAAAGTCTGGAGCGAGGTCGATTCAGGCGTCTTGTTTTGCTGAAGACCAAAGCTCTGCTTAGCTAAAATACAGTGACTCGACGTAACGATATTTGGCTTCACTAAAAGGAAACGCCTACTCAAAGAATTGCGAAGAAAGCTGTATGAATGCTCTGCTCGTTAGGGCTGGAGCCGACCAAAGCCAAGGTGGCGGACGTTGGAATGACCCCATAGATAGCAAGACAGGCAAGTTTGTTTATGATTCCATCCCTGAAAGCGCGGCTGTTCATCCTGGCCTAAAGACGCCTTACGGGATTCTGTCGCCAGCGCCGACAGAATTCGATACGATCTTGCCTGTACAGCTGCGGCGTCGTCATATGCATTTAGATCCAGATTTCGAGCACCTCACTTACGAGATCAAGGGAGCGAGCCAAGCAATTACAGAGACACTTAAGGAAAGGTGATTTAATCGTTTTTTATGCAGGCTTGGCCGATATTATGGAGTGCGGAAAGATTAACGCTCGTATTTGCTACCGGAGTAGGTCTTGCGGCGTTGTCTCCGATTGAGTGACTGAAGCGCAGTTGCGTGAGATCTGGGAAAAAAAAGAATGGTTTCTGTCACATCAATCACAGCCGGTTTACATCGGATCGCGTAGAAGAACTATGAGTAGGAACGACGCTGCGGGGGCAACAATGGGGGCAACAACCGCCGATGTATGAACAACACTATAGATAAAACATTTAGTTAGGGAACTTTTGCGATTCCCTTCGGCTCCACCAATTCCAAACTTATTGTCTTCTGATCAGCGACAGGATTGATTGCACGGCCGCTCAAGTCCCGCTTACTGGACGATTTCCGAATCGCCGATGCTGTTGGTGAACGCGCTTTCGCGTTTGGTGTAGGCGCGGTATTCGTTGCCCAGACGATTATGGGGATTGCGCGAGGTGACACGTAAGATTTGACCGTCCAGTTTGACGGCGATGCGCGCCTTGCTGTTAGGGTCTTCTAGGTTAAAGGTTCCCGCGCTTTTATCTAAACCGGCTATCCTGAAGCCGAGGGCTTCGCCCTTTGAGGCAATCGACTCCAAGGGGTTTTTTGTCGTTTCTTTGACCATGTACCAGTAGTCGTTAATGAACGGTTCTTCGAAGAAGCGCGCGACCCCGATTTGTTTGACGACTCCGGCTTCGTTAAATTCCAGCGTCACAAGGGCTCGAGTGTTAACCGGCACGACTCCAGCAGTGATTGGCAGCGCTCCGACTCCTTGTCTGCGATCGAATATTTCAAATTGGCGGTCGGCAAAATTGTAGGTCCATCGGTTGCGGTCATTGCCATGCTCTACTCCGAAGATGCCCTCGACGGCGGACTTGTCGGTTTTGCCGAGCTTGAGCCGCGCGACCTTGTCTTCCACGGAAACCTCGGAGATCAGTTGAGGCGAAGAAGTACAGCCCCAGAGCGACAGGATTACGAATAACAAAACGTCAGCGCGTCGCGTGAACGTGAATCGACAGATCATGACTGGGATCCCCTCTGGCCCGCCGCCCGATAAGAATTGCTATTCTTCGGTCATTGTACGACCGGCGCCACGCCGAAATAATTTTGCCAGGCGAGGTTTAACAGATCGTTGGAAAGCTCCATGGGGCGATTTTCATATTTACAAAGATCAACGCAGCGTTGAATCAAGTCGCGGGGTTCGCAGCCTCTAAGCGGCCGCTTATCCGTTTCATAGAGTCGAAATACATAGTCGAGATATTTCGGATCGTAGTCAAAACCGTTGGCGCGAACATATTGCTCGAAGATCGTTTTGTACATTTCCCGATCCGGCGCGTTGATGTAAAGCCGATATCCCATGCGGCGTAGAAAGGCATCATCGACGAGATCGCTGGGATCAAGGTTGGTGGCGAAAATCAACAGCTGCTCGAACGGCACTTCGATTTTCTTGCCGGTGTGCAACGTCAGGTAATCGACGCGCCCTTCGAGCGGCACGATCCAGCGGTTGAGCAGGTCATGAGGATCAACGCGCTGGCGGCCAAAGTCATCAATGACCAGCGTTCCGCCGTTCGATTTCATTTGGAATGGCGCTTCGTAGAATCTAACGGTCGTGCTGTAGATCAGATCCATAGTTTCGATCGTCATTTCACCGCCGACGATGACGATCGGCCGTTTGATTCGGATCCAGCGCTCGTCGTAGCGGTCAATGCCGGTGACCGGCACAGGCTGGTGGCTATGTAAATCGAAGACCTTGATGACCTGGCCATCGACCTCGATGGCATAGGGGATCCAGATCTCGCCGTGCTGGGCGGTATGGAGCGCCGTGGCGATGGTCGTCTTCCCGTTACCCGAGGGGCCGGTCATAAAAAGACTGCGCCGCGAGTTGGCGACGAGCCCCAAAGTTTGCACCGTGCTCTGCGGCAAAACCAATCCCGACATGGCCGTGCGCACGGTCTCGGGTTCAATGGAATCCCGTGCCGCGCTCTGGCGTAACACCATCTCGTTATAGGCCGGTAACGAAACGGGCGCAGGCCCGATGTAGCCATTCATATCCAACAGTTGCTGTGCCCTTTGCCAGCCTCGGTCGAGCATGCCGTAGCGATTGTTGCCGTAACTAATAAGCCCTCGGATCTCAATGAATTTTTCGTGATAGAGATGCTGCAGCAGATTTTCGGTTACAGACATGGACAATTTGAGTTTCTGGGCCGCCCGCTCGGTGGTGCAATTGGCGTCGGCATACACGGTTTTTAAGGCGAGATCGGCGAGAAAGCCAAAATCGAGGTCGGTATTTTCGGCTTTCAACGGCGCAGGCGGAACGGCTATTTGCGGCGACGAAACGGTAGGTTCCGGCTTATTCATAACTGGTTTAACCCCCACATTTTCCGGCAGGCCTCTGTTGCGAGAACCACCCGTGATATTGGTATGACATGGTCGGCTGGCTTTTGCTGCATTTTAAGAGGTAACCGGGTATTTGGCAATGGAATCCTGCGGCTATTACAAATTTCAAAAGATACTTCGGTTTATGGCCAGTCTGATCCTCGCGTTCATCAATCAAGCGCGGCGGCCGATTGAAGCCGGACACTCCTTGTGCTATAAAACCTTCCGATAAAGGTGTGCTATGAAACAAGGAATCCACCCAGAATATAAAGCTGCGACGATCACCTGCGCCTGTGGCCATGTGGTCGAGACGCGCTCTACTGCGGGCAGCATCCACGTCGAAATTTGCTCAAACTGCCACCCGTTCTTTACCGGCAAACAGAAATTCCTCGACTCCGCCGGTCGCGTCGAAAAGTTTAGAAAGAAATACGGCTTAAAGAATTCAGTCTAGCGGAGGGTCGAGGCTCAAATTGACCGATTAAGTTGTTTCGGTTCGTGAAAGGGCAAAGGGTGGGATGATCCTTTTGCCCTTTTTTATTTCTGGTTTATTGCCGATCCTGGTCGTGAACTTGCCATGCTTGATAAATTGGCTGAAGTTGAAAAACGCTACATGGAGTTGGAGGGGATGATGTCGGATCCCCAGCTCCTTGGTCACCAACGCGAATACTCCAAACTCGCCAAGGAACGCTCCGAATTGGAGGAGATTGTTTTATGTTATCGCGAATGGCGTAAAGTGGAGCGAGAGATCCACGACAATCGGCAACTTTTGGAAGAGACGGATGAAGCCATTCGGGAACTGGCAAAGGAAGAAGTCGTTGCACTGCGCGAGCGTAAAGAAACGCTCGAAAACCGGCTGATGATTCTGATTTTGCCGAAGGATCCAAACGACGCGAGAAACGTCATTGTGGAAATTCGCGCCGGTACCGGCGGCGACGAAGCAGCATTGTTCGCCGCCGAGCTTTTTCGCATGTACTCGCGCTACGCCGAGTCGCGCCGCTGGCGGGTCGAAATGATGAGCTCCAACCCGACCGGACTCGGCGGCTATAAAGAAATTATCATGAGCATCGAGGGCCAAGGCGCCTATTCGCGACTCAAATTCGAGGGCGGTGTTCATCGCGTCCAACGTGTGCCCGTGACGGAAGGGTCTGGACGGATTCATACTTCAGCGGTTACGGTGGCAGTGTTAGCCGAAGCCGACGAAGTCGAAATCGCCATCGATCCGAAGGAAATCAGAATCGACGTATTTCGCTCATCGGGCCCCGGCGGGCAGAGCGTAAATACGACCGATTCTGCCGTTCGCATTACGCACATCCCGACGGGGATTGTCATTTCCTGCCAAGATGAGAAATCGCAACATAAGAACCGCGCCAAGGGCATGAAAATTCTCCGCGCCCGACTGCTCGAAAGGAAACAGGAAGAGCAGCGCTCGGAGATCGCGGCGACGCGCAAATCGATGGTCGGCAGCGGCGACCGCAGCGAGCGCATTCGCACTTACAATTTTCCCCAGGGGCGGCTGACCGATCATCGCATCAATTTTACCCTGTATAAATTAGATCGCGTCATGGAGGGCGAGCTCGACGAAGTCATCGACGCGCTCATCACGCACTACCAAGCCGAGGTGCTAAAGGCGACGGGAAAGCCGGAGCAGGATGGAAAATCAGCCGATCACGCTGACTGATGCTTTGCCCAGCCAACTTTCGAAGGCTTTGTTTGAGGGGGCGCGGCGCCTGCGGTCGGGCGGGATCGAAACCGGCCGTCTGGACGCGGAACTGTTGTTGGGACATATCCTCGGCTTGACGCGCGAACAACTCATGGTTGGCGCCAACCGGTTGCTAAGCAGCGAGCAGCGTGAAGAGTACGCGGACGTATTACGGCGGCGCCTGCAGCGTGAGCCAGTCGCTTACATCACGAGCCGGCAAGAATTCTGGTCGCTGGATTTCGACGTGACATCCGACATTCTCATTCCCCGGCCGGAAACCGAACGACTGGTCGAGATTGCGCTGAAGCTTGGCGCGGAAATGTCTATGGGTGGAGCGCTTCGGATTCTGGATATCGGCACCGGCAACGGCGCCATCGCCATTGCGCTGGCTAGTGAACTGCCCGCCGCCGAAATTTTCGCTACCGATGTTTCTGAGGCCGCGTTAGTCGTTGCGCGCGGTAACGCGGTGAAGCATCGAATAGCCGCAAGAATGCAATTTCTCCGTGGCGATCTGTTCGAAGCGATCAGCGACGTTAAGGTCGCGTATGATTTGATTCTTGCCAATCCGCCCTATATCCGGCGCGGCGAGATTGACGAGCTTGAGCCGGAAGTGAGCCAATGGGAGCCGCGCGGCGCGCTGGACGGCGGTGTTGACGGTCTCGACTTTTATCGGCGGATCGCCGCCGAGGCCTGCCATTATTTGCGACCGAACGGCGCCGTGGTCGTCGAGATGGGTGCCGACATGGGAGCGGCGGTGGTGACGCTATTCGAAAGCCCCGGGGGGTACGCCGGTGCGCAGATTTATCAGGATTACAGTGGTAAGGATCGCGTGGTCGTTGCGCGCAAGCGGACTACAAAGACGAATTTAACTTAGGCAAGGCGCTCGTGGATACGATTATCATTCAAGGCGGCAAAGCCTTGGCAGGAGAAGCGACGGTGAGCGGCGCGAAAAATGCGGCGCTGCCGATTTTGATCTCCTCGCTTCTGACGACGGAGCCGTGCACGTATCAGAGCGTTCCGCATCTGACCGACATTCGCACGACACTGCGATTGCTTACGGGTCTCGGCGATAAAAGTGATAATCAAGGCTGGCTCAATGGCGCCGACGAGCTAACTTTGCGCGCGGATCATATCAAGAATTTCGAGGCTCCCTACGATCTGGTCAAGACCATGCGCGCTTCGTTTTTGGTTTTGGGACCGCTGGTCGCGCGTTTCGGCGAGGCGCGCGTCTCGACTCCCGGCGGCTGCGCGATCGGCGCGCGCCCGATCAATCTGCACTTGAAGGGACTCGAAGCCCTGGGAGCGACGATCGAACAAACCCATGGCTACGTGGAAGCCAAGGCAACCAAATTGCGTGGCGCGAAGATTTACCTCGATCTGCCCTCCGTCGGCGCGACCGAGAATCTCATGATGGCGGCGAGCCTCGCCGAAGGTACGACGCTCATCGAGAACGCGGCTAAAGAACCGGAGATCGAAGACCTGGCGAATGCCTTGAACGGTATGGGCGGCAAGGTTCATGGGGCGGGCAGCGATATCGTCCAAATCGACGGCGTCGAAGAATTGCACGGCGTCACGCATCGAATCATTCCGGACCGGATCGAAGCGGCTAGCTTCGTCATCGCCGCTGCGCTCACGGGCGGCGATGTGTTGGTGAAGGGTGCGCGCGCCGAACATCTCGAAGCCTTCTTAATCAAGCTCAAGGAGGCCGGAGTCGCACTCACGGCCGACGATGCGGGGATTCGCGTGCAACGAAGCAACGCCATCAAGAGCGTCGACGTCACCACCCTGTCTTATCCCGGCTTTCCCACCGATCTGCAGGCGCAGCTCATGGTGCTCATGACGGTCGCCGACGGCGTGAGCGTGATTACCGAAACGATCTTTGAGAATCGCTTCATGCACGCTCTGGAACTGGACCGGATGGGCGCGCAAATCAAATTGGAAGGCAATCGCGCGATCGTGCGCGGCGTACGCGAGCTGTCCGGCGCGCCGGTGATGGCGAGCGATTTGCGCGCGAGCGTAGCGTTGATACTTGCCGGCTTGGTGGCGAAGGGCACGACCGAGGTCTCGCGCGTCTATCATTTGGATCGCGGCTACGAGAGGATCGAGCGGAAGCTCTCGCAATTGGGCGCGCAGATCGTCCGGGTGAAGGGTTAGAATTCGTTCAAAGGTTCAAGCGTTCAAACGCATCGATTCGAGAAATCCAAAAACTGGAACTGAGCGTGTGCGGATGAGAATCAGGTTAGTCAAAACAACCGACGCCGGTTTTAAGCCCCTGCTGAAGCGAATCTTGGCGCGGCCTGGCACGCGCGAAGACAAGGTTGAGCAGCGGGTGTCGGAAATCGTCGCCGCCGTGCAAAAGGAGGGCGATCGGGCGGTGCTGCGTTACACCCGGCTGTTCGATCGGCTGCGCCTGACGGCTGCGACAATGGAGGTAAAACCGGCGGAGATCGAGCGCGCGATCGCTCAAGTGACCCAAAAGGATTTGTCGACGCTACGGCTCGCAGCCAAGCGGATCGCCACGTTTCACCGCCGCCAACTGCAGAAAAGCTGGCAGTATCGCGATCCACTCGGTATGGTGCTTGGCCAGCGCATTTTACCTTTAGCGCGCGTTGGAGTTTACGTACCGGGCGGCAAAGCGTGCTATCCGTCCACCGTGCTCATGAACGCGATTCCCGCGAAGGTCGCGGGGGTGAAAGAAATTATCATGACCTCGCCGATCGGCAATGACGGCGCAATCATTCTCGCCGCGGCGCACATCGCCGGAGTCGATCGCGTCTTCCGTGTCGGCGGCGCGCAGGCCGTGGCTGCGCTGGCCTTCGGCACGCGGACGATTCCCAAGGTCGATAAGATTGTCGGCCCGGGAAACATTTTCGTTGCCACAGCCAAGCGCATGGTATTCGGCGAAGTGAATATCGATTCCATTGCGGGTCCGAGCGAGATTTTGCTTTTGGCGGACGAGTCCGCCGATCCGGTTCATGTCGCCGCCGATATGTTATCGCAGGCTGAGCATGATGAGTTAGCCGCTGCGCTGTGTGTGACCACGTCACTGTTGACCGCGCGCCGGATTCAAACCGCGATCGCAGATCAATTGCGCAGCACCAAACGCCAAGCGATCACCCTCAAGTCGCTGAAAAAATACGGCGCGATCATCGTTGCGCGCGGCAAAAAGGAAATGGTCGAATTGGCCAATGCCATCGCGCCGGAACATATCGAATTGATCGTCAAACAGCCGCAAAAATGGGCTAAGGAGATTCATAACGCCGGCGCGATGTTTCTCGGACCGTATTCGCCGCCGCCGTTGGGCGATTACTTTGCCGGGCCGAATCACGTCCTGCCGACGGGTGGCAGCGCGCGGTTTTTTTCGCCACTCGGCACCTATGATTTTCTCAAACGCACCACGGTGATTCACGCCGAGAAGCGCGGGTTAAAGACGTTGGCGTCGAAAATCACGCATTTGGCTCGGCTGGAAGGATTGGACGATCACGCGCGCTCGGTGGAAGCGCGATTCAGGAACAGTTCCTAGTTCTCAGTTGCCAGGTCGAAGTGGGCACGGCGATTCGGAATCATGGCGGAATCTGAACTGACTTAAGGAGAAGTCATGGCACGGTCGGCAAAAGTTGCACGGAAAACAAAAGAAACCGACATCATGGTGAAGTTGGATGTCGACGGCGCCGGGGAGGCAACCATTGAAACCGGCATGCCGTTCTTCAACCACATGCTGGATAGTTTTAGCCGCCACGGTTTTTTTAACGTTGAGATTCGAGCCAAAGGCGATCTCGAAGTCGACTTTCATCACACGGTGGAAGACGTTGGCTTGGCGCTGGGTCAAGCCTTCAAAGATGCGCTGGGTGATAAGCACGGCATCCGCCGCTTCGGCGAGGCGAGTTGTCCGCTCGACGAAGCTCTGGCGCAAGTTGTCGTCGATCTGAGCGGGCGGCCTTACCTCTGGTACAACGTCAAGATTCGCCCCGGACGCGTGGGCGATTTCGACACCGACTTGCCGCATGAGTTTTTCGCCGCTTTTGCCAATCAACTAGGCATGAACCTGCACATCGACGTGCCGCGCGGCGAGAATCCGCACCACATCATTGAAGCATGCTTCAAAGCCTTCGCCCGCGCGATGGATTTCGCGACGCAGGTCGATGCGCGGGTGCAGGGCGTGCTGTCGACCAAGGGAAGCCTCTAGGAACTTCGTTCAGAGCGTTACATACGTTCAAACGGTTCAGGCCGTTCAAATCGTTTTATGATCGCGATCGTCGACTACGGGATGGGTAATTTGCGCAGCGTGCAGAAGGGACTGGAGCGCGTGGGCTTTAACGCCGTGGTCACACGCGATGTCGGCCAGATTCAAGCCGCGCGTGGCGTGGTGCTCCCGGGTGTGGGTGCGTTCAGCGCGTGCATGGAAAATCTCGGGAAGTTTGGGCTCGTCGAGCCGATCCGCGGGATGGTTCGGCAGAAAAAGCCGTTTCTCGGAATCTGTCTCGGCTTCCAACTGCTTTTTTCCGAGAGCGAAGAGTTCGGCAAACAGAAGGGTCTCGATCTTTTTTCCGGAAAAGTCATCGGCTTCCATGGGAATGCAAATCTCAAAGTTCCACACATGGGGTGGAATCGGGTCGAGAAAAAAACCGACTCCCTGTTTCTCGAGGGAATCGCCAGCGGTGATTACGTTTATTTTGTCCATTCGTTTTACGTCGTCCCCGACGATCTCGCGATCGTGGCGACGACGACGGATTACGGCGATTCGTTCGTTTCCAGCATCGCGACGGATCGGCTTTTCGCTTGCCAGTTTCATCCGGAAAAGAGCCAAGAACTAGGCTTGCGCATTCTTGCCAACTTTGGCCGCTTCGTTGCCTCGAATTAACGTCATGTTGATCATTCCCGCGATCGATTTGAAAGATGGCCGCTGTGTGCGTCTTTTCCAAGGCGAGATGGATAAGGAAACCATTTATTTTGACGATCCAGTCGAAGCGGCTCAACATTGGGTCGCCGAGGGCGCCACATTCATTCACATTGTCGATTTGAACGGCGCCGTCGAGGGCCAACCGGTGCACACCAAAGAAATTGCAGCGATCTGCCGACAAACCGGTTTATCAGTGGAGCTCGGCGGCGGCCTGAGATCGATTGAGGTCGTGGAAGCGGCATTGAGCTTGGGCGTGACCCGTGTCGTTATCGGCACCGCGGCCTATGACAACGCGGAATTTCTTCGCGCTCTATGCAAAAAATTTCCCGGCAAGATCGTCGTCGGCATCGACGCGCGCCAAGGCAACGTGGCGGTCAAAGGCTGGAAAGAAACGACGGCGATGGATGCCGTCGAGCTGGCCAAACGCTGCGAACAGGACGGCGCCGCTCGGATTATTTACACAGACATCAGCCGCGATGGTACACGAGAGGGTGTGAATATAGACGAGACGCTTAAGATTGCGCGTTCGGTCAAGATTCCAATTATCGCGTCGGGTGGCGTCGCGACGCTGGATGACATTCGCAAGTTGTTGCCGATTGAGAAAGAAGGCGTCGAGGGTGTGATCGTGGGCCGGGCGCTGTATGCGGGCGCCTTCACGCTAAACGAAGCGATCAACTTAACAGCGCGTTGACCGATAAACGGATAGGTTTGTTACTAATTTCCGCTCTGGCCGTCCCCGGTTTCATTCTTTTTACCATTCGACTCTACGATCCGAGCAGTTAGTGGCGCTGATAAAT
>DASWCL010000007.1:0-1920 GCA_036390135.1 Binatia bacterium
TGGTCACAGCGGGCGCGGCGCAATCGAATCATTGTCGCCAGACCGCGGCGGCCGCGGCCAGGGCAGGTTTGCGGTGCGAGCTTTTGCTGAATGGGACGAAACCCGAGTTGCCGAATGGCAATTTGCTGCTCGATGAATTACTCGGCGCACGCATTCATTGGGTTCAACGTTCTGAGCGCGAGGCCAAACTGAGCCAGATTCCAGATGAACTTCGTAAACAGGGCGGTAAGCCATACGTGATCCCGGTTGGCGGCTCTAATGGCGTCGGTGCAACCGGCTATGTGCTGGCAATGATGGAGCTGACCGAACAGTTGAATGAGATGAATCGGCGCGTTGATCACCTCATCTTCGCTTCAAGCTCCGGCGGAACGCAAGCGGGCATTGTTGTCGGCGCCAGGGTTACCGGTTTCAAGAGCAAGCTGCATGGTGTGAGCATCGACAAGGACGATAGTGACGGCGCATCTTACGAACGCGAGCTGGCTGATATCGCGAACGAGACTGCCAAATATGTCGGCTTCAACGCGCAGTTCGCAGCCGACGATTTCACCGTTGCGTACGATTACCTTGGCAGCGGCTACGGCATTGTGAGCGATTTGGAGCGCGAGGCAATTCGTTTGCTCGCTTCGCGCGAAGGAATCGTGCTCGATCCCGTTTACACTGGACGCGCGATGGGAGCGCTACTTGATTTAATTCGCAAGAAAGCTTTCCGGTCGGATGAAACAGTTCTGTTCTGGCATACTGGGGGCGCGCCGGCGCTCTTTGCCTATGTGAAAGATTTAATTTGAAGTAACGCTTCCCGATTTCATGAGAGAATCTCCAGCGCTGCGATCTTGTCGCGGTCGAGCGTGAAGACGAACTCAAGCTCGATGGGACTGCCTGGGAAACTACCAGTCAGCCGATTGGTGACGATGGTCTTGCCGTCCTTCTGAGTGGACGCGAGTGGTTCGATGGTGTGCTGATACTTCTGTTTGGTCTCAACCATCCATTTCTTGATCGTAGCCAAGCCTTCGATCGTTTTGCCTTCATCCCGAACGACCGCGCTCTCGGCAAAGCATTGCGCCAACGCCTCCGTCTCGCCTCGGTTCGCCGCACCGATATAAGTAGCGATCGGAGTTGGAAGATTGGCCGGCATATGTGTTTCTCGGTTTGCTTCTGCTTTCGGTGTCACACAAAAGTTAAGCCGCGATGGCGGCGCTTGCTATCGGGCAAATGGCGGAAATGTTTTTAGGTCAGCCTTCGCGATTACGCAGCACGTTCGGATTTGGTTGAGGGAAGGGTCGGCGTCGCAGATCCGAGCGCTCTTCGGACAAGCGGCGCCACCCGTGTCCCAATCAGTTCGATTGCGCGCATGAGTTTGGCGTGCGGCAAGTCCGCCACGCTCATTTGGAACGTGAGCCGGGAAATGCCGCCTAACGATTCGTTCACGCGCAGGATTTTTTCCGCGACCGTTTCCGGATCGCCCACCAGAAGCGCACCGGTCGGTCCAAGCTGGGCGTCGAAGCGCGCGGGGGTCATAGGTGGCCATCCGCGCTCCCTGCCAATCTCTGTGAAGCTTCGCGCATAGCCGGGAAAAAATTCGTCTTCGGCCGTTGTCGGACTATCGGCGACATAGCCTAGCGAATGAACGCCGACCTTGAGCTGCTCTGGAGAATGGCCGGCGTGCGAACCAGCCCAGCGGTAGCGATCGATCAGCGGCCGGAAGCGGTGCGGCTCACCGCCGATGATCGCGACCATCAGCGGCAACCCGAGGGTGCCGGCGCGAATGAAAGAGCCGGGCGTGCCGCCGACACCAAGCCAAACCGGCAGCGGGTTCTGCAGCGGACGCGGGTAAACTCCCTGCCCGGTAAGCGGAGCGCGATGCTTCCCTGACCAATGAACATAGGTGTTCTCACGAATTTTCAGAAGCAGCTCGAGCTTCTC
>DASWCL010000008.1:0-3940 GCA_036390135.1 Binatia bacterium
GTGGATCTGAAGCCCGGCGGCGGCAGGTTCAAGCGCGCCTATTACATCAATCCGGACGTGCAATACGACAAAGGCAACGAGTGGGTCGAATACTTCAATAATGTTTTCATGAAGTAACGGCGGCAGAGCTTTGTGGCGAAACAACCATCAAGCGAAACTTACGATATATCGCTAAAGCCGGGTGGCGAAGGCGGGACACGCGGAGCGTTTGGCCTTGGCGCGCTTTGGCATTGCGATGGGGTCACCGTGATCATGATCGCAGTTTCGCTGGTGACCGCTTATCTGGTTTTGCCGCCGCTTTATTCAGTCGTCCAAACCAGTCTATTCACCACCAAGCTCACCGGCGAGATCGACGAGTTTACTTTTCGTTATTACGCCAACCTCATAAGCGAGCTGCGAGTCGTCGGTCCGTTTCTCAACACTTTGTATTTTTCTGTGGGTACCGCGTTGCTCGCGACCATGCTCGGCGGCTCGATGGCGTGGATCGTCACGCGAACCGATGCGCCGCTGCGCGCCCTGGGTTATTTCACCGCCTTCGCATCCTTTGGCACGCCATTTATCTTATATACGATTGGCTGGCTGTTGCTTCTTGGCAAAGCGGGACCGGTCAACGCCTGGCTGAAGACGTTGCTCGATCAACCGGGGCCGGTAGTCAATGTCTATTCGCTCTTCGGCATGATCTTCATCGAATCGCTGCTCTGGTCGCCGTTTGTTTTTCTCATGCTCGCTGCCGCGTTCCGTTCGATGGATCCGTCGCTCGAGGAGGCCTCGGCGGTATGTGGCGCGCGCATTGGGCAAACCATGCGGCGAGTTTCGCTTCGATTAATGCTGCCGGCGTTTTTTTCCGTCGTCCTGCTGATCTTTATCCGCTCGTTCGAGTCCTTCGAGATTCCGGCTCTGGTCGGGCTGCCCGGCGATATTCGCGTGCTCACGACTTCGATCTATCTCGACGCGCAAAAACTGCCGCCGCAGTATGGCAGCGCCGGCGCGTTCTCGGTGTTGCTTATGTTCGTGGTGGCGGCGACGTTGTATCTCTATTTTCGTGTCACCCATGAAGGCGATCGGTTCCACACCGTCACAGGTAAGGGTTATCGGCCGGCGGTGATTCGTCTCGGACGTTGGCGGTATGTTGCCGCATGCAGTTTGCTTCTTTATTCCGTGGTTTTGCTGGTGTTGCCATTTCTTATTATTCTCTGGGCATCGTTCTTGCCCTTCTATATGCAACCATCGCTCGAAGGGATCGCCAGACTCACCTTAAAAAATTACGTCACGGCGCTACACTTTCCGAAAATCACCGACGCCATCAAGAATAGCGTCCTTCTCGGCCTGGGCAGCGCAAGCATGGTGATGGTGCTCACATTGTTTGCGTCATGGCTCCTGGTGCGCACCAAAATACGCGGCCGCTGGCTGCTCGACTTGCTCACGACCCTGCCGCTGCTGTTTCCGGGCATCGTCATGGGGTTGGCCATATTGCGCTTTTATCTGTTTGTGCCAATTCCCGTGTACGGCACCTTGTGGATACTGCTGATCGCATTTGTCACGCGCTACATCCCTTATGGCATTCGCTACACTCACTCGGGATTGTTGCAGCTGCACAAAGAGTTGGAAGAAGCGGCTTTCACCGCCGGGGCGTCATGGTCAAACTGTATGCGGCGGATCATCGTGCCGCTGATAACGCCTTCGTTTCTTGGCGGCTGGATATTCATTTTTCTTTTGTCGGCCAAAGAGCTTTCCATGTCGGTGTTGCTGGTGAGCCCGCAGACCCCGGTGGTATCGGTTGCAATCTTCGAACTGTGGGAAAATGCTCAGGTCGGCGAGCTCGCCGCCTTCGGCGTGATTTGGTCGGTGATCTTGATTTCCGTTGCGGTCGTTTATTATCTGTTCGCTCGCCGCTACGGCATACAACAGAACTGAAGTCTTGCATACCGAACCTTCGGCGCGTGAAAAATTAATCTCGATTCTTCGGGCCCGATCGCATGACGCTTCACAACAGACGGATGGGATCTCCCAGTTAACTCTCCCCCTGGATTTGGTGCTCTATTCACGCCAGTTTGCATCCGCCATACCACCGTCGAGTTTCTGGCAAAGTCCATAAGGATTTGATTTGCTGAACCGCTGTAACCTCTCTTACCGACCGTCGGCTGGGATCCTTCGGAATAAGATTTACATCGCCGTTTGCTCGATCCTGTTGCTCGATGCTGGAGTGCTGTTTGGGCAAGCGTCGCCGACAACTGCGCATGCCGGCATCCGTGATTTTGTCGAATATTGGGCCGCCAGCCGTTTATTTTGGTATGGAGGCAATCCCTATTCACCGGCCGAGCTTATGGCTCTTCAACAAACGGCTGGATGGAACGGTGCTGGGCCTCTTATTATGTGGAACCCGCCATGGTCGCTGCTGTTTACGTTGCCGTTTGGCTTGGTTGAATATGCGACCAGTCAATTTCTTTGGCTCTTGGTTCACGTGATCTTAATTCTTTACTCGGCGCAACAGCTATGGCGAATCTACGGAGACAACGCTCGATCTTCTCGTCTGCCCTGGATTTTGGCCTTGACGTTTGTGCCGACACTTTTTGTTCTCATCATTGGACAAATCACGCCTCTCGTTTTGGCGGGTTTAACGTTGCTGCTCTATGCCGAGCGCAAGCAAAGCCTGTGGACCACGAGCGCCTCTCTGCTGATTCTTTCGATCAAACCCCAGGTGTTGTATTTGTTTTGGATCGTCTTCGCTCTCTGGCTTTTGGAAAAGCGTCCATGGCGCGTGGTATGGAGAGCCGCGCTCGTCGGCGTGGCGGCCGGGCTCGTTCCCGTCCTGTTCGATCCGAACATTTACTCGCAGTACTTGGCGCTCTACGGCGTCCCCACTGTCCTCAAGCCGATGGATTGGCCGGTACCGACGTTGAGAAACGTTATCAGAGTTTTCTTCGATATCGATCAGATGTGGTTGCAACTCGCCCCCACGATCCTCGCCATCCTCTGGGCGGTGTATTATTGGCAACGTCACAAGCACCAATGGGTTTGGCTAAAACAATTGCCGCTCCTGCTCCTCGTATCGGTCGCCACTAGTTTTTTTGTTTGGACTTACGACCAAGTCGTGCTTCTGCCGGCGATCATTGAAGGGGCGACTTGGATAAAGCAGGGATCTGTTCCCTGGTATCGGACTTGGTCGGCACGGATCTATGTCGCGATTAATTCGCTACATCTGCTCCAAAGATTTTGGCTGGCAGAGGAGCTTTGGTACTTCTGGCTAGCGCCGGCGCTGCTGTTGAATTACCTGCTTTTTTTATGGGAGAAACAAACTATCGGAAGACCCATTGGCGATCCGCGTGAGCTGGCTTGAGGCTCGCCTCGATACTTTCGGCTATCCTATCCAAAGCACTCGGGCCATGAGAATTTTATTTCATTTTTAAGGAGGCATTGATGCCATTGCCACCGCACGAGCCCACCACAGCAGAAGCCGTTCAAGCCTGGGTCGAGGAACACACGCAAGCTGCGGATCGCTTCCGCCATATTGCCGAGAAATACGAGTCGCACCGAAGCGCGCATGGCTGCTATGACGTGTATCCGTATCCGAATGGTCCGCTCCTCGGCGCGCTGGCTGCGTCTCATTGTCCGCGGCGCTTGCTCGAAGTCGGATGCGGCTTAGGTTATAGCGCTCTGTGGTTGGCGTTTGGCGCCGGGATGGGCGCGCTGGTCGATACGATTGAAGTCAGCGACGAGCATGCACAGATCGCGCAGGAGCATTTCCGATCCGAAGGGCTTGGCGATCGGATCAAAGTTTTAAATGGGCGAGCGTCCTCGGTTCTGCCGGGCCTGAAAGATGCCTATGACCTGATTTATTTTGATACCGATCCTGCCGAATCGCTACCTGGCCTCGATCATTTCGAGCGTTTGCTCAAACCCGGCGGTTTGCTGATCTCGGCAAATCTCTTTCTCGGTCAAT
>DASWCL010000009.1:0-28049 GCA_036390135.1 Binatia bacterium
TCACCGCTTGGCGCTATGCTGTGCGGTGGTGTCTCGATACTATCCGGCGAAACTGCCGTGGAACGCCGGTCAGCCTGCATTGCCTATGTAGAACCTAGTGGAAGGCGCGTTGAGCAATGCGGCTCGCTTCCTTTGTCGCAGCCTAACGCAGTCCCTGAGCCTGTAGATCAAAACCAACCGGTGACTCGAGGAAGCAGATAAGTTGAATGGTTTTCGCCGTAAAAACGAAGAAAATGATATTGTCCAAGAAGATTACAGTAGCCATCGCTGTTAGTTGCGTCCTGTTTTTTTTGTCCGAAGCAGAACCTCAACAACAGGAATGGCTATCCTACTATCCAGCGGTCTCAAGACTTCAAGGAAAACTCATCAAAGTCACGAAGTACGGCAAGCCGACCTATGGCGAGAACCCGGAAAAAGACGAGAAAGTAGAGGTGGCCATTTTAATTCTCCAAACGCCAGTCCGGGTCAAAGCCCGAACGACGAGCAGCGTGAACAATGAATCATCGACAAACGTGTCGTTTGTACAACTCATCTTTCCGGCCGAGGTCGGTGACTATTCAAAACATCTCGACATGAATATCGTCGTGGCGGGCACGCTGGAAAGAGGTCATAGAGGAGATCATTTTACCGACGTGGTGATGACGGTGAAGGCGGTGAATCCGACGGGCCGACCCATGTAGCCGGTCAAGCCCGCCGCCTGCACTCATCGGTAAATCTAGTTAATCGATTGCACACCCGCCCGTACCTGAGGCCATGCTACGTTAGCTGGGATGCGAGACGAAAAAGTCGCGAGAGTTATGCGTATGGCACCGCGGGCGGGCCTTATTCGTTTGGCCCATATCAGCTCGCTAGGCCGAGCCATACAAGCAAAAACTTGAATGTGAGGCAGATGGTGGGTAAGCCCAGCAAGACCCGAGTCAAGAGAATCGTTGATGCACCGTGCAAAGTTATATTAGGAGTGTGCCTATCGATGAAACAGCCGGCAATTGCGACCAGTCTAGTCTCCCTTGCTTTGCAAACGAGGGGACAACACGGCCACCACAAAGAACGGAAACTCAATCTCCTTACGGAGGGATCTTAATTGAAAACTATCTGGTCTATTGTTTCTCTATCCGGAATCATCGTTCTGTTTCTCTCCGCGGTTATTCATCGCCCGAAAGATGAGTTCGCACTTGCCCAAGCTACGAGGCCAGACGCCACGAAAGAGAATCAAGACCAGAAGAAAACCTCCCCCGGCTTTGAGGATGATCAAGGCAGCGCAATGTGTGTATCGGCAACGGGACGAGCAAAACTAATAGCGTCGATCGTTGAAACCTATTCTCGCCGATTAGGTGCGTGTGTGATTTCCAACCCAAATTTTCGCGATGACTGTTCTGGTGATTTTGGACGGCTGGCAAAAGGCTACAATCAATACCAGTTTGCCGTGTCGTCAGTGCGTAATTACTGTAGGTAGACGTTTTCTCAACGGACGATCTCAACACACGGCGGTATTCTCTGTGGATGAGAAAACAGCGATTCAAGCGTTGGATCGCAAAGATCCAGTCTTGCCACTTTCCCCTGGGCGAGCCGAACGCCACGGTTTTGAGTACTTTCGCCACGGTACGCTCTTGCTCTATGCCGCTTTCAATACCCGAACCGGGACGGCTGCTGGGGAAAACCTCCCGGCGTCATAACCAGTAAAAAGAACCGGCTCTCTGGAGAATTCGGCAAGCTCAAGAAAAGCGGCGCCGATGCGACCGCACTCATGCGCAAAGTGGAAGAGGTCAGCGAAGCGATCCGCAAAAGCGAAGGGCCACTGGCCGACATCGAGGCAAAGTTCGATCAATTCATGCTGACACTGCCGAACCTGCCCAATTTAGCGGTGAAGGTAGGCAGCAATGAAGGCGAGAATCGGGAAGTGCGCCGTTTGGGCGAGTCGCCTAAATTTGATTTCACGTCAAAAAACCACTGGGATATCGGCGAAGAGCTTGGCATTCTCGATTTTGCTGGAGCGGCAAAAATCGCTGGGGCGCGCGCTCATCAACTTCATGCTGGACTCACACATTGGAGAGGACGGCTAAAGGAGATGCTTCCGCCTGCGCTGGTCAATCGCGGCTCGCTCGTCGGCACCGGACAGCTGCCGAAATCGACGAGGATTTATTTCATCTCGCTCCCGGCGATTATTTTCTCATTCCGACCGCCGAGGTTTCGCTTACGAACCTGCACCGCGACGAAATGCTCGAGCGCGAAGAACTGCCGATCAATTATGTGGCCTACCGTGTTTTCGAGCGAAGCGGGCTCCTACGGCAAGTACGTGCGCGGGCTGATCCGCCAGCACCAATTTAGTAAAGTCGAGATGGTGAAATTGACCGAGCTAGAAACTGCGTACGATGAACTCGAATCGATGGTTCGAAACGCCGAGGAAGTTTTGCGTCGTCTCGAGCTGCCGTATCGCGTAGTCGAGCTTTGCACCGGAGATTTGGGTTTCGCTTCGGCTAAAACCTATGATCTCGAGGTCTGGGCTGCCGGGACAGACTACCTATCGAGAGATCAGCTCCTGGTCGAACTGCGAAAATTTCCAAGCGCGCCGGGCCAACTCCGCTACCGTAAAGACAAGAAGGGAAGACCGCTATTCGTCCACACACTCAACGGCTCCGGCTTGAGCTTCGGGCGGACGCTCGTTGCCGTGCTGGAGAACTATCAACAAAAAGATGGCAGTGTGATTATTCCCGAAGCGCTGCGAACATAAATGGGTGGGTTGGAGCGGATTTCTTAGACTTGTCGACTCGACCTTCATCGGCACCTGCGATCACTCAAAAGATTTTCGACGGAAGTAACCGACCGTCGACGTTTCACGCCCTTCAGCTTCAAAAGATCCGTGACCGGACGCGTCGGGTCCGAAATCAATTCTGCCGGAACGGAACGCGGTAAGATTCGCGCCATGGGCTGATCATGCGAGGTCACCACGACTTCGTCGCCTTTCTTAGCGAACCCAAATAATGGGTCAGTTTCTCTTTTAAGATCACGCTGACTGTTCTCATGGTCACATGAACGACTATATCTAGGGGACGCAGCTTTTAGTCCTTAATGCTTGTGACATCTGGTTCGCACCGTCAAATCGATTCGAGTCGATGACCAGTGATCTGAGGTCCACGATTGTGTGTTGTATAGTTTTTGTCTAGTCGTTATTCTAGAAAACTGACGTTTAAGCATTCTGTTGCCCTACCAAATCCATGTCCCGGAGGGGTGGGTGAGCGGTTGAAACCACCGGTCTTGAAAACCGGCGTCCACTTCGTGGACCGCGGGTTCGAATCCCGCCCCCTCCGCCACTAAAGAGCTTCGAAGCCGTCCGAATGACAATGGAGTAATGGATCATTGGTGATGGAGTGTTGCGTTCGTCGAGCGCTGAGTTTGCTCATTGGCGCCGGGTTGTTTATTTAGTGGAAGACAACTCGAAATGGAAAGGTTCTTAATGGCTAACAACTCGGGTGCTTCGTTGCAATTTCTCGGCGCGGCCGGCGGCGTGACCGGATCGAAATATTTGTTTTCGTACGGCGACGAGCAGTTGCTGATCGATTGCGGCTTGTTTCAAGGATTGAAGGAGCTGCGCCTGAGAAACTGGGCGCAGGTGCCCGTCGACCTGGCGCGATTGAAGGCGGTGATTTTAACTCACGCGCATATCGATCATTCCGGTTATCTCCCTCGGCTTGTTTCGAAGGGCTACAAGGGACCCGTATTCGCGACGCCGGGAACCTGCGATCTTTTGCGCGTGATGCTGCCCGACGCGGCCCATCTACAGGAAGAAGAAGCGCGCTACGCAAACCAGAAGGGTTACTCGAAACACGCGCCGGCGCTGCCGCTTTACACGGTGCAAGACGCGGAGCGAGCGCTGCAGCTCCTGACCCCGGTGCGTGTGGCACAGACGGTCGAAGCGATCAAGAGCGTGTTTCTCGACTTTGGCCGAGTTGGGCACATCCTCGGCGCAGGTTCAGCGCGATTGTCGTTTGAAGTCGGCGGGCAGAAGAAAACTTTGCTCGATTCCGGCGATCTGGGGCGCTATGACCGGCCGATTTTGAAAGATCCCGAGCCGGCGGGGACTGCCGATTGGCTTTTGATCGAATCGACCTACGGCAACCGCATTCATCCCAAGGATTCGGAAAGCCAGCTGCGTGATTTGATTAAAATCACCGCCCAAGAGCACGGTTGTCTTCTCATCCCGGCCTTCGCCGTCGGCAGAACTCAAGATCTGCTCTATACGATTCACAAGATGGAGGACGCGGGCGAAATCCCTTCGCTTCCAGTGCACATCGATAGCCCGATGGCAATCGAAGCGACGGAGATTTACTGTCGTCACACCGAAGAGCACGATTTTGAAATGGCGCAGTTGAGCAGCCGCGAACGCTGTCCGATCGGGTCGCGGCATATGATCGTGGACAGAACCCCTGAGCAGTCGAAAGCGATTAACGAGCTCAAAGGGCCGATGATCATTATTTCCGCAAGCGGCATGGCGACCGGAGGGCGCGTGCTCCATCATTTAGCACGCCGCCTGCCGAATCCGGATACCACGGTACTGCTAGTGGGTTATCAAGCCGAAGGGACGCGCGGTCGACTTCTGCAGGAGGGCGCCAAGGAAGTCAAGCTGCTGGGCGAAATGATTCCGGTGCGCGCCAAGATCAAAGTGCTCGATGGTTTCTCGGCACACGCGGATCAAAGTGAAATTTTGCGCTGGCTCGGCACATTCAAAAAGGCGCCGGGCATGACCTACATCGTCCACGGCGAGCCTCCGGCTGCGAGCGCGCTGGCCGAGGTGATTCGCGAGCGGCTCAGGTGGAAAGTCGAGATCGCCAAGTTCAATCAGAAAGTAGTGCTGCGGGCTTAATGGACTCAACCGCCTGGTTTCGAGCCGATAAAGGAGCACGCTGAATTCTGGCGATATTCGCCTACTCATGCGCGCCTAAATTCCTGGCAGCATGTGCTTAAGAAATGGCAGCGTCGATGTTTTAGCTGCGTCCCGCCGGTCAGTGTAATTCGATGGCACAGCCTAATGACGATATCTCTCAGAACTGTAATGTTTCCATTTTTCTACGGATTAGAGTAAGTAAATCATGTGATGATCCACGGCGAGCGAAACCATGGCGTGTTTTTTGCGCATATAAGAGCGCGGACATAAACGATGTCGATTCTCACTGTCGAAGGCATTTCGAAATACTACAAAGACATTAAAGCGCTGGACGACGTTAGCTTCGAATTTAACAAGGGCATCATTTCCTTTCTCGGTCCATCGGGCTGCGGCAAGACCACATTGCTCAGATCGATCGCCGGACTGGAGATCCCCGATAGCGGGTCGATCTCGATCGCCGATAAAGTGCAGACTTCGATCGAGCGCGGGATTCTAGTGCCGCCCTATGCCCGGGAAATCGGCTTCGTTTTCCAGAACTACGCCCTGTGGCCCCACATGACGGTTTTCAACAACGTTGCCTTCGGATTGAAGCTGCGGAAAAAATCGGCAGAGGAAATCAAACGCAAGGTCATGTCGACGCTGGAGCTCGTTGGCTTGCAGGGCCGTGAGCAGAGGTTTCCCTCGCAATTGAGCGGCGGTCAACAACAGCGCGTCGCGCTGGCGCGCAGCCTCGCCTTGGAGCCGCAGCTGATTCTCCTCGATGAGCCGCTCAGTAATCTCGACGCGAAGCTGCGCGAAGAAATGCGCGTGGAGCTAAAAAAATTGATCAAGCAAGTGGGCATCAGCGCACTCTACGTGACCCATGACCAGGAAGAGGCGTTTACGATCTCGGATGCCGTGGTCGTGATGGAGGGCGGCAAAATTCTTCAGTACGGCGCTCCCGATGAAATCTACAATCGTCCGTCGCATCCTTTTGTCGCGTCCTTCGTTGGACATTCCGCACTCGTGGATGGAACTGTCCTTCGGATCGAAGGCGGGAGTTGTATCGTTAACATTCCGGAATTCAACGGCGCCAACCTCGTTTCGCTGGCGCCGCCAAAATTGGCGGCGGGTGATGTCTGCAAAGTGGTGATTCGCACCACCGAGATCAGGCTCAGCCACGACGGTTTTTCCGATGGCGCGGATAATATCCTCGAAGGGCTGATGGTGAGCCGCGAATATCGCGGTGGTTTGACTGATCATCGTGTTCAGATCGGGTCCAAGGAGTTGGTGGTCACCTCGCACAAATATTGCCCGATGATTCGCGTCAACGGTGACGAGGGGAAGACCTTCGTGTCCATCGACCGCTCAGCGATCAGCGTGATCGTTAGCCATTAATGTCGCCCATAGACCCGCCGCAATTCTCACCGAGCTAGAGGAACCGGGTTACGTCTAAAGGAAATTCAATCAGGATTGCTTTTCGGCAAGGGACTCTGGTGCCGCTCATCGGCAGCGCGATCGCCGCGGCGGCGATCATGACGCCGGTCGTGGTGGTGCTGTGGCGTAGCTTCACTACGGGTAGATTAGGCTTTACCGTCGGTCTAAACCTGGCTAACTATCTCCGTGTATTTGGCGACAAAGACATCGTGCCGATGCTGTCAAACTCGCTCATTTACGCGGGTGGTGCGGCTCTGTTGGGAACGGCTTTAGGCGCGTTGCTGGCGTGGATCGTTGCGCGCACGAACACCCCGGGTAAGACGTTGGTGGAATTGCTGCCGCTTTATCCGATCCTGATGCCGCCGATCATGAAAAACATTGCGTGGATTTTACTGCTGTCGCCGCGATCGGGCATCCTCAACGGCATGCTAAAACAGTTCTTTGGCATCGAGACCTTGGTCTTCAACGCATTCACCATGGCCGGGATGATTTGGGTCTTCGGTCTCGCCTGCGTGCCGTTAGGATATCTTTTCTTGTTACCGGTATTTCTGTCCTTCGATCCATCCCTCGAAGAGAGCGCGTACATCGCCGGCAGTAAGCCGATCAGGACCATGTTGAAGATCACTTTTCCGCTCGCCGTTCCGGCATTTATGTCTGCCTTGGTGCTGAACTTCCTCAGGGGACTTCGTTCCTTTGAGACTCCCGTATTGCAAGGAACGCCGGGCAACATCAAAGTATTCGTCAGCCGCGTCTACGATTCCATGGCTTTGGAATTTAACGGCGGCTTGGCCACGGCATACAGCGTCGTGTTGGTCGTTTTGTCGATCATCGCGCTTTACTTCTACATCCGCGCGACGCGTTTCTCCGAGCGCTATGCGACGATCACGGGAAAAGGCTATCGGGTCAAGGTCATCGATATCGGACCGTGGAAATACCTGACCTTCATGGCCGTCGTTCTGTATTTCTTGGCCGGGATCGTCGTCCCTTTTATCGTCTTGATCGTGGTGTCGATGATTCCTTATTTCGACTATGACACCTTTATGCAATTCCCGTCGAACGCCGTGTTGACGAATTATTACACGGTCATGAGACATCCAAGCTTCGTGACGGGACTTTATAACTCCCTGGTGCTGTCGGTGACAATCGCGCTTACCACGGTGCTCGCTGGCATCGTCATGGCGTTTACGATTCATCGAACCCGAGCGACGGGCACGAAGATCTTCGAATTTATCGGCACGCTCCCCTTGGCTTTTCCGCCTTTGGTTCTCTCCGTCGGCTTATTGATCATGTTTATCGGCACACCGCTTTACAATAGCCTCTGGGCCTTGGGGATCGGTCTGTTTGTCGCCTATTTTCCTTATGCGTTCAGGAATGCTTCGGGCGCCATCGTGAACATCCACAAAGAGTTGGACGAGGCTGCCTGGGTGCATGGGGCGCGCTGGCGGCATGTTTTTTTTAAGATCACGTTGCCGATTCTTAAGCCGTCGGTCGGCGGCGCGCTGTTTTACATTTTTATTGAGGCGATTCGTAACGTCGACGTGGCAGTGTTGCTCACGTCGCCCGGCAAGGAGTATGGTCCGGTCACGTTGTTCGAGTATTTCCGGGTCGGGCAGTGGGCGGAAGCTGCCGCGGGCGGCGTTGTTTATTTAATTATCTTGATTGTTGCCGTCTCCGTCGCTAAATTCGCCTTCAATATGAAGTTCAGTCTCTGATCCGATTCAATTCAACGAATTTCAACATAGGGGGAAACAAACATGCGCAGGACATCAACGATGGGGCTCGCTCTGATAGCGAGTTTCTGGCTCGCCGCAGCGGTGCCGGCGGCTGAGAAGGCGGCGGTCAAGGAAGCTGCCAAAGACGCAGCAAAAGATGCCAAATCCGCCGCTCAAAAGGCGGTGCCGAAAGAGCAAACGGGAAATGTGGCGGGGAGTCCCGCCGCCACGGCCGCGGCGAAGAAGGCCTTTGAGAAAGTGAGCGCGGAGCTCTATCCCAAAGCCAAGCAAGAAGGCAATCTGATCGTCTATTCGGTTTGGGACGTCGAGCACCTCAAGATCATTACCGAGGCGTTCATGAAACGGTATCCGGGAATCAAAGCGACCTACTGGCAGGGCAGAAATCCGGAAATCGTCACCCGTACGCTGACCGAATTTCAAGGCGGTCAAGCGAGTTGGGACGTCGTGCTTTCGGACAACGCGCCGCCCGTGATCCGCGCGGCGGGAGCGATCATGAGCTACGACACCGTGCAGCGGGACGTTCTCTACTTGCACGATCCGACCCTGCCGACGGTGAGTCTTCAGATTCAAGCGCTCGCGTACAACACGAAAAAGATGAAGCCTGCGGACTTGCCCAAGAGTTGGGAAGAAGTCGCGAGCCCGAAATACAAAGGGATGGTTGCGTTGGACGATCCGATGCGCGCGGGACCGCTGAGCTCGATGCTGTCCGGGCTTAAAACTCAATGGAAGGACGACACGCGCTTCAATAACTTCGTAAAAGGCCTGAAGGCACTCAATGTACCAGTTAATCAAAGCACGAGCGCCATGTTCCGTCTGGTGATTTCCGGTGAATACGCGATCTGCATGCCCGCGCTGCTTCATGACGTGTTTGAAGAAACCCATAAGGGCACGCCGGTAAATTACGTCAAGAGCGTCCCTCCCGTTGTATTTCCGCGCCAGGCGGGGATCTACGTGAAGGCGCCGGACCCCAACACAGCCAAACTTTTTGCCGAATGGCTGATTTCAGATGAGGGGCAGAGGACGATCGATTCCGTCGGTCGGGAAACATCGCGCAACGACTTCAAATCGAAGACATCGATCGAAGCCGCGTTTGGTAAGAACATGAAACCGGTCCCGGTGACCGATAAGTCTTTCCTCGAAGATCCGAAGAAGTGGCTCGATACCAACGTAAAGCCGCTCTGGGAGGGATAAGGCAAAGGGAATAACTGGATATGGCTGCGATCGAACGGCGTGTGTGCAGCCTTTCGCCACACTCCGTTCGACCTGTTTAGACAAGCCCACGAGAACGGTTAGAAATTAGCGCCGCTTTGGTGGCCTTCGATTCTCGTTGCTCAGTGGACGGGCAATAGCAGGGTAAACGTCGAGCCTTTGCCTAATTCGCTTTGGACTTTTAAGTCGCCACCCAACAACTCGGCATGTTTTTTGGCGAGATACAGAGCCAACCCAATGCCGCCGTGGCGCCGAGTGCTCGAGCTGTCGAGCTGGCGAAACAGATCGAAAATCAACGGGACCTTATCCGACGCGATGCCTTTGCCGGTATCGGCCACTTGAATCTCGATTTGTTGCGCCGCTAGATTCCGCGCTGAAATCCGCACGATGCCGGAGTCGGTGAATTTAATCGCGTTATCGATTAGGCAGTGAAGGATCGCTTGGAGTTTGTTTCCGTCGGTTTTAATCATGGGAAGATCCTTGGGTATATCCCACGATAGCGTCAGCTCTTTTTCCACGGAATTTTCAATCTGGTTCTCAGACAATCGAAGATTTTCCCTATGTTAACCACGGCGATTTCCAATTGGTAGGCGCGTGTCTGCATGTTGGTTGCTTGCAGAATGTCCGAAACAATATTCAATAAGTTGCGCGATTGGCGCAAGGACTTGTTCAAAGCGTCATTCTGCTCGGGCTTGATCTCGCCTAACATTCCGTCTTGCACCAGTTCGACGTATCCCATCATTATGTTGATCGGCGTGCGCAGCTCATGGGACATGACGCTCAAGAATTCCGATTTGACTTCGTTGGCTTTTTGCAACTCGACAGCTTGAAGTTTTATTTCCTCGTAAAGCTGGGCGTTGTGGATCGCGACGGCGACTTGACCCACGAGCGCGTTGAGAAACTGAATCTCCTCTTTGTCAAACTCGTGGCTGTCTCTTGTGTAGAAACCGAGAACCCCCAGCGTCTCCCCCTTAACGATCAGCGGCACTCCCATATAAGACATCAAACCTTGGGCCAGATAAAAGTCAGGAGTTTTTTAAACGAGAGTCGAATTGCAAATTTCCTTAACGCGCGGGATGAAAGAACCGCTTTGCTTGGCAGGCGTGTGTCTTAAAGAGGTTTGATTGGCTGTCTTAAAAAGTGAAGGTGTGCCGAAAAATTCCGACGCGGCCTTTCAAGTAAGAAACGCGCAACGACTACGGATCACGGAGAAAAGCATTGTCGATTTCGCCGCGTTCAATTTGCATGATTTGACGGAGCGATTCGACTCAAAGCGAGCGAAGATATTCAAATGCCGCGCAAACAGCCGCGCTCTCCCACAAGACCGATTCCTGCGTGAACGCTTGCCGGTAGCGCCCGACAATCTCGCCTAGCGCCTTCAGAGCCGGCTGCCCGCTGTCGTGAATGAGCAGGAGCACCTTCGCGCGTTCTCTGCCTATGATGGCATCGGGTCGGCGCTATTGGCCGTCAGCTTCTCTTGGGGCATATCAGCGGGCGTGAACCCTCCTAATCATTCCATACGATTTGGGAGCGGTCGTCGGATTTGTTCTCTCGACACAGGTCCATAGTTCCTTTCCTTAGGCATGGGGAAGTATCGGTCACTTTCGTCGTGACCCTTCTGTCAGGATCTCAAACAGCCCAATCGCCAATGGCAGCAGTGACACCGAAACGTTCAGCGCCACTGCGCCGTGCCATCCAAAGTTGGTGTAGGCATGGCCGCAAGCGGTGATTCCCGCTCCGCCGCCGATGTAGTAACAGAGCACGTAAAGCGAATTTGCCCGTCCACGGCTTGACGTAAGCCGTCGATTCAACAGTCCGACGGCAGCCGCATGAAGGGAAAAAAAGCCGGCGCAAACGCCTACCAGACTGACGGCGATGATGGCGAGCGAATCAATCAACGTCGCCGTGATCGCGCCGGCAAAGATTAACGAGCCGAGAACCATCGTCGCGCCGCTGCCGAGGCGATTGCTGACTCGCCCCGACATCGGCCCCATCACAATGCCAATCAGATAGGGCAAATACATCAAGGTGATGATTTCGGTGGGCGCGCCAATCGGCGGTTTGGAAAGATAGAAAGGCAGATAGTTAAAAGTCGAGGAGAAGACGAAGAACGCGCCGAAGCCGACCGCAAACATACGAAGCAGTCCGGGCTGCGCGAGGAGCTCGACGAAACTGGCCTGCCGCGCTGAGGGTTTTTGCTTGAGGGTTTCCTGTGGAAGCCAAACGTAGGCGGCCAGTGTGGTTAAGGTCAACAGTAGGGCGGCGCTTACAAACGCGTAGCGCCAGTGCAGCGGCGGATGAATCCAACCGCCAAGCAGCCGGCCGCTCAACCCTCCGGCCACGGTTGCCGCGACATAGGAACCCATGACGACGTTCAGTTGCGCGGCGGGCAGGTTCTGTGCCAAGTAGGTCGCGATGCAAGTCGTCAACGACGGCATGAACAGTCCCTGGACAAAGCGTGCCGCAATCAGCAGCACGAAGCTGCGCGTCAGCGCGCAAGCGAGGCTAGTTATAGCTATGACGGCGCCGCCGACAAGAACAATGGGTTTGATCGGAAATCGGTCCGCCAGCATGCCAAAGGGTAGGTTTGCCAGCGCGATGCCGAAAATAACCATCGACACCGACAACGACGCAGTGCGCGCATCGACAGAGAATTCTTCTTCGATCACGGGCAACACGGGTTGGGTAATATAAACGACGGTGAACCCGGTGGCGACCAAAAGGAAGACCAGCATTTGTGTCGTCGTTTGGGAGCCAGATCTCATAGACGTCGCGGGAGCGAGAAGTCTAAGCCTATCACGCCAGCGAACAGCGAACAGCATTCAATGCTCTGGCATGTTTGACTCTCATCGCGACTTAGTGGAAAAATCATAGCGCTTGTTAGGGGTGTGTCAGGGAGACTCAGATGGCTATCTTAAGAACCGAAGTCGTGCCAAAGAATTCCGGCGCGGCTTTCAAGATAAAGAAAGGCCAAAGAGTCAGGATCGCGGGGAAGAGCATCGTCGACTTCGTCGCGTTCAATCTGCATGACTTGACCGAACGCTTCGATCAAGCGCGGACCAAGACGAATCAGGTGAAGATTTTCATCAGCACGGACGATGTACTCTATTCGAAGCGCAATAATCCGATGCTCACGATCGTCGGCGACACGTTCGTCGAAGGGCGTCACGACTTACAAAAAGGCATGTGCAGCCGTAAACGCTTTGAGATGGTGGCGCGGGGGCAATCCAAGCGCGTGTTTGCCGAAGGAGTAGACATCAATCCAAAGAAGGAAGAGGAAATTCCCGATCACGGTTGCTGGGAGAATCTAAGCGGTGCGGTCAAGCCCTGGGGGATTGCGCCGGACGACGTGCCGAGCCCGTTCAATATCTTTCAGTGCATGCGCATCGATCCGGATAGCGGCGTCATGTATGACACGATGACTCGCCCAAAGGACGAAGCGTACGTCGATTTTCGCGCGGAGATGGATCTGCTAGTCGCTGCAAGCGCGTGTCCGGAGTCGGGGAGGGGACAGGCGATCCGCGTGGAGATCTATGATGAATGATATTGCGCGTTCGGTAAACTTGCACTTCGACCATTACGCGAGTGTCATCCTGAGGAGCTAAGAAGCGACGAAGGATCTACTTTTGTGTTCATTGAAGCACGAGCGGATAAAGTGATGCCTTTTAGGTTCTAGTTTTAAGCAGATCCTTCACTTCGTTCAGGATAACATTAGACGGCCGCCGTCAAGTCAATCTCGGATATCAACCTCAATCACGCCGAGACTTCGAACGTCAACTGCTGTCGCGTGGCTTTGTGATAGGCGTCGACGCAAGCTGCTTCGGACCTTTCTTGGGGTGGTGCGACGATCCTCGCGCGCGCGGAGAATCTCACGGGGCTGACATCGAACGGGTAGGGATCCATGATCACCGAGCCAGCGCCATTGGGTTTGATCGTTAATCTTACGGTCTCGTTGCTGTCATAGGAAGCTCGCACCGGGGCGATCGTGTAGTCTTTGAACTGATTTTCTGATGCGTAGCCGTCACAGCAAAAGTAAAGCGACAGCAAGTCGAAAATCTGCAGCGCCATGTAGTTATATCCGAGCTCGTTTTCAAAATTGGGATTCTTGGCGGCAAGAACTTTTTTCATTTCCGCCTGTTTGGTTTCCAAATCTTTCTTGGCGTTCTGCACGGGCAGGCTTCGCTCGCGAAGCCTGCCCGCTGGCTCGGTGAAAATGTTGTAACGGTTGTGCCACAGTCCCGTGCGGTGCATGGAGACCAGCAAGCCGGCATAGGGGTCTTGCGAGCTTAGCCAATCGACGTTCTTCGTGTACGCTTTGAGCTCCACGTCTTCGAAATTGGGCACGTCTTCGCGGTGCGCATAGGGCCGACCCTTTTCCACATTCATGGGTGGGGTGCCTTCCCATTCGCGATAGCCGCTGTCGTGATAGGTCGTGGCGAACACCATCGTTTGGTACGGCCGCAGTTTCGAAAAACGATCATTGCCCCAATGGGCGGCGAATTGCGCCGACAGTTCCGCATGATCTTCCTGAAGGGCTACGTAGCAACGTCCATCTTTAAGTTCGCGGATAACCATTATTTGCCTCCTTAGTGTCAGTCAGCCTCGAATTATGGGAAATAGCCGAATCAGATGCTTTTCGGTACCTCGGTTACGCCGAGCTCCGCGGCGAGTTCGACGAGATCCGACCATGTAACGGCGTCGACTTCGACGCCATTTGCTTTCTGCAGCGATTCTCTGCGTGCACCGGCTTCGCCGGGCAAAAGGATTTCGCTGAAGCCAGGGGCGAGCTCGCTCGATTTTATAAATGTGATCAATTCGTCGACGCGGTCGTAAAAACTGTTCAATTCCTGAAATTCTTCGACGGCGAACGCCTGCAGAAAGACGCCATTAACGCCGTGACCCCCTTTGCTCCACCAGTGTTTTCCCATGCCGTTTCCGGACAGCAAACCGCCGAGGATTTCCGTGACGAGGGCGACGCCCGATCCTTTGTAACCGCCGAATGGTAGAAATACCCCGCGCGGCGGACCGCGAAAAGCTTTGAAGTCATTCGTCGCCTCGCCTTGGCCATCGAGCAGGACGCCGTCGGGGATCGGTTTATTTTGAGCGACTCGCTTTTGAATTTCGCCCATGCTCATGGAGGCCGTCGCGAAATCCAGGATGATTTGCTTATCGTCTCGTGCCGGGATGCCGAAGGCCATCGGGTTGGTGCCGGTGATCGCCTTCCTGCCGCCGTAAAGCGTCGTGGTCGCGGAACCCACGCTGACCGCACCCATGCCGATCAGTCCTTGCCCCGCCGCCATCTCCATATAATCGGCAAGCCGTCCGGTGTGACCGGCACGCCGCAAGCAGACGATGCCGGCGCCGTGCTCCTTGGCCTTCTTGATCGCCAATTCCATGGCCATGTGCGCTGCGACTTGGCCGATGTAGTGCTTAGCATCGATCACCGCAGTGACTTTGCCTTCGCGTTCGATTTCTGGCTTTGAGCTGAGATCATAGGTTTTGTTGTTGATAAACTCCAGATATTGGCTGACCCGCGTCACGCCGTGGCCGGCGTAGCCGCGTAACTCGGCTTTGACCAGTAATCGGGCGACGAGATCCGCGTCTGCGATCGGCATACCTCCGCTGCTCAGCAATTGTTTGCAGAAATTGAGCAGTTGCGCGTGATCAATGTTCGACACGAAGGTTCCCTTTATTTATTATGCACAGGAAAATAGCGCTGCAGCCATTCGTGGACGATATGGGTCAGGCGCGGGTTCTCTTCATTGAAAGTAAAGTGATCGACGTCGGCGAGCAAATGCAGCTCGGCCGGTTGCCGCGCCTTCTTGAACATTTCGATCGACTCGTAGGTCGGGGTCACCGAATCGTTGGCGCTGTGGAGCAGAAGAAGCGGGCGAGGTGAAATATTGCCGACCTGATCGTCGGCGCGAAAGTCGTTCATGCTCTGCGCGGTTTCTGCGGGAAATTCCATGATCGAGCCGCTGCTCATGCGATGACGCAATTTTTCCGGGATCGGCACGATGTCATAGCGCGGCACCATGAGCGACTTGCCGGTGCGCTCGCGGTGGCGCTTGCCTTCTTCGAGCATGTTGGTGAATTTCGCCCAAGCCTCCGGCGTCGGATGCTGACCGCGAAACTTGCGCTCGCCGTCGCCCCAACCGCCGCAGGAGATCACCGCGGCGACTCGGCGATCAGCGCCGCCGCTAAAGACCGCCACCGCCGCGCCGAAGCTGCTGCCGACCAAGGCAATTCTCTGCGGGTCGACTGCGGGCCGCGTTGCCAGGTACGAAAGCGCGTTGCGTGTGTCGGCAACTTGATCCAGACAGATAATTCTTCCGTGTTCGCCTTCGCTTTCGCCGCAGCCGCGAAAATCGATACGCAAGGTCACGTAGCCCCATTGGGTAAATTGCTTGGCGACAACCGATTGCCCTTGCCCGTCCTTGTTGCCGCCGAAACCGTGCAGGACGATAAACGCCGGGCGGCGCTCGCCGGGCTTATAATCGGACGGCGTGTCGATCAGACCGGCGATTTTTAACCCATCAGAGTGAAATGAAACTTTTTCTTCCATTTGACTAACTCCTCTTTTCCCGTTGTGGAAGTTCGTTGCCCCAGAGTTCTTTTAGAAAGCCGCTTTTTTCCAGTTGCTCGGCAAAGCTATTATCGATGACCTCCGCCGGTGTTTTTTTTATCTGCGTCCCGTCTTCGCGGGCGATCTCCACGGCCTGCGCGACGGCGTTTACCGGCACTATTATGCGGCGATTGACCAGCGCTTTGGCGTAGACGTCGTAGGCGGACTGCAGGACTTCTTGATCGCTGATGCTCAAAATCTTCGCTAGCGCGGCTTTGCCTTTATCGGGATTTTTCTCGACAAAGTGAATCGCCTCAGCCAGCGCCGCCACGAATCTTTGCACCAGCAGCGGCCGCTCTTTCAAGCTCTTGGAATTGGTAAACATAGAACTGTAAATCGACGGCACGTCGAGCTCATTCAAATTGTAAATAAGCGTGAAGCCGTCGCGCTTGGCGCGCACGTCCATCGGCGGCGTAAGAAAGGTGGCTTGAGTAAGTCCTTGCAGCATAGCGTTGTACGGCTCGAGCTGCCCAGTGCCGCCGATGTGCAGGAGCTTGACCTCCTGAGTCGTCAAATTGAATTTTTTCATCACCGCTTTCGCCAGCTGATCGGTCAGCCCGCCCGGCCGCGACAGCGCGATCGTCTTGCCTTTTAGGTCCTGGGGTCGTTTGATCTCTCTGCGCCCCACTAGCACCCAAGGAAGACCCACGAGGGTCGATCCAATCAGTTTGGCGTCGGCCCCGGCGGCGATGCGCGGAATCATCGGATCCGCGGAGCAGTAAATAAATTGAATCTCATCGGCTGAAAGGGCGGCTAGACTCACCATGCCGCCGCGCAAGGTCACGTGCTCGACCTTAAGTCCGTACTTGTCAAAGAGTCCGTTGAAGAGAGCGGTGTAAAAATGGATGAAGCCGCCGGTAATCGAGCAGGTGCCGACGCGTGCGGCGATCGGTGCTTCGCCGGGCTTAGGGAGATAGGGATTGGCGTACGCCGCTTGTGTTGCGAACACACAAGCGAGCAACCCGACAGCAACAATCAACCTGGTGCCGGATCCGATGCGACTTCTTTTCCTTCCCCCTTGACGGGGGAAGGTCAGCATAGGGGTGCCACGTTGGCATGAACGAGTGTAACTGTGCGCCCCCACTCTAACTCTCTCCCGTCGAGGGGGAGAGAATCGGATGGAAGACGCGAACCGATTCTGCAAAACTTTGTTCAGCTTCATGCAACAACCACGTGCTCACCCCCACGGCCCCATGAAGGGTTCGCCGAGATATGCGCTCGCGTCGCCATCCAATGACTCCGGCCATTCGCTGAGCTGACGCGGTTTTCTTAGATCCTTTGGCCGCGGTTTTCCCTCCCAGCCGATTTGCTCCATCGCGTAATAGAGTTGAAGCGTGTGGCCGTCCGGGTCGCGCACCGTGGCGGAATACTCGATGCCGGGATGAAGTTCTGCCGGAATGGATTCCGTCACTTCAACGCCGTTGTCGCGGAAAAATTTGACGGCGGCTTTGAGCTGGCGGTAGTTGGCGAGTTGGATGCCGAATGCGGCGCACTTGGAATGCGGACTCAAGCCGAGACCGTCGCGCAGCTTCAACGGCAGCAACGCAACTGAATGATGTTCCGTGTTGCAGCGCAAAAACAGGCAGCGCTCGCCGCGCCAGAGAACTTCTTCTGTCAGGGTGAAACCTAAAGTGTCGCGATAAAACTCGGTCGCGGCTTCCATAGACTCGCTGAATAAATAAACCGGCCCGAGACGGACGATCTTGAAGGGGCGGGGAAGAAAAATACCGTCGACGTCATAGGATGCCGGGAGCGGGTCAATATGTCGATAGCCCGAAAAAATGTCGACGCCATTGGCACGCGCTTGTTGCACTTCTGCGAATTCCGAAATCTGCGGCAATTCAGGTGGCCTGTCGAAGCCGCGATCGTACATCGCTTTCGGTTTGCTGTGGCCATTCCAACCGATCTGCTCGATGCCGTAATAAAGCTCGTTACTCTGGCCGTCGGGATCGTAAAGATAGGTGTGCCAGTTCGATCCCGGCATATCGCGGCCAGAGCGTTGCTGCTTAATACCGCGTTCGTTGAACCATTGGATCGCGTTGCCGACTTCAGCGAGGCTGCCGACCTGCCAGGTGATCTGGTTCACGGTTATTCCCGGTCTTTCGTGTCGCCCGAGCGCGTCGCGGACGCGCTTGGGAAAAAGCACCATGGCGTGGTGATCGGTGCCGTAGCGGGTAAAGTAGCCGTTGGGATCGCCGAGACCTGCGACTTGCGCTGGATCCTTGGCGCGGCGCGAGTAGTCCATGACATCTGAAATACGAAACCCGAGCAAGTCGACGTAGAACCGCAGGCCGTCTTCCATGTTCGCCAGATTAAAGCCGAAGTGACCGAGCCGGCGAATCTTGAATGGCTGATTTAGCAGCACGCCGCCAACATTGAATTTCCCATTGACTGCTGACATGAAGCACCTCCGCAGAGCGTTCGGCCACTCTATATAATCTTTTCTCCAGAGTCACAATGTAAATTTCAGAGTTGACTTGCAACTGGCAGGTTGCTGGTCTATCAATAAGGCGCTCTTTCGAAGCACCACGACCCGTTGCACCAAGAGACCGTCAACCCTAAGGAGGTTTACATGGCACTGCAAGAACTACACTCCAACGGTAAAATTCATTGGCCCGGCGATTCCCGCATCGCGGTTTTTTTGAGTTTTGATTTCCAAGGCGGGGAAGACGTGAAGCCGGATAGGAACGGCAGGATCAATCACGAGGAATACACCCAGGGCGAGTACGGACCCAACACGGGTATTTGGCGGATTTTGCGTATTCTATCGTCGCACGAAGTTAAAGCCACGTTTCTCACCTGCGGCGGCATCGCCGAGCGGTATCCGGAGGCGGTGGCAGCGATCGCGGCACAGGGACATGAAATCGCCGGTCATGGCTATCACCACGAAGTGGCACGGGATCTTACGAAAGACGAAGAACGGGACGTGATCAAACGGACCACGGACATGATTCTCAATCGCGCCCAGAAGCGGCCCTTCGGCTGGCGCTCCTGCACCCAGAGCCCGAACAGTCTAGAGTTGCTATTGGAACAAGGCTATTTGTGGAACAGCAATTCATTTTCGCACGACCTGCCCTTCCTTTGGCAGAACGGTAAAAAGAAACTGGTCGAGTTGCCGCGCCAACCGTTCGGCGACGGGCGCACCTACGGCCATCGCGATTCAGGAAATCCCAACGATACGCTGGTGGTTTGGAAGGCGATGTTCGATCAGTTTTACGAGGAGTCGACTTTGGCGCCGACGTTCTGCCCGTTTCAGTTTCACCCGTATATTTCGAGCCGTCCGGGGCGGGCAAAAACTCTGTCGGAAATCATCGGCTATATGAAATCGCACAAGGGAGTTTGGTTCGCCACCGGCGGCGAACTGGCGCACTGGTGGCTGGAGAAGGGATTCTCCGCCGAGACGAATGGGAAAATCTCGAAGGTAGCGTAAAAATGGAGTAATGGGGTGTTGGAGTAATGGAATTATGGGTTATGAAAGCCCAATACTCCAGTACTCCATCACTCCAACTCTCGCAGGCCCCGCTAAGATCGAAACCAGTAGCGAATCTTCTTTCTCAGTCTCCGCCCCATTCGCCTCTTTAATTCGAACCAGATCCGCAAAAACCAGTTGCGCGAAAACCACGCGAAAGACGTCGAGGTGGTGATCCACTGGTGGTTGAACTCGAAATTGGCCTTGAACTTCCTGATTTGCAAAGTCTTGCCGAATTTCCGCTTGAATATTGCTTTAACGCTGACGGCATTGCGGGTTTCGACGAAGACCGTGATGGTCTCGACCGGCAACAGCGCTCGAACGCGCGCGATTTTTTGCGCGAGGGCGACTTCATTTTTTGCGGTCACTTCTATGAGGTTGGCGAGAAGGTCAGGCTCTTGTACGGTCTGCTCAATGATCCCGCGGCGTAGATTGATTTCTTGCCCCCGGTCGATATCGTAGCCCGCTAGGACAAAGTAAGTCTTGTACTTTGAGGTCAGCATGGATTTTTGCCACCAATCGACGGCACGATCCAAACAGATTCGCGACGCCTGGGAGAGCCGTTGCGAATCCAAGACACCATAGGGCATTGCGACGATGACGATGGAAATGGCGTGTTACTCCTTGCGCGAAAGCAGTCCGACAGCGCGATTCAAGGCTGGTAAATCATAACGTCTACGGGTTTGCCGCCGACTGGGAGATCGGGACAAGCACTGAGCGCGACCAGCAAATCCATCTCAGCGCGGATGTCCATGTAATTGCCTTCCTTGGGGCGCACTTGAGTGTGCTCCATCTTGCCGGTGACGCCGTCGATCTTCATGTGTTGATTGAGATTGAACGGGCTCGGGATGTCTTCCGGAATAATTCCGTAGGACGCCACGGCTTTGGCTAAGTTTTCGTAACAGCCGTGATCGGGAATTTCCGTAATCTCGCGCGGATAGTATTCGCCGAGGCGATTCTCCTGCTTCGCCAAGCGAAAGCGATAGCCGCTGCACATGCCTTTTTGCAGATCGTGGGTGCCTTCCTGGTTGCCGTCGTAGAGAATCGTCATCATATGCTGATTGTTTCGCCCCATGAGCTTGTGACCGACAGTGACGAATAGCGTCATGTTGTAAACCTTGGTGCGCGCCTGGTCGAAACGCTCGCGCAGATTGTCCAGCTTGAAGAAAACGAAATCAACCGTGGTTGTCGCGGTGATCCGGATGACTTGGCCTTTCTTCATCTCTGCCGACCAACCGGTGTTGTGCGGCACATGAGCCTGACCGATGATGTTCATCTCAGATGTTCCTCCTGCGCCGATTAAGCGCAACTTTCAGCGGTTTTTGTAGAGGGCATCGACAAAGCCGCTGGCGACGAGTTCGCGGATAAATCTCGACTCGGCAAAGCGCTGCGGTGTCACGCCCGCCGGCAAGGATCGGTTAGCGGAAAGCTCTTCGAGAATGGTTTGAATCGCCGCCGGCGTCGCTTCGGGCGCGCGCTTGAAATATTTGGTCGCGTAAATTTCATAGATCTTTTCAGCGGCGGGCGTGGTTTTCTGTGTGATGTATTTCTCCAAAATGGCGAGCGCCGCCGCCTTATCGGTTTTAAAGCGGTGAATGCCTTCCACGTAAGCTTTCATAAAGCGCGTCACCAAATCTCCATGGCTTTTCAGGAACGCTTGGCGCGCAGCAAATGGACCAAAAGGATAAGCCAGCCCCGATGTGGAAACGTCGGCGAGGCGAAAATATCCCGTGGCCTCGGCATTGAGCGTTTCCGGTCCGGTCGAGAGCACGCCGCTCTGTACCGCGCCGCCTTTCAACGCGGCAAACACTTGTGGTCCCGAGCCGGTTTGAAAGATCGCGACTTCCTTGTCGGGCTGAAGGTTCCATTTCTTCAGCAAATGACGCGCGACGAAGTCGGTGGTGGCGCCAATGCGGCTGACGCCGAGCTTGGTTCCCTTGAGCTGCTCCGACTGTCTGATGCTCGGGATCGACCACATTTCAAACGGCAGTGAATCAATGCTGGCGCCGAGCAAAACGACGTCTGACCCTTGCAGGTTGGCCGCCACGGTCGCGCCGCCCGCCGTGAAAGAAATCGCCACATCGCCTGCAATCAGCGCCTGCAGCGATGGCGGACCGCCGGCGATATAAATAAATTCCGGTTCGATGTTGTATTTTTTAAATATGCCGGCATCTTTGGTGAGCCAGAGCGGACCGTACACGACGGCAATGGACGTATAGGCGATGCGAAGAGGTTCGGCTCTTGCCGGCGCCGTAACAAGAAAAATCAGCAGAACCACGAGCCCGAGCGCGGCGAATCGGCGACAGACAGCGTTGTTGACAGTCGCAGGACTTTTCATCGAGAGCAATCTGTAAGTTAGATTACTTATCCTGTCAAGCCATTATCCAGATGGTCCGGTTCTTCTAAGCTCCTAGCGAAATTCTTCAACCCTTTGGTATGCCTGAGTGTTTTCGTGCGGGGTCAGAAAAACCAAAGATGTCACTGGGCGCTTGTAAACGGTTCGCGGATCGTGGCGTCAACCCTTACAAGACGTTCGAGATTAATAAAAAGAAGGAGAATGATCAGATGAAAAAATCGTTAACGATCGCAATCGTGGTTTTGGCTATCGGAAGCGCAGTGCCGGTGTTCGCGGCGGACGGCTTCTTCGATCGGCTCGGTGACCGGATCGATCGCCGGCTAGACGCGAGAGGCGAACGGATCAACGATCGTCTCGATGCGAGAGGCGATCGAATTGACGACCGGCTCGATGCACTATCCGAAAAGGCGGGCGCGGAAGGCAAAACCAAACTCGCCGATTACTTGGATCGCAAAGGCGATCGCATCCAAGCGCGTCTGGATCGTGGTGGTGATCGGATCGAGAATCATCTCGATCGGCGCGGCGATCGCATAGAGCGACGATTGGATCATCGCGGTGACCGCATAGATCATCGCTTAGATCGCTTCGGTCGACACTTCCTCGCGGTTAATGCAGTCGTGATAAACCAGCGTAGGGGGCGACGGGCGGTTCGCTCCTACGCGTGTGTACGGTGCGCAGCAGGAATTCGCCCTGGCAACAACAAACTTCAGTCGCAAAAATACTCTTTGAAGCCGGTCACCATGAGATTGGCCAAGCGCTCATTGTAACTCTCGACGTGGCCGTAGTGCGTGAGATTCGGCACGACGATCAGGCGCAACGCGTCGGCGAACGGCTTAAAACGATGGAAGGCATAAACTTCACGGCGAAATTCCAACCCTCGCTCGCCGCCTTCGATCCAATGGCCTTTGTCGTTTTCGCCGACGATGTGCAGCAGCTTCTTGCCGCGCAGCCGATTTAAGTCCGATTTATAGGTAACGAACAGTTCGTCGTCGGGGAGACCGGAGACTTTTTTGATCTCCGGCAGCAGCACATCATGAGCGCTGTGCTCGATGTCTTGCAGATAGGGTTTGAACTGAGGGCGCCGATGGTTCTCCAGGTCGAACCATCTCTCGACGCTGCCCCACGGCTGGTTCGGTCCCACGTAGCCGCTTCTGGCGTAACCTTTCGGCGAACGGCGACTCAGATCAGTGAGATTCCGAAATGGTGCGGCACGCTCTTCCGGCGACTTCTTCGCGCAAGCCAAGTCCCATTCTTTGCGCACCCACGCTGGCATGCCGGTGCCGAATCCGAGGCCGCCGATCAGTTTATTCCTCAAGCCGTACTGCTCCATCAAATAGAAATATTCGCCGCCCGTCGAATGGCCCCACATGAAGATCGCTTCCGTGAGATTTTTCTCGACCAGGGATTTGATCGCTTCCGTGCACATTCTGAACGTATAGACAGCGAGACGATTCTTGAGCTCTTCATCGTTCGGAATCTCGCCGATGACAAACTCCGGCCTGCGCTCGGCGATCGGTGGCCAGGGTTTGCGGCTGTAGTGGCCGGGGAGCGAGATCGCGAGCACGGGAATGCCGAGTGACGCGATATGCTGCGCCACGCCGACCCGCGCTTTTTCAGGATCGGTCTTTGTCAGGTCGGTATATTGCTCGGGGCCGTCCGGCGTAAAAATAAATTCGTACTCGTTAACAGCGCCGCCGTGAATCATCACTACGGCCATGTCGGGAATGGAAAGTCTTGCCGGCGTAAACAGTCGGCCGTGAATGTCCCACTGAAATAACTCGCCGGGCTTTTCCGGATTGGCATAGCGGCGAATACTTTCCTGAACTTCCTTGACCTCGGTGGTCGTGCGCGGAAACGGGTCGGGAAAACTTTTATAGTCGTCGAAGGACATATAGTAAATGAATTTGTCTTTTAGTCCGGCGCCGCTTTTCAGCGCCGCCACTAGGTTGTTCATTGCCGCTTGGCTCATCTGTTTTCTCCTCTATTGCCGATGGGTTTTTAAAATTATATGGAGCCGAACGCGGATCATTGTCAACATGAGGTGTCAACTCGGATTTGTCATCTGCGCAGTTTGGTCGACTACCGGGCGCGGACTTGATGGTTCGCGGGATTCCAGGTTAAAGAGACAGTAACACTTCACGGGAGGTTTGGATGGCAGACAACACTACCAGTCAGTCGTACGAGAAAGTCGAGCGCAAGGTCGAAGTGATGGACACGCCTTACGATCGTTGGATTAGTTCCCAAGGGGTCGATGTGGTTCGCGGTTTTTTCGTCGAAGATCTTTACACGATACCGCTCAAGCCATGGGACCGCATGGGCGGCACCGGAGTCTACATCATGCTAGATGGAACCGGTTATCTCGACGACGCCTACGTCGTTGGGATCCCTCCCGGTAAGAACCTTAAGCCGCAACGCCATATTTACGAAGCGCTTTATTATGTGCTTGATGGCCGCGGTGCGACGACGGTGTGGCAGACCAATGGGGCAAAGCAGAGCTTTGAGTGGCAGACCGGAAGTTTGTTTGCGATCCCATTGAATGCTTCGTATCAGCATTTCAACGGCCAGGGTGACAAAGAGGCGCGGCTGCTCGCGGTCACCACCGCGCCGCTGGTTTTCAATTTATTTCACTGTGAAGATTTCGTCATCAACAATCCCTATGCATTCACCGACCGGTTCAAAGGCGAAGATGGTTACTTCGGCGGCAGCGGCAAGCTCTACAGCGATCGTGTGGTCGAGACCAATTTTGTTGCAGACGCGATCAACATCGAGCCGGTGGCATGGACGGAGAGAGGAAAAGGGAATGCGACGATCTTTTTTGAGATGTCGGAAAGCATGATGGGTTCCCATGTATCGCGCTTTCCGGTGGGCGTTTATAAAAAAGCGCATCGGCACGGTCCCGGCGCGCATGTTTTTATTCTCACCGGCAAGGGCTACTCGCTGCTCTGGCCCGAGGGCCAAGAAATGACGCGCGTCGATTGGAAGCCCGGTTCCATCGTGGTGCCGCCCGAAGGTTGGTTTCACCAACACTTTAACTCGAGCGCTGTACAGGCGCGTTATCTCGCGCTAAAGATCTTGAGCCGAAAGTACAAATTGCAGCCGGGGAAGATTCAGTCCGACGTGCCATTGGCATATGGCGGCTGGCAAATTGAATACGAAGACGAAGATCCGATCATCAGGCGTACTTTCGAAGCAGAGTGCGCCAAGTCCGGCGCCGAAGTGAAGATGCCGCCGGTCGCCAGTCGGGCCAATTGACAGGCGTAAGAGTCTGTTCTAATACTAAGAGTTAAGTGCGCTAAAACATTTGCTTTATGAGGAGACGGGTATGCTGAAACCAATTGCGATGACCGAAGGTCACTATGAATGCCGCTCGTTGGACGAGACGCTGCCGATTTTCACCGATCTTTTGGCTGCGGAAGTCGTCGAGCGCACCGACAAGCAGGCGGTTGTTAAACATCCCAATACCGCGTGGCGCTTGGTGATTCACGAAGGTGGACCGAATTCTAAGAATAAGCCGCACACCAACCACTATGGCTTCCGGGTCGCCAGCTCCAAAGAAATTCCCAAAGCCCACGAATACATCTCCGATCATAAAGCCCAGTACAAAATTAAAAGCGTCACCACGCCGCATGAAGCGCACTTCGCTTACTCGATCTACTTTAAAGAGCCCGGCGGTAATGATCTTGAAATCGAGTACTACAACCCCGCGGCGATCAAGCAGGGCCGCAAGATCGCGGCGCCCCACTGGACGACACCACTCCCTGAAGAAAAATTTCCTGGGCGAGGTTACATTCCTCAGGCGATGACTCACGGTACGTTGAATTGCGATGACAAAGAGACGAGCGACAAGTTTTTAGCGAACGTGTTAGGGCTGTCGATTATTGGGGGTGGGCGTATGTCGACCTACATAACGGTTCCCAGTGACCCCTGGTACGTCGTGGTTCTGCCAACGACGCACCGGGATTATTTATCCGAAGCAAATCGTTTTACTCTTCGAGTCGCGAGTCCGGAAGAAGTCGAAGACGCCCACAAAGAGTTTTCGACCAAGGGCAAGGAGCTTGGTATCACGGATCTCCGCGAACTCCAGACCAATGGCCGCGCGCACTTTTTACTGAGCGATGTCAGCAAGAACTGGTGGGAGATTACGTCGTAGGTTTGCGCCAATTCCCGCAATTCCAACGCCGCTAGCGGAGCAAACAGCCTCTGTCAGCGGCGTTTGTTTTTAGAACTGGTCGACCGAAATACTTCCCATCATTTGCTGCGGCGATTGAGGTGTGGATCGACGAACCGAGCTGTATCGACGGCGGCGCTGCTGATTAGTTACCCGGACGCTTTCCCCGCCTATCGTGCAGCTTCAGAAAAAGATCGTAGAAAGATGCGATGCTACGTTCTTCCATTTCCGGATGGCCGTGTTTGTTGCGCGAGAGTAAAGTTAAGCTGAGCTGTCGCTTTTGCAACTCCAATAACTCGGAGCCTTTCAGTTCTAAATAGTGTCCAACCGTGCGTAGAGTATTCGGCAGCCTATAAAAATCGGGTAGGCGATTGGACCGTGACCGATGTGCACGGCCTTGGCGGTCGAGCTGGTCGATATCCTGGTTCGTGAAAGTCAACGATGCATTGAGCCCGTCGCTGCGCCGGCGCTGCTGCCATTGGCGTAATGCCCCGAGCATGGAGGTTTCTTTTTCAGGCTCTCCTTTGACGACGAATCGATCGCCGCGACAGGTCAGCTCGAAGATATTGATACGTTGCGCCTCGAGCGATTGCCCGATGGAGCGAAGTTGCTGGCGGTATGATTTTAGGTTTTCCATGAGCGTCGAGTCACCCATTCATTGCCCGAGTCACGGGCGTACATAACACTCCAACTGTTTCCAAACAAGTCCTAGGCGGTCAACTTTCTTGACAAGAATTGGGTCGGAACGTAAGGTGAGGCATCATCGCGGTCATTTGATTTTCACGGAGGAATTCATGGCACGACCCGAAAGAATCGGCGCTTCACAGAGCACGGTCACTTATCGAGGCTTGCGCGATTGGATCGAGCAAGTCGAGAAGCTCGGTGAACTGCTCAAAGTCAACGGCGCGCATTGGGACCGAGAAATGGGCGCGATCACACAAATGCTCACCGAAGGCGGCAAGGGCAAAGCACCCGCGATATTGTTCGACGAAGTGCCCGGCTATCCCAAAGGCTACCGCACGCTCTACGGGCAATTTTCCACGATTAAACGCGTGGCCCTCACCCTCGGCTTGCCGCTCGAGTACGAGCGCAAAGCCGACATCGTCAAAGCCTATCATCACGTGATGACCGACATGAAACTGATCAAACCTAAGATGCTCAAGACCGGGCCGATCTTCGAAAATGTCTTGGAAGGCGACAACGTCGATGTGCTGAAGCTGCCGGTACCGATCCATCATCAGGCCGACACTCATCGCTACATCGGCACCGCCGATATGTGTATCACCAAAGATCCCGACGCCGATTGGTACAACTTTGGCGCCTATCGCTGCGAGGTCTACGACGGCCAAACGATCGGCTGCCAGATCACCGAAGGAAAGCACGGCCGAATTCATCGCGACAAATATTTCGAGCGCGGCCAGAGTTGCAAATTCGCCATCGTCTGCGGCCAGGATCCGTTGCTCTACATGCTTTCGGCCAGCCCCTTGCCATCCGGAGTCTCCGAATATGATTTCGCCGGCGGCATCCGCGGCGAACCGGTGGAAGTTGTGAAGGGACCGTTCACTGGTTTTCCGATTCCTGCCGACGCCGAGATCGTTATCGAAGGCGAAGCGGTGCCGGGCCAGAGCCAACCCGAAGGGCCGTTCGGCGAATGGATGGGCTATTACTCCGACGACGTCGTGCCGCGGCCCTACTTAAACGTTAAGACGGTCTTGTACCGCAACAACCCGATTCTTACCTGCGCGCCGCAGCACAAGCCCGTCGACGAAACCGGTTTGCTCAAGGGCATCGCCGGCGCTGCGGAGATCTGGAACGCCCTGGAAGCTTGCGGTTTGCCGGAAATTCTCGGCGTGTGGAATCACGAGGGCGCGCCGGCGACCCGATTCACCGCGATCCAAATTCGCCAGCGCTATCCCGGTCACGCCCGCAACGTACTGCACGTCGCGTCCAATTGCATGGCCGGCGCCTACAACGGTAAATGGACCGTGGTCGTCGACGACGACGTTGACTGTTCTGATATCGATCAGGTGTTGTGGGCGATGGGCACGCGCTTCGATCCGATGACCGATATTGATTTGGTGCAGAAAGCGTGGTCCTCAGGACGCGATCCGATGTTTTTACCGGGTAATTTCAACAATCGCATCTTGATCGACGCCTGTATGCCTTACAACCGAAAGCTAAAAGGCGAGTTCCC
>DASWCL010000010.1:0-11803 GCA_036390135.1 Binatia bacterium
ACCCTAACGATTCGCTATATGCTATGAGAACTGAGTGGTTGGCTAATCAAGCGCGGTGAGTCGCAACGGTTCTTACTTCCTGTCCCAAAAATCCTGTCTGTAATTTCCTTCCTGAAGGCAATCCTGATTATTTCCTGCCGCTGCAGAGCTGCCGTAAGTAGTTGTTAGTTCGAAGAACTATGATCTGGCATGTAATTTGTTCCTAATCTACACGTGTCGTCGGGGACCGTCTCGTTACTCGTCGAACGAATGTTCTGCGAATGATTCCATGATGAAACCTGCGATTCTTTTTTTTCTAATTGCCGGACTACCGATTCTGTCTTCGACGCCAATTTCTGGTGCGGAAGCCAACAAGAAACGCGTGTCCCCAGCGGTCAAGCGCTCAACCGCGGCCGCCTCACCGCAGAAGAAACTCCAGGCGACGCGCAAGATGCTCATTGAGCGCATGAAAGCGTCACGGCAACAGCTGAATGATGCGCTGCCAGTCTACGAGACAAAATTGGCCAATGAGACCGCCGATTTTGAAATAAAAAGAAAACTCTACGATCAGAATTTGATTTCCCAGAGAGATTTGGAAAACAGCCAGCAAACAATGACCAACACACGGCTGGAAACTGAGAGGATCCGCCAGTTGATCGCCGAAGACAACGTCGCCCTGTCGCTCACGGAGGAAGTTGCTGAGGAAGAAATGGCGCGACTGCCGAAGCTAGCGCTGGGAGCCTCTGATGAGACACCGACGTTGATCCGTTATAATGGCCCTGCCAGGTGGTTGCCTGCGGGTATCGGCAAGATCGCCGAGTTCTACCGAGCGCATTTTGGCCACCGGCTGCCGGTGAGCGCCATGGGCCAGTCGTTGACCCATAACCGCATGGGATTCGATCACCGCGAAGCAGTCGATGTCGCGGTCTCGCCCGACAGTGCTGAGGGCCGCGGCTTGATGGCGTACTTGCGCAAAGCCGGCATTCCGTTCTTAGCCTTTCGAGGTAAGGTGCCGAGCATGTCCACTGGCGCGCATATTCACATCGGCCGGCCTTCACCGCAGCTAATGGAAGTACGGCAGCGATTGACCCACCCGGCGCCGTCGGAGCAAAATACCGAAGGCGGCTGAACAGCGCCGGGACGCTACCTGTCCGAGCGACGGCTACTGATTTCGTGGTTGTCGGCAGTGTGGCGCCGTCGCTCTCTAAGAAGCCGCGGATGACTTGCCTTATCTTTCCTTCCGTCGCCGCTTGATAGACGGTGCCGGCCGCTCGGTTGCGCGCACGGTCAGTTCTGGTTAAACTTCTTCTTAGAAAACGCCATGCTATCCATTCTCGATGCCGACGGTATTCTTCATTTCAGCAATTAGTAGTCGCGATCAGGCTCCGGGCCACAGCGGCGCGGTCGAAGATAACGCGTTTCGCCATCTCTAGGAGAATTTGAATGCGTAAATGGATCATCACCGGCGGTGCATTGATCATTCTGGTTGCCGTCGTCTTCATCGCGCTACTCAATATCAACGCGCTGATCGCGCGCAATAAAAGTTATTTGATAGAGCAAGCCGAGCAATCCCTGGGGCGAAAAATATCGGTCGGCGAAGTGCAAGCGACGCTGTTCAGCGGTCTCGGCGCGCGGCTCACCAATTTCACCATGGCTGAAGACCCCGCCTATGCCTCGGGCGATTTCGTGCGCGCGAAGGATCTCCAGGTTATTGTCAAATTTTGGCCTCTGCTGAAGAAGAGCGTGCAGGTTAAAAGAGCAATTCTGCATGAGCCAGTAATTCAGGTCGTCCGCAATCCGGACGGGAACTTCAATTTCTCCACCATCGGAAAGAAGATTAAGGAGAAAAAAGAAGCCGGCGAAAAAGCAAAAAAGGAACCCACGCCCAAAGAGGAAACTGAGTCTGCGTTCCTGATCTCCCTCGTCGATATTTCCGGGGGAAACGTCCGTTACATCGACAAGAAGGACGGCACCGATCTGCAACTGCGCCAAATCGATCTCAAGGTCGAAGATCTCGATTTCGATAAGCCCTTCAGCGTCAAGCTTGCGGCGGCGGTTTTTGCCGATAAACAGAACCTGAAGCTTGCGAGCAAGATTGGCCCGCTACGCACCGGCGGAGAGTTCAAACAGTTTCCCGTGGACGGTGAGATTGACGTCGATCCGCTCGATACGACCCAGCTGAAGGCAGCACTGCCAAAATTAAAAACCGCTTTACCCAGGGATCTTGATCTCTCCGGCGTGTTTCGGATTAAAGATTTAAAGTTCCAGGGAACGCTGAAAGATCTGGCGCTCAATGGCGAGATCGAAGGCACCAACGGTGCTCTGCGCTACGGCAAAAGCTTTCAAAAGGCCGCAGGCATTCCGCTGATGCTCAGCGCCGATGCGCGCTATGGCGCCGACAAAGTCACGATCCGCAGAGGTCGGCTGAAGCTTCACACCTTGGAGCTTATCACCGCGGGAGACGTTCAGTTCGGCGACGTGACCGTGCTTAATTTATCGATTGATTCTCAACCGGCGAATCTCGAAGGCTGGGACAAAATTATTCCCGCCATCGCAAGCTACCAATTGGCAGGCACCATGGACGTCAAGGCGACCGTGCGCGGTAAAGTCGGCAAAGGAGCCGTGCCACAAATCCAGGGCACGCTTAGTCTTAAGAAAGCGAGCGCCAAACCGCCAGAGTTTCCCAAGGCCATCGAAAACCTCGACACGAAAATCAATTTCACTGGACAAAGAGCGGATATCAGCGACATGACCTTGAGCTTGGGGAAATCGCAAATTCGCTTGGCGGCGACGATCGAGAAGTTTGCGCCACTCACTTTCTCTTATAAAATGTCGACGCCTGAGCTTTGGCCGGCAGACTACAATGTGTCGCTTACCGAGGAGCGCAAGGCCGATGTGATCCACAATTTGCAGAGCGAGGGACAATTCAGCATGGCCGGCGGCAACATGGTGTATCAAGGGAAGCTCATCTCGGCGGACGGCAAGCTTTACAATGTCGCCTACAAAGGACTCGACGCGACGCTTTCCCTTGCGGACAAAGTAGCCAATATCAAGAGCCTGCGGGTAAACGCCTTGAGCGGCAACGTGCAGGTGGAAGGCGAGTATTCATTCAAAGAGCCGGTGCCGCGTTTTTCCGTCGCGTCGAAAGTTCAGGGCATCGACGTCAAAGAGCTCTATACGGCGCTGGACGCCAAAGCCGAACGCGATATTCGCGGAAAGCTGAATGCCGATATGAAGCTTTCCGGGAGCGGCAAGAATTGGGAAGCTATTAAACCAACATTACGCGGGCAAGGCGACGCGGAAGTGTTGCAAGGCGCGCTGCTCAATTTCAATATCGCCGACAGTGCGCTCAATGGCATGACCGGCATGCCGGGCTTAACGAATATCATCAGTCCCTCGCTGCGCGCGAAATACCCGGAGACTTTTACCGCCAAGGATACGGAGTTCAAAGAATTGAAAGCCAACTTCGATTTGGCTGACAGTCGGATGAACGTCAAGAATTTGCGCATGGCGGCGGCGGACTTCGTCGTGCAGGGAAACGGCTGGGCGGATTTCACGCGGAAAGTCGACTTTCGTGCCATGCTTAGTTTTTCCCAGGGCCTATCCACCGATCTCGGCCAATCGGCGCGTGAAGTGAAATATCTATTGAATAACCAAGGACAACTCGAAGTGCCGTTTACGTTAACCGGTCGGCTGCCGAACGTGAGACCTAAGCCTGATACGCGTCTTCTGGGGCAGATGGTGCAGCGCGGTTTTATGCGCAAAGGAACCGAGGACCTGCAAAACCGTTATCTCGGCGGCGGCAAAGACTCCGGCGCACAGAATGAGAATGACGAGACGCCAAGTGACACCAAGAAAAAGAAGAAAAATAATACTGAAGATAGGATTCGACGCGGTCTCGAAGGTTTGTTCAAACGTTAGCCAAGTGGCGCGCGAGCCAGGCACCACTGGTCACTTTCGACCCTGTTCTTCGGTCGATTGAACTTCGAGATGGCGCGCGTCAGACCGCCTTGTAAGCCAACCGCTTCATCTTTTGCGTGTTTTTGCCCTCGATGCGAAGAAGGCCAGTGGCGGCAACTCGTTTGGGCGAGTGCACGTCGCCCTCGTTGTAAATATGCGCCATGCCTGGTTTGAGCGCGTAGACCCTTGCGCGCCTGACGTTTCCCGGTTTGCCTTCGGCGGCGGGCTCGATGATTTCCCAGTCGCTCATTTCCGTTTCGCCAAACGCTTGGCCGTAAATCGCCCATGAGCTGCCATGATCATGAGGATTGGCTTCTCGGGCGTCGCGGTTCACATGGGCGCAGACGCAGAAACCCAGTTCAGGATCTTCGTAGATAATTTGGCGGTCGGGTGTATTGTCGTTGATGTAAGTCGCAATAAATTGTTCGTCCTTGAGCGCCTCTTGCACCAGCGCCCGCACTTTTTCACGCCCCGCCCGGTTAGCATCTTCTTTCAGAATACGGTGAACATCGGATGCGAATGATTCGAGTGTAAACCTCATTGCCGTTCCCCCCTTCTCGTTTCAGTATCCTTTAACCAAAGATCGCGCCCAGCGTCAATGCGCGCAGAAACAATCGCGGGTGGCGAAAACAGAGTTGACGCGCCCGCCGCGCCTAGGATCGCGCCCCTATCAGCTGTACGGAATGAGCGCGTCGCGCCCGCGCCGATAACGGCGCGCCGACTCATTGGGATTACGATTGACGAAAAAGCGATGAAACATGGGATGATGCAAGCTGCGAATTTCATGCTCGAGCAGAAATATCCGACGATCATCCACGGGATCGACGACTTCTTTGAAGCGAAATTGATGATTGCGCACCTGCTCCGATATCAGGCCGCGATCCTTGAGAAACGCGTAGGGACGGGAAAAGTTCGAGACATAGATGGCGATGTGGTGCCCATCGTAGGAACCGCACGGCTCCTCGGTTTCGCGGAAGACCAGAGACTGATTGCGGCCGATCTTCACGCGCGCGCTTATTCCACCGTCGCTGGAGTCAGTCATCGTCGGTGCGCCTAGCGCTCGGTCATAGAATCGAGCGATGCCGGCGGCACGACCGCGTTCGACCAGGAATTCTATGTAGGGAATTCCGAGCGCCATATCGCCGAATCTCGGATCGGGCGCAAAGCAGCGAAAACGATTTCCCCAAGGGCAGGTCACCGCGGTATGAGTTGTCTCGGCTGACCAGCCGAATTTTGTGCCCGCCAGCGGCGTTTCGACGGCGCCGAGCCTTTCCTTCAGCGAGTCAAGATCGGGCAGGACGATGCCGACATGGCCGTGAATTACTTGCACGGGCCGAACCGGCAGGTGAAACTGCTGCTCGCCGACGTTCGCCCACATATTGTGAACACCGATGTTGAAATATGGATCGCGGGTAAAACCCATCCCGACAATGTAAAAGAGCGTGGCCAGAGTTTGGTCGGGAACTTGAAGGTTAACGTGTTCCAAATGGACGATATTGCCGACATCTTCGTTTGTATATTCCATCATCGCAACCTTATCGATCTGTCGTCGACCTGATGATGCCGTGTCACACTGCGCCGACGAAGCTCCTTGCCTCGCGCCGAAAGGTTCAGTCGCTCGCCGCTTCGGCGTTGCTCCGGATCCAGTCTTTGAGAGCTTTTTCTTCCTCTTCTTTGTGCGCGTGGTGCATTTTTGCATGGAGCCATCCCAACTCCACGACTTCTTCCACGGCGCCGGAGATCGCCACGGTGCAGCCTTGATCACTGGGATATTTCCGACAATCAATTTTGACTCGACTGGCCATAAAATTTGCTCCTTTCTAAAAACGTTAAGGGCTAATAAGACAAATCAACCCTATCACTCGGTTGCCGATCAAGACAGCCGCAACGGGACGCGTCGCGCCCTCTGTCTGATGGGCTTCATTGAAAATATTTCTTGTACTCTTCCATCAGTGGATTTAACCGGTCGGCGAGCGTGATGTCGTCGGCGATCATTTTAGAACGGCCGAGATCGTCCTGAGGGATGTCAGAGCGAGAAACCACGCGCCCGAGATTTTTCATCAGGGTCTGTGTCTCGCGCGACAGCATGAAGTCGATGAACAACTTGCCGGCATTTGGATGGGGCGCGGCGGCAGCGAGACCGAGGGGGTGCATGTTCTTGGTCACGAACGGTAGCGGCGCCACGCCCAGCGGTGCGCCTTGTTTCTTAAATCGCAACACCTGATTGTCGTAGACAAAGCCCAAGTTGAATTCTCCCGCAGCGACGAATTGCGTGATCAGCACCTGCGAGGCGCGGTACTGAAGCTCTTGGCGTGCCAGAGCCTGCATGAATTGTCTGCCTTTTTCTTCTCCCATCACGCGCAACGTCGTGCCGTACCACGCATACTGGCCTTCGGGAAAACCAATAGCGCCTTTCCACACCGGGTCGAGGAGATCTTCGTAGCTGCGCGGCACCTTTTCCTTGGGCACGAGCCGCGTGTTGTAGGTGACGACACGAACGTTGGAATACATATCCACCCAATATCCCGCGCGGTCCTTAGAGTCGGCGACGAAAGCATTGAAATCCGGCGATTGATAGCGGGCGAGGAGCCGCGCTTTGTTCAGCACATGCATTTCGAAGCCGCTGTTGCTGACGACGTCGGACAACCCACGGCCGGCGCGATGTTCGGTCAGCATGCGCTGCAGTAGTTTTTCGCTGCCCAACCGTGTGATCTCGACCTTGAGATAGGGATGTTTGACTTGAAAAGCATCAGCCAAGAGCTTGCTCTCAGTCGCCGCCATAGTGCTGTAAAAACTCACGGCACCTTCTTTACGGGCGGCCTCGAGATTCTTTTCATCAGCGCCGTAGAGGGCGCAGGCGCAAACCGAAATGAATGACGCGCCAAATAAAAGTTGGCGCATCGAACGACGCAGATTCATTTGCGCTGCCAGATCTCGGCGACCTCTCCCGCGGTAGCGACATCGAAGTGCGTTTGCTCCATAAGTTTCAATGCCAGCTCGTGCAGCTCACGATTGCGCGAGCCGACGCAGTCTTTCAAGATAACGATGTCGTAGCCAAGATTGCGCGCGGTGCGCGCCGTGCCTTCGACGCCGCCTTCGGTGGCAACGCCGCCGATTAAAATTGTCCGCACGCCGTTGCTGCGCAACATCAGATCGAAATCGGTGCCGACAAAACCGTCGGGACGGCGCTTTTGGAAAACGATATCCTTCGCCTGGGGTTTTAGTTCCTCGACGATTTCCCGGTCATGCGGATCATCTTTTTCTTTTAAAAGCTGGCTTGGGTCCGTCGTCTTAGCGCGCTTCATGCGCACGCGCACCCACACGCCGGCTTCTTCTTTGAGCAAATCGAAGGCGGTTTGCACCGAGTAGAACACTGGCACACCGACCTGGCGGGCGAGCCCGGACAACGATTTTAGATTTGCCAGGATATCTTTGTAATTAAACGCGTTGGGGCCGATTGCGTACTCCATGTCCCAAATGAGCAGCGCCGCGCCCTTGGGATCGACAAGTTCCGTCAACGTCGCCGGGATTTGTTTGCCACCGATCTCATACATGAGTCACCTCCGTACAGTATAATTTTGCCGGGAGCATACTCGGAGAAAACCACCCGCGTCAATGCCGTCGATGCGGCGGATATGATATTGATTAGCGCGCGGTCGCCAAAGGCGCATGGAATCGACGCGCCGTGTTCATGTGGTCAACGTATACCTCTTTCACGTGATCGTCCTGTCGATTAATCTAAGGCCTTGGCGATATAGTTCACCGTTCACGATAGAAATGCGAGATTTGCGATGGTTCATATTGTCGTGCGCGATTCGATCGAGGCCGACATGAAAGCGGTGCGACGGATATACGCGCACTACGTTCTGTGCGGCTTGGGATCTTTTGAAGAGGTGCCGCCTTCTCTCGTCGAGCTCAAGCGCCGGCGCAAACAGGCGCTCGCATTGCGGTTACCGTTCCTCGTCGCTGAGATCGATGGCGCGGTGATCGGCTACAGCTATGCGACACTTTTTCGCGAGCGCTCGGCGTATCGCTATACGATCGAAGATTCGATCTACGTCGATCCGCGAATGACCCGAAAAGGTGCTGGGCGGGCTTTGCTTTCCACCCTCATCGAGCGCTGCTCAGCCGGCGGTTGGCGGCAAATGATCGCCGTCATCGGCGACCGCAACAACGTGGCGTCCATCGCGCTGCATCAAAGTCTTGGTTTCCGCATGACCGGTACCCTTTGTTCCGTCGGCTTTAAGCTCGGCCGCTGGGTCGATACGGTTTTAATGCAGCGAGTGCTTGGAAGCGGCGATCGGACGTTGCCCTCGTGACCGAGGCACTGCTAGATCTGGAGTTATAAGGAAACTTCAATTGCCGGGAAACGTTTGATTGCCAGGCTCGCCGATCCTGTGCTAAGGGTCGCCGAAATTGAAACCACCGCATTGGTCGTAGCGGGAAAAGGGGTCGACTATGATGGTGAATCGTGTCGGACAGATAATTGCGACGACGGTGCTCTTGCTGGCAACATCGGTGTCCTCGGCGGAGATGGCTCTTGATTATGACTTTTTTAAAACCCGCGTGGAGCCGATCTTCTTAAAGAAGCGCGCCGGCCACGCCCGTTGTTACGTTTGTCATGCGGACAGCAACAATGCTTTTCGGCTGCAGAAGCTTTCGCCTGGCAGTAAAGCTTGGAATGAGGAACAATCGCAGCGCAATTTTCAAACCATCTCCGGCTTGGTGGTCGCCGGCGATCCGGAAAAGAGCAAGCTGCTACTCCAACCGCTCGCGCCTGAGGCTGGCGGACTGGCGTTTCACTCCGGCGGCAGGCAATTCTCCTCGAAGAACGACCCTGACTGGAAGACCCTCGCTCAATGGGTGCGCGGCGAGAAAAAATAGCCTGTCAGCCGCAAACACTGCAAGAATTTTTCAGCGCTTCAGCGCATCACCAACGTGTTGATACGCTTGGGCACTTCGCCCACCGGGATGTTGGCGACAACTTTCATCGCGCTGGTACTGATCGCCGAGACCGACTTAATTCCGGAATTGGAGACATAAATAAACTTGCCGTCGGGCGTAAACGTTACCCAGTTCGGCAGGGCGCCGAGCGGTTGGCTGAATCCTTTGAGTTTAAGCTCGGGCAGTGCTACGTGTCCCTGTAATTTGAGCTCGGGCAGCGCGTAAACGAAGACCGCGTTGGCGGACAAACTAGTGACCCAGAGAGTTTTGCCGTCGGGCGCGACGCCGATGCCGTGGGACGGCGAGCCCAAACGATTCTCCTGCGCGCCGTAACCGTTGGGATCGTCGGGCAGCTTGATCCTGTCGACTTCCTTGCGCGCGGCAAAATCGACGACCGCAAACCCGTTAAGATCAGAAAGCTGCGCGTAGATCCGGCGCGTCGAGCCATCGGGATTGACTTCGAAGGTCATGGGACGAATGCCGGCGTCAAGCTTGACCTCCCAGGCAGGCTGCTCGGTTTGCAGATCGACTACCGAGATCACGCCCGTTCGCGTCGATCCCGAAACTGAATATTGACCGTCAGGCGTCACATAGACATTGTGCTGGCGGCCGTTCACTGGGACGGTTTTGGCTCTGACCAGCGAAACTGTGTCGATGAAATCGAGCGCGCCGGTCTGCTCGGCGATCGCGACCACGACGCGGCTCCCGTCTTTGGTCACCGCGATGTTGTTCGGATGGCCGCTGAGAGAGACCTTTTTGACGATCTTGCCGGCCTTTCGATCGACGACATCGAGGGTGCTGTCCGCTTCGTTGCTGATGTAGACCCGCGAGCCGTCGGGCGCGAAATTAATTCCATGCGCTCCCTCGATACCCTTGATCACTTGGGCGACCTTGTTGGTGGCCGGGTCGATCACATGAACACTGTCCCCAGCGCTGTTCGTGACGTAAATCCGCACCGTGTCTGCCGAAGCCGGTATAACGTTGATTAGAAACAGCAACAGTATAGACGGAATAACCGAAATATATGCTTGATTAGCTCTGTAAACTCTCGCTGGTCTTCGTTTCATCGAGGAATCCTCCTAACTGCCGCATGACTGCAGTGGAAGTTGGCCAAGGGCATCCATGACATTTGTTTCTCCTTCCATACTCCCGAGGCGGGAAAATGTCCAACCTATTCTTGCACCGCTGGGTGGTTGGATCGATAGGGATCTTGCTTACGTGAAATGATTTGCTGGCGCGTAGAAAGTCGTTTGCCGGCAGATCGAAAAATCAACAATCCCAGTTGCCGAAGGGAACCGTCCCTAAGCGCACGGTCCGAATCGGTCGGTCGCGGAATGCAGTGCGCCTTCGGCTATCAGTGATCGATCCCGTTCGGCGCTTCAGCGGGCCGAGGCGTTTTCCGCTGGCAAAGGCAGCGGTTTGTCGAGATGAATCAAAAGAATTTGGCTCTTCTTTCCCTTGCCAATGTTATTGCCTTCGGCGTCGTATTGACTCTCTTCGCTGTCAAAATCGTTGTCGTTGGCGATGGCGACGGTATTGCTGTCAATCAAGGCGACTCCTTCGATCTTCTCGGGCACGCCTTTCAGAGAGCTTAAATCAAGCACAAGAGTTTTTGGCAGTACTCGCACCTCCGTCTTCAACGGATCGTCGAGCGCTTCCAGTGCTGGAGAGGTTTTCGAATCGTCCCATGGGGTCATGAGAATGTTAGTCGCCTGACTCATGTCCACGCTGTAAAGTTTGGCAACCAAATCCGTGCGCTCGAGAACGAGCAGCGTGGTCGGATTGACGGCGACAACGCCGGAAAGCTTCATCTCGTCGGGAGTGTTCTTGGGATTGGGATCGAATTCCTTGGACACGTCGAATCGATACGCATACTCGGCGGTAACTTTCTCGGTTGGGATATCGAATGCCAGCACGCGTGTATTGCGTGAGGCGTCGCCGGTCTTTCTATCCGGATTTGCGAGCGGGCTTTGCAGCACCATGTAGAGTTTTTTTTCGTCGGCGCTTAGCGCCACGCCTTCGAAGCCTCGATTGATCTTTCTCTTGCCGTAGATGGCCGGCAAAACCTTCGCGACTGGATAGTCGGTGCCTTCAAGACTATGGCCTTGCGGGATATACCGTTTCAAAATCTTCCCGGTTCGGTCCGCGTGCACGATCGACGGACTATACTCTTCGACAATCCAAAAATCGCCGCTGCTGGTTCGAACGAGGCCTTCGGTGTCGAGCCCGTTGAGATTAAACGGCAGCGGTTCCTTGGCCGAGTAGTTGTATGGCGTTTCGTCCAGCCCATTTAGGTTCGAAAGACCGGTTACCGGCTTACCTGATTGACCGACGAACGAAATCGCTTCGAGAACTTTGATCGTATGATCTTCAATTATCACTCTGAGGATCGTCGGGTTGAATTCCGGCACCCAAAAGGTGCGCCGATTCTTGCCGTCGACTTGGATTTCCCCATTGGGGCCGCGGTCAGTTAACATCCAAAACTCATCGCGCGGATCGTTGGAACCGTGCCATAAGTCACTGCCCACCGAACCGAGAAGTACCTTGTGATCGTTAGTGATGTTGCCGGGAAATCTCTTGTTCTGAAAATCCTTAATCGGTGTATCGGGAAACGTGTAAGTGGCGAGCACTTTGTTTTGCGCGAAGGACGGCGCCGCGAGCAATGTCAATGGAAGCGAAAAGCCAAGCGCTGCGACAAGTCGAGCCAAAGGGGGATGGGTCAGTTTTATCATCGGTATCGGTTTGCCTTCCGAATGTTTTTTGAAGTTCCATCGAGTATCACGCGTTCATGAACAGCGGATTAAGAACAGATGAAGCTGAGGTTGCCGCCGTTTTGCGAGTGCTGAATCAGCAGGTGGATTTGGCCGACGCGCCTCTCGTCAGCTTCCGGCTATAGAGCTTTCGCTCGTTGCAAAGTTGC
>DASWCL010000011.1:0-5164 GCA_036390135.1 Binatia bacterium
GAAAATAAGCGACGGCGAGCTCATGAACATCGGATTGATCCACTGAAAAACGTTGCCGGTCAACTCCCAAATAATCAGGAAGATTCCCACTGACAAGGTGCCGAGGATTTTCTTTTCCTGGTTTAAGTAAAATTTATACCAGCGCGCAGCGTCCGCGACTCTGACGTCGAGCAGCACCTCCTGAGCCGTTTCGTTTTGATTCGCCATTCTTCTTCTCCTTTCTTGAGATTATTTTTGGTTCCCAAATCCTCATACTTGCTAAGATACCGCGACGCTTTCCATCAGGCTTTGCAATATCGTAAGGAACTCGGGCCCGACGGAGCACAGTTCTTGGAGATGATGCGAGGCCAGGCGGCGCAGGCATTCCTCGCCGTCACGAGTCAACTTGATCAGCACGTGACGCCGGTCATCGGTGGCCCGTAAGCGAACCAGGAATCCTCTCTCCACCAGTCGATCGACCAACCCGACGGTGCTGTGATGCTGCAGTTGCAACCTCTCTGCTAAAACGCCGATGCTCGGTTTCATGCCGCGCGGCAAGCCCTTCAGGGCCAACAGCAACTGGTGTTGTTGGGGTTCCATGCCCGCCTGCTGCGCGGCATTCTCACTGAACCGCATGAAGCGGCGGATCTGATAACGGAGCTCAGCCATGGCGCGGAAATCCGTTTGGTGGCATCTAATTTCCATAAAACATATCGCACAACGATATTATCGTGTAGCGATATATTTGGCAACCCCCTGAGCTCTGGAATAAGAATTGGCCTTCGCCGCACCGCTGAGTCCTTAGGATTTGCTTCCAAGCCATCGGGCGCAGGGTCGCCCGATTGAGAAAAGGCCGCCGGTGCGAATCGCAACTCCAGCGAGGAGAAAACCGATAGACATCATAGTGACTAAAACGATGTGCCAGGCGAGCCTATCCAGGTTATCCCGATTGATATTGGCAATCACGCGAAATTTTGCGTTGAGCGCCAAGCCGAGGGTAGCCGTCAAAAGCGACAATTTGGTGGCAACGTAGATCGACGCATTCGAATCCAAACTAACCCAGGCGCTGAGCTCCGGCAGCCAGCGAGAGGCGAGCAAAAGGCCGGTGAACACTTGGAGCAAAAGTGACGGTAAAGCGATCCGTTCGAATCACTTCTCGAAGTCGAGGATGATGGATGGGTCACGATGACGTAGCGCTCGTGGAAGAAGGGTCGTCGCCAACACCAGGTGGCCGCCGATCCAAACCGAGGCTCCCACGAGGTGAAGCGAAATTAGAATCCGGGATAAGGTTGATGAGGCAGGAAAATAGGACATGTGCTCGACCGATTAGGCTGTACGATTGTGGACGTGACTAGGTTTCGACTTCAAGCATACCGATTCCGATGCTCATCCTCGCCCGCTGCGGCGCAGCTTTTCTGGCTCCTCCTGAAACTTGATCTCGGCGTCTTGAGGCAAGACCCATTTCTTCAGCGGCCTTCCCTCGGCCAAGGCGCGCAGCTCCCTTCCCCAAATTTTACGGAACAGAATGACGCCGACATCGGAGCGGCCGAGATGTTCTTGCGGGCGAGCCGCGAGGGAGCCCTGTCCGACTTGGGCGACGTAGTCTTGGGTATGCACAAGAGAAATCTTGTCTTTGAAGAAATGATCCAGGTCTTGAAAACCTAGCTTACCCGACAGCACGGCCTCGCCCATTTGCGCGACGGAAATTTTTGGCTCGGTGGCAGCAGCATCGCGGCGCGCCCGGTATTTGTCCGCGGCTTCGCCGCTGAGCGGCAGGCGCCGCAGGCGAAATTCCAACGAGTGCTGATCATCAAGCGGCACGTCCCATTGCATGCGGTCTTCCGACCCACACTCCGGTTCCGGGGATGGATTTCGAAATGCATAAACGTTGGGCATGAAGAAGTGAAAAACATTGCGCCAGCCTTGAGCAAAACTGGCATAGGACGTCGTTCCCCATGGACTTTCTTCTTTGGAAATCTCTGGCAGGCCGCTGCGGTTGTTGGCGGCGGAAGCCGAGTATGCGCCGCGGTGAACGAAGGGCACGTGATAAGTGTCGCCGTTGTTATCGATGCGCTGGAAAAAATTGCACGGCCATACTTCGGTTGACAAGACTTCGAGCACGCCGTCCTCTTCCATGTGCGGGTAGAGGGGAAAAGGCGGCGCTTCACCGACGCCGAAGTAGGCAAAGATCAAACCGAGGTATTGCCGAGTCGGGTAGCTTCTTATGCGGATTTTTGCCGCGAACGATTTTTCTTCCGCCGGCTGCTCGGTGCACTGACCGACGCCGTTGAACAGCCAGCCGTGGTACATGCAGCGAATAGAATCGCCTTCGACCCAGCCGGCGGAGAGTTGTGTGCCGCGATGTGGGCAGCGAAATTCTACGACGTTCGGGGTGCCGGTTTCACTGCGATAGAGTGTAAAACGCTCGCTCATGATCGTGATCGGTTTGGCCTGGCCGGGACGAAGCTCTTCGGCGCGATGAATAGGCTGCCAAAAGCGGCGCATGAACGTGCCGGCGAGACTGCCCGGTCGCGTCGAGACGAGGTCTTGATAGCGTAGTTTTTTTCGGCCGCTGATATTTTTACGCTTCACGGGTGCCATTGGCATAATCTCCTGAGTGATTTTGACGAATCATAAACGTAGAAAGAAAGCTGCGATCAGAATCGTCTCGAGCCACCGCGGTTTGATGATCGAGCATTGTTCCCGCGGCGACGCTGGGAACAAGCTCTTGTGCTCGCGGACGAGAGCTTGTAGCTTCGTCCGGCGGATGTCTCATCCGATTCGAGGCTCGAGGGTAGCGTTGCAAGCGCGCGTATCATTTAACAGGCTCCTAAATATCGTATCCGGGTGTCGTTGACAATGAAGTTGCAAGACAAGGTCACGCTGGTTACCGGATCGGTTCGCGGCATCGGTTGGGAACTCGTTCGGGCGTTTGCCGAGGAAGGGGCGAAGGTCGCGCTCTGTGATTTGCGCCGGGTGGATGTCGATGATGCGGTGGCGAGAATAAACTTGCTGCCTGAGAGAGTCCTCGGCGTCAAGGCAGACGTCACCATGGAGCGGGATGTGGTGAATTTGTTCGGCGCGATCGAACAAAAGTTCGGCCGCATCGATGTGGTGGTCAACAATGCCGGTTTTGCGTGGCCGCGCGGGGGACCGGTCAATCTCGAGGTCGCCGAGACGCCGCTAGATGTTTGGCTCAAAGTTGTGGACACGAATCTCAACGGAACTTTTTTGTGCAGCAGGGAGGCGCTCAAGCTTATGCGGCCGCAGAGCGGCGGATCGATCATCAATATTTCCTCGCCCCAGGGGAAAAGGGGCAAATTGCTGAGAGGACCGTACTCCGCGGCGAAGTTCGGCGTCGAAGGACTGACGCAGGTGCTGGCGTTAGAGAACCAAGCTTGCAACATCCGAGCGAACTGTCTCGATCCGGGTGGGATCGTCGCCACCGAAGCGATCAGAAACATTCCCGGCAATCGCGGCGTGCGCATGCTTAGCCCGGAAATTGTCCGCGCCTGCGCCGTCTATCTCGCCTCGGAGGAGTCGAGGGGCATAACGGGGCAATCTTTTGTCGCCACCGATTGGAATGAGCAGCACGGTTTTGAGGTTCCTTACACCGTTGCCTAGCAGCGCCGGCATAGGGGCGCGGTTAGAGTTAGAGAAGGAGGTCGGGATTGATGCGAGTAAAATTTCTTCTCTGTTTTCTAAGCATCGTTGGGATTTTTGCAAAGGCGGAAGCGCGGACGGTAAACGTAGCAGTGCCGACGCTCAGCATGGTGGTGATCGCCTTCACTGCAGCCAAGGAGAGAGGTTACTACCAGGAGGAAGGTCTGGATGTAAATTTAGTCGTCATGAGAGACACGCTCGGCATATCAGCGCTGATCGGCGGCAACGCGGATTTCGCTTCGATGAGCGGCGCCGGATTTACCGCGATTCTCGGTGGGGTGCCGCTGCGGTTTATGTACACGAGCTTTTTTCGGCCGATGTTCTGGCTTTACGCCAAGCCGGAGTTCCAAGAGGTCAAAGCCCTCAAAGGAAAGAAGATCGGCGTGACAGGTCTCGGCAGCGGGCCGGACAATCTCCTACGCGAGACGCTCAAGCGCAATGGTCTGGAAGGCGGTCGAGACGCGACGATTCTGGCCTTGGGTTTACCATCGACGGTCGCTACTGCGCTTCGCGCAGGCACGGTGGATGCCGGCACGATCAGTCCACCGTTTAATTTCATGGTGAAAGAGGCGGGCTTTCGCGAGCTGGTATCGTATCTGAAAGAAGATTTTGTCGAGCTGCAAGGAAGCATTCTAGCGCACGAAAGAATCCTTCAATCCGATCCCACTTTGGTCGAAAAATTTGTCCGCGGCACCCTCAAAGGGCTGCGCTACGCGAGAGAAAACAAAGCGGGTACGATTCCGATCTTGCTACGCTATATGAAGCTGAAAGAAGATCTTGCCGGACAGTACTACGATCAGGTGCGGCCGATCATGACCGCCGATGGAACTGTAAACGTCGACCTGCAGAAAAAATATCTCGACCAAGCGCTCAAGGTCTTGGCGCCCAAGGAAACGCCAGCGACTGAGAAAATCTATACCTATTCTCTAGCGCGCAAGATCAACGCCGAGTTGGATGCGGCGGGGTGGAAGCCGGGAAAATAACCAACCGTGGCCATCTCATTACGGAATGCCCGGCGTGTTTACGCGAATTTTATAGATGCTCGTCCGCGCGGCAATATAGAGCGTCTTACGATCGGCGTCGCCGAATTCGACATTGGCGGCGAGTTCCGGCGTGAGAATCGTGCCCAGATGTTTGCCCTCCGGCGAGATAATCCAAACCCCGCCGGCGGCTGTTTCATAAAGGTTGCCCCTGCTATCGACTCTTAGGCCGTCGGTGATTCCGGGCGTCGGGTCTTTGCTGATGTCGATGAACATCATGCCGTTCGTGAGCGTGCCGTTTGGCTGGACCTCATAGCGCTTGACGAACTTATCGCGGCTGCCATTGGCATAGAGATATTTTTCGTCCGGCGAAAAGGCAAGCCCATTCGTGTTTGGTATATCGTTGATCACCAAGCTCACCTTGCCGTCCTTGAGCATGTAAACGCCGTTGAAATCCAACTCCTTCCTGGGATCTTTTTCTCTCAGACGCAGGCCGCCAAACCCGTCAGTAAAGTAGATGGCTCCGTCCTTCTTTACGATGA
>DASWCL010000012.1:0-3658 GCA_036390135.1 Binatia bacterium
GGAGGGCAGCGGCCATCGTCCTCAGCGATCTTGGCTCTTCGGCTTATTATGTCGGCGGCATTGCCGAGAAGGCGATCGGCAAAGCGGCGCCATGGTTCATCCTGGCGATCATGCTCTTCTCCTACGCGGTTCGCGCGCGGTCTATATCGAAAGCTGCAGCATGTTCGTGCGCGGTGGCGTCTACCGGGTCGTGCGCGAAGCGATGGGCCCCGCCGCTGCCAAGTTCTCGGTCTCGGCTCTGATGTTCGATTATATTTTGACCGGGCCCATCAGCGCCGTGAGCGCGGGTCAATACCTGGCCGGATTGATCAATGAATCGGGCAAATACTTCGGCGTTGCATGGCTGCAGGTGCCCGCGCCATTCTTCGCGGTACCCTTCGCGATCCTCGTCACGCTTTACTTCTGGCACAGTAATCGTATCGGCATCCCGTTCTCGAGCGCCAAGGCGCTCCGCATCATGCAAGTCACTACTGTGATGGTCGTGATCCTGATCGTCTGGTGCCTGGTCACGATCTTCTCGGCGGGCTACCAGCCGGTACCCGCGCCGACTCCGGCCAACTTGAGATTCGGCGACGAGGCGCTCGGATGGCTGAGAGGAACAGCGGCTCCCAGCATCACCATCGTTGCTATCCTGATCGGTCTCGGCCACTCGCTCTTGGCGATGAGCGGCGAGGAGAGTCTGGCCCAGGTTTATCGGGAAATCGAGGCGCCAAAGCACCAAAATTTGGTCCGCACCGGCTTGGTGATCTTTCTCTACAGTCTGGTGCTCACGTCGTTCGTCTCCTTCTTTGCGGTGATGATTATCCCCGACGCCGAGCGCAGCAAATATTTCGACAACCTGATCAGTGGCATTGCTATATTTTTGGCAGGACCGTTGCCGCTGAAGCTCGCCTTCCATGCCTTTGTCGTCCTCGTCGGCACGTTGATCCTCTCCGGAGCGGTCAACACCGCGATCATCGGCTCCAACGGCGTGCTCAACCGGGTGGCCGAAGACGGCGTGCTGCCGGACTGGTTTCGGACACCCCATCGAAATTACGGCACCACGTATCGCATCATCAATCTGATCATCATTTTGCAGCTGGTGACGATTCTCATCAGCCGCGGTAACGTCTATGTCTTAGGCGAGGCATACGCATTTGGTGTTGTCTGGAGCTTTGCCATGAAATCTCTCGCCGTCGTCGTTCTCCGCTTCACCGAGCCGAAGGCAAAACGGTGGAAAGTTCCGCTCAACTTCCGTATCAGAGGAATCGAAGTCCCGGTGGGCGTGATCCTTATCACGGCGGTGCTTTTCTTGCTCGCCATTGTCAATGTGCTGACCAAACAAACAGCGACGATTTCGGGAGTCATTTTCACTGCTGTCTTATTTGCCGTCTTCACGGTTTCAGAAAAGCGCTACGAGCCTACGAAAAAAATCGGTCCGCGCCGCGTGATCGAAGTGGGTGAGCTGGAGAGGTTTCGCCTCGAAACGCGGCAGAATCTTTCGCCGGAAACGCTCGGCGTGCGTCCGGGAAACATCCTGGTGGCGGTGGATGAACTGCACGGCTTGCGCCATCTCCAGAAAACTTTGGAAGAGATCGACCCTGATAACGCGGATGTCGTCGTGCTGGCGGTGAATGTTAACGCTCCCGCGGAGAGCGGAGACTTAGAAAAGCAAGCCGATCAGGTGGTCGGCGATTACGAGACGCTCATTTTCAGTCGGGCAGTCCACATCGCGGAAAAAATCGGCAAGCCGGTGTCCTTGATGGCCGTTGCCGGCAAAGAGCCCTACGAGTTGATTCTCGAAGCAGCTCGGAAACTCCGCTCTTCCCGCGTGGTGATTGGCGCTTCTTCGACGATCAGCGCCGACGAGCAGAAGCGGCAGACCTGCCAAGCCTGGGAGCACCTGCCGCCGCCGAGACCGATGCTTCGTCTGGAGATCGTGCCGGGCAATGACCAAATGGACGTTTCTACTTTGAACCTGAAGCCTTAACCGACGGTTGTCGTCGAAGTCACGTACAGTACAGCTCGGGATTCGCCCTGCGCTTCGCGCGCATCAAGAGAATTCGCGACGACAAAAGCTCAGACCAGATTACCATCCTCGCCGAGTTTCAGGCTCTTTGCGAACGACAATTCCTCACCAAAAACCGCCGCTAAAACGGCAACGGTTGACACCTGACAAATTTATCCGATACTTGGCGCATATGATCGGACAATTCGTCTCTGTAAAACAAGCGTTTAATTTATCGGTCGGCAACGAAATCACCTTGCGCGGCTGGGTGCGCTCGCGGCGTGATTCCAAAGGGATCACGTTCATCGAGCTGAACGACGGCTCGCGCTTTAAAAGCATGCAGCTTGTCGTCGACGCCGGAGTCATTGCAGAAGACACGCTGAAACAAATCACCACCGGCAGCAGCATCGAAGCTGTCGGCGTATTGGTGGAGTCGCCGGCAAAGGGTCAGGCGGTCGAGCTCAAGGTCGCGGCAATTCAGGTTTACGGCACGGCGGACTCCACAACTTACCCGCTCCAAAAAAAAGGACACACGCTGGAATTTCTTCGGGAGATTTCCCACCTGCGCGTGCGCAGCAACACCTTCGGCGCCGCCTTCCGCGTCCGCAATGCGCTTACTCACGCGATCCATACTTTTTTTCAGGAACGCGATTTTATCTATGTGCAGACGCCGATCATTACGACCTCGGACTGCGAAGGCGCCGGACAAATGTTCGGCGTGACGACGCTCAATTTGCAGCAACCGCCGCTCGCGCCCGACGGCAAGGTCGATTGGCAGCAAGATTTTTTCGCCAAGCCTGCCTACCTCACCGTGAGCGGGCAACTCGAAGGCGAAATTTTCGCATCGGCGTTCTCTAAAGTTTACACCTTTGGCCCGACGTTTCGCGCCGAGAACAGCAATACGCCGCGCCACTTGGCCGAGTTTTGGATGATCGAGCCAGAGATGGCTTTCTACGAGCTCCCGGACAACATGCGGCTGGCCGAAGAGTTTTTGAAATATATTATTCGCTCTGTCCTCGAACACTGCCGGGAAGATTTGGAGTTCTTCAATCAATTCATCGAGAAATCCGTGCTGGCGACGTTGGAGCATGTCGCCGAGTCGAGCTTCGGCCACATCACGTACACCGAGGCCATCACCGAGCTGAAGAAATCAGGCAGGAGCTGGGAGTTTCCCGCCGAGTGGGGCAACGACCTGCAAACCGAACACGAGCGCTTTTTGTCCGAAGAGGTTTTCAAAAAACCGCTGATCGTCACGGATTATCCAAAGGCGATCAAGGCGTTTTATATGCGCGCCAACGACGACGACAAAACCGTGCGCGCGATGGACGTGCTCGTGCCGCGGGTCGGCGAGATCATCGGCGGCAGCCAGCGCGAAGAGCGCCACGATGTTTTGCTGCAGCGGTTACGCGATGCGGGATTGGACGAAAAACCTTACTGGTGGTATCTCGACTTGCGCCGCTATGGTACGGTTCCCCACGCCGGCTTCGGCCTCGGCCTGGAGCGCATGATGATGTATCTCACCGGTCTGAAAAATATCCGCGACGTAATCCCATTCCCGAGGACGCCGGGCTCGGCGGAGTTCTGAGCGTGAAATTACGAATAGCAGTCCTGCAAGGCGGCCGAAGCGGCGAGCACGAGATCTCTCTTCGGTCAGCGAGATCCATCATGGAG
>DASWCL010000013.1:0-4072 GCA_036390135.1 Binatia bacterium
TGAGCTTTCTGATTCGCTCGAGCTCCCGTCCTATCCATTCTGCCATGGTGAATCTATTGTGATAATGCCACTGCTGAGATACGTATTACGGTACCTATACTGACGGATTGGGTCAAGAAAAAGTTTTGCAACAAGATAGGCCTGTTTAAGCCCAAAAATAGCACGAATGTGACCCCTTTAAGTGCTAAAATGCGGTGCCACAATTACTTGCGGCACCGCTGGATTTTCCTGCCATCTAAACACTTGGTTGACGAATTTAGGCCCCGCCAAGCGGGCTTTACTCCGATATCCCGAAACTGAGCATCGAGGTTGCCGCCTGCTCGGCGAATTTGAGGACCTTACCTGAATAGGTGTGGCAATTCGGCGTGTTCGTTCCCCTCACGCAACCATTGTATCGCTGCAGCGCACTGGCAACGCTCGGCGAGCGCTTGATCAGATCGGCGAGGATGCTCGTGCCGTGGCAGATGTTGGAATCGATCGAGAAAAGATCGGCGGAAGTGCATCCCGCCCACTTTCCGGCATGAAACGGCATCACCTGCATCAAACCGCGCGCGCCGACAAAACTCTTCGCGTTCGGATCGAGCTTGGCGTCCTCGGTGAGGACCACGCCGACAAGAAGCGCGGGATCGATTTTTTTCTTCCCTCCTTGGACGACAATCGCTGAGGCAATCCTCTTTGCCAGCACGGTGTCGTTGGTGTACTTCCGGAGGGAGTAAGCGACCTTCTTTATCTCCAGCTGCGCCGCGGAGTCTGTCGGCGGCGGCGGTGTAAGCTCGGTACCCGGTGTAACCGCGGTCACCAGAGCTGGTGGAAGGTGAAGCAGCTCGCCGGGCTGTACAAACTTTGGATGCTGTTGTCGGATGGTCCAAATCGTTCCGGCGGCGAGCAGGACGGCGGCCCCGATGCCGTGAAGCGCAGCCTTGAGAATTCTTTTCCAGCGAGATTCCGGAGGTTTCCGTGGTCTTCGGATCGCAACGTTTGTAAACGGATCTCCGGCCCCTTCCCTACGCTGTTCGAGCTCGAGGTCGGCCATGCCCGTTTAGGTTGCACCTCATATGCCACACCCGGTATGGAGATTGCCCTCCCGCCGGGTGCCTTACCACGACTACACTGATCTGAAATGAAAGAGTCCGAGGGACTATACCGCTCTTTTAACTTCCTCAAAAAGGCGGTGATCGGACTGGCCGTCGTGCTCGTCGCCCTCCTTCTATTCGGCTACTTCTTCTTCATGCGTCATGTCGACGCGCCGAAGGCGTGGAATGCAGCTGACCGTGAGCTCCAGGGCGGTATGTTGCACTACGGCGAAAAGGTTGAAAGGAAGGCCAAAGTGTTCATGCGTCGGCCGAGCGATTATTACCGTGGCGCCAACGGCGTTCTTTACGCGACAAACGACCGGCTCATTTTCATCGGCGTCGCTCCGGGCAGCAAATTCGAGAACGAGGATGCTCCGCCCGTCATCCTCTCCCAGGAGTTTCCCAACGACACGCTTCTATCGATGAGGAGCGGCCGACTTTACTTCCTGACGGCGCACGGCGTGCGCGTCTCACATCCCGGCGTGGCCGCCGGCGATTTCGCTTCGATCAGCAGTCAGGAGCCGGCGCTGGACTCCCTCGTTGATTATGTCAACTCAGTTCACGACAAACAGCGAGCAGATGCAGCGGCGGAGCGAAAGCTCCGCGCCGCAGTGGCTGCCCTGATCGCGGAGCCACTCTATTATACGGTGAAGCGCGGTGACGCACTCTTCAGCATCGCCAGAAAATTCGAGACTACGCCCGACTCGATCCAACGTTGGAACCAGTTGCAGGGCGATCGAGTCAAGATCGGGCAGAAGCTGCTGGTGAAACCGGCGAAGAAGTAGCTTCGTAGGCTAGTCGCATCGCGAAATTATCGTCAACTCATAGAGGAGCAGCATCATGGATGAACTCAAACAGACTCTCGAGAAGCTGCGCGAGGAGCTGACGAACGCTGGCAAGCGCCTGGCGGAGCTGGCGGAAAAAGCCGAAGCGGAGCTGCCGCCCGCCGGCAAGAGGATCAATGAGGAATACCTGCGGCTTCAGGCAATGCTGGATGCCGCGGTGGAAAAGCTGAAGAAGAAGCTGAGAGAGAAGTAGCGTCGGCGTTACACCGGCGGTGCGAGCTACACGAGGTGCGGGCGCGCCTCGTGTCCCGCCCTGTACGCCGAGAGGATCTGGATGTCGCCCACTGTCGGCGGGTTTATTGAGTAGACGATCCCGAGGCGCCAGCTCTCGTGAGCCAGGTGGTAGCGCCGGTACGTGAGATAAGGCGCGTCCTGAATCGCCCTCGCGACAGCGTTGTCCTCGATCTCCAGCAGCGGCTTGTCAGGGAGACAAATCTCGGCCGGCGGCTCGTCGCCAAACTCGAGGCGCATTACCTCGGCTCGCGAAGTGATCAACCAGCATTCCATATTGAGATTCAGATAGAAACCCGCGGGCTCATCGTGAGCCAGCAAATCTGAACCAAAAATTTGGGTGATGCCACCCTTGCATTTCGCTGCAACCCTAAGGGCAGCTAATGTCCCAGATCGACGGCCCAGCGGTGGTGATCGAGCAGGTTTTCGAAGTCTTGTCGTGAGTGGCGACAGCGTGCCAGCTGGGAGGCGGCCCGGCGTCACTGTTTGCGCTGATAGTTACCCCGACTGTGGGTACGAAACCCTGGCCAGCACCGTTTCCCGAGAAGTAGCTGCCCTGGCTGTCCATTAGGTAGTTCTGCTCGTACAGCGCAAAATTCCGCAGATCTGCCTTCATCGACGCTACGTAAGCCGCGTCTTTGGTGGACACGTATCTCGCGATCGCTATGCCGGAAAGAATTGAAAGGACTACGAGAACGACAAGGACCTCGATGAGTGTAAAAGCCCTGGCAATCGTTCTCATGCCCGCCCGCGGAAGGAAGTGGAACCTGGCCAAAAATCCGACGTTCCACCAATCCGCACAAGGTCGAGCGTCTTACTTCGCTACTTTACTCGCTGGTTTCGCTTTGAAGAGCGGCAGATACTGACCGTATCCCTCGGCCTCGAGCTGTGAGACCGGAATGAAGCGCATGGACGCCGAGTTCATGCAGTAACGCAAGCCCGTTGGTCGCGGACCGTCGTCGAAGACGTGGCCAAGGTGAGAATCGGCGTGCGCGGAACGCACCTCGGTTCTGGCGTAGCCAAGAATACGATCAGTTTTCGTGTGGATGTTCGCGGACTCCAGCGGACGGGTGAAGCTTGGCCAGCCGGTCCCCGAGTCGTACTTGTCGAGCGAGCTAAAAAGTGGTTCACCAGAAACCACGTCCACATAGATCCCGGGTTCGTGGTTATCCCAGTATGCATTTCTGAATGGAGTCTCTGTGGACTCGCGCTGGGTGACCTCGTACTGAAGCGGGGTCAGCTTCTTTTTGAGCTCTGCATCACTGGGTTTCATATATGCCTTTGCCGATGCGGTTGCTGGAGCCGCGACGGGCCTGGTTTGAGCCTGCGCTTGTCCCACGCAAAGGAGGGCGGCGATAGCGCTTCCAATAAGTGTAAGCGAATTGCGCGGGCGTCGCGCCATACTATGGTAGTGCATGCTGGCTCCAGTCACTGTGCGGGATCTCGACATTGGATGATACCGCAGAAGGCGCTAAACGGTCCACCCGCCTGCCTCAGCAATTACCCCTACACCGGCGCGTTGCATATTGCAAGTTGATTTGCAGAATGCGGCAGCTCCTTGCCGGCGCGAAGCCCAGCCGGAGTCGGTAACTCCTGATTTAACAACGTCTTAGTGTGGAGCGCAATCTTCGGTTCGCGCTATGCGGCTACGTAGCGTTGCCCAGTTTGAATGGACCGCGTCTTTTCAACGCTAATGGCTCAGAAGGCCGGCGGCGATATACTAACGCTTCAGGAGAGTCTTAAATGAGCAACAAAAAGGGTTTCACCCTTATTGAGCTTCTGATCGTAGTCGTCATCATCGGCATTCTTGCCGCGATTGCGATTCCGAAGTTCGCTAACACCAAGGACAAGGCGTACGTCGCCGCGATGAAGTCTGACCTTCGCAACATGGCGACCTACGAAGAGCAGTACGCTGCCGACAAC
>DASWCL010000014.1:0-7207 GCA_036390135.1 Binatia bacterium
AGCCGTTCACCATGGCGATGGTCGGCTTGCGCGACCATGTGAGTAACTCGGCCCAACGGCGGTGCGCCGTCATGGCGCGAAAGCGCGCCACCGGATCCTTGTCGGTCTCACGAAAATACTGGCGCAAATCCATTCCCGCGCTCCAGCTGTTGCCCGCGCCGGTGATCACGATGACTTTCGTGTCGTCGTCGGTCTCCAGCTCGTAGGTAACCTGCTCCATTTCGGCGAGCAGCGTCGGATTGAAGGCGTTGCGCTTTTCCGGCCGGTTGAACGTGATCCAGGTGATGCCTTCGTCATCAGTCTCGACCAGAACGCAGGTGTACTCCTTGTTTTTAGTCATGTCGATTCTCCTTTAAACTTTTGTACTACACCGCTTTTTCGCCATAAGAGCGAAGCTAGTCGATTTACTTTTAAACAGTCAAGAAGAAATGAGTCATGCTTTACCCGCTACCGCGTCGGCCACACTGTCTTTGGCATATACTGGCGAATCCTTGCCGTGCTCCATTCGCAAATGAATTTAAAAATCCCGGGAGCAAAATCCATGCGTCGCTTGTTCAAGCTGATGCTCATCGCTGTTTTTCTCCACGTAACTTTTCCATTCTGCTCAGCCGCCCAAGACGGTCATGCACAAACGTTGATCGACGGCGCGTACAACACCAAGCTCGTGTCGCGAGATCAGGCGCCGAAAAGTTGGGAAGACTTGCTCGATCTAAAGTGGAAGGAAAGATCGCTCTCGATGAAGAGAACTACTCTTTGGTACGGCGCCCTGGCGCAGAAATGGGGACGGGCAAAACCCAACGCTACATGCGTGCGTTAGCCAAACAAGACATCCAGCTGCGTAGCGGTCAAACGCTGATCGCTCAACTGCAGGCGAGTTTTCCGTGGCGATGGTGCTGGCGCCTCGGATGGAAAAAATGAAGGAACAAAAAGGCACCCGACCTCGGCGAGCGCTACAATCAAATCCAAAGAGAGTTGCGAAAACCCTTCGGGCGTTAGTGTTTGATATCACCGATTTTCGTTTGTTGAAGAACGAAGAGATCCTTCGTCTCGATAGGTCACGGCTGCTTGACGTGCAGATTTCGGCGATGCTGATCAGTATTTCGCCAAAATATCGAGCAACTTCTTCGCGCCGTCCGGTGGCTTTACGTCGCCGGCGAGGATGTCCACCGGAAACACGGGCTTGCCGTAATACGCCTCGTTGGCTTCGTAGCGCGTCGCGATCACTGTGCCCTCGAGGGAAATCCCGGCAAAAATTCCCTGGTTCCGGCTGTAAGTATAAATGGCCGCCTGCGGAGCCACTCCCGCTTCGGCCGAACGGCCGACGGGGCCAACGGCGGCGCTCAAATTGCCGCCGAGAGTGACGTTACCGCCCTTCGAGAACGCGCTGACTGCCTCTGGGGTATTGAGAATGATCACATACTCAGAAACTTGCACGCCGGCTTGAAAGCCGACCCCGATGCCTCCCGTGCCAATCGCCGATGGGCCGCTCCAACCTTTGTCGTTGCGCGCAACGACAACTCCCGTCCCGCCCCTGCCGCTGACGATGAACCCGGCTTTGGTAACGGTGATGATCGCTAAGCCTTTGGCATCACGCAAAACTCGCGGCGGAATAGCACTCTCGGGAATCTCTTCGAACCGCTCGATAGTCGAAACCGCTCGATCGACGTCGTCCTGCAGATCCGCATGCGCCGCCGAAGACGTCACGCAGAGAGCGAAAACAATCGTAAGAAATAAAATCGATCTGGCTTTCATCGCGCCCCTCCCCACTGGCAACCGCAGGAACTGAAAATCGCGTCTTCAGCCTAAACTATAGGCATCGATGCCACAACAATAGACAGGCTTTAAAGACCCGCCCAGTGTCACTTAGTGCCTGACGTAAATCAACCGTCGTATTCTGACAACTGGATTTTTCCGCGCTCATGCGGCCCTGGTGACATCGCCGCCAATTAGTGTATGAATCAAACCTTCAGAACTTCACCGTACCGTCGTTTCGTGGTGCAAAATTTGAATGAAGCGATGAACGACAAATCACCGCCGGAGATGCTGTCGCGCAGGCTGCGGCTGGATTTGGTCGGTCAGCGGCTTGCTCTAGTCGCAGTGGTGATTGCTGTTTGGTGGTTCGCATCGCTCTCGGTGCCACATTATATCTTGCCCGGGCCGGCGCGCGTATGGGACGCTCTTCGGCTTATCGCTGCCAACGGCGATCTGTGGAACAATCTCGGCATCACGCTGTGGCGAGTGACCATCGGTTTCGTCGTCGCGGCGCTTATCGGATTGCCCTTTGGTATCCTGCTCGGAGCGAACCAGCGCGCCGGCGAGTTTTTCGAACCGGTGATTCCAGTCTTGAACACGGTTTCGTCGGCGATCTGGGCGATCTTCGCGATCATCTGGTTTGGGATTTCTAACGCCACCACGATATTCGTGGTGTTCATGACGGCCATGCCGTTGATCATCACCAATGTCTGGCAAGGCACGCGCACGGTGAACGCCGATTTTATCGAGCTCGCTCAGGTGCTGCGCATGCCACAGTGGAAAGTGATGACGAAGATTTATCTGCCGACTATTCTTCCCTACTTCTTCTCCGGCGCCAGGCTCGCTTTCGGTTTCAGCTGGCGCGTGTCGTTGGTGGCCGAAACCATCGGTTCTTCCAGCGGCGTCGGCTATCGTCTGCGCCAAGCCGCGGACTTGATCAGAACCGATCAGGTTTTCGCCTGGACTTTGACTTTGGTGATCATGATGGCGACGATTGAAATGGGCATGCTGAAACCCCTCGAAAATTATTTGTTTCGCTGGAAGAAGGGTGCGGAAACACAGTGATTGCTTCGCTCCGCACCGGTAACTTTCATCCGTCATGAGTCAAACTGAGCTCACGGCGGAAACTTGCAATGACGGGGCGACGTCGCCGGCCATCCGATTGAGCGGCATCGGCAAAAGCTTCGCCAACGGCAACCAGACAATAGAGGTGCTGAACAATGTAAATCTCACCGTCCCGCCGCAGGCGATCATCGCATTGATCGGCACATCGGGTTCCGGCAAGAGCACGCTGCTCAATATTATCTCCGGCATCGTGAAACCTGACCGCGGCCAGGTTTGCATCTGCGGAGCGGCCAGTGAAGAGTTCAACGACTGGCGCTCGATAAGCTACATGTTCCAAGACGATCGTTTACTGCCCTGGCGCAGTGCGCGCCGCAACGTCGAGTTCGCACTCGAAGCCGGCGCCATGGCGAAAAACGAGCGTGTGCCACGCGCGTTCCAAGCGTTGCAATTGGTTGACTTGGATAGCTTCGAAGAGGCGTTTCCGTATCAGCTTTCTGGCGGTATGCGCAGCCGTGTAGCGCTCGCGCGGAGCCTGGTCACCGAGCCGCGCATTTTGCTGATGGACGAGCCGTTCTCGCGCCTCGATGCCCAAACCCGTGCACTCATGCATGAAGAGCTGCTGCGCATTCACCCGCTCAAGCGCATGACCGTCGTCTTCGTGACCCACGACGTCGCGGAAGCTGTGCTACTCGCCGATCAGGTCGCGGTGATGTCACCGAGGCCGGGCACGATCCGCGAAGTGGTCGACATCGCGCCACCGCGGCCGCGCGACATTACCCAGCCGGAAGTGACCACCTATATGCAACGGCTGCGCGCATTAATATGACTTGTGACGGCCAAGAAAATCTTGCAATGAATAATTTATCCTTTATCCCTTATCCTTCGTCCTTGGACTCCGGGAGGCAAAAATGAAAATAACCAAATTATTCGCTGCCGCGTTTGTCTTAGCGGTGGCGCTATCCGTTCCCAGCCAACTGTTGGCGCAGAAAATAAAGGTCGGCTACTGGACCAGTGGCTTCAGCCTGGGGTTTGGCGCGGTGATGGAGCAGATGAAGTTTGCGGAAAGCCAGGGCCTCAACGTCGAGTGGGTCAAATTTGCCGAGGTCAACGGCCCGACGCGCGCGATTGTTTCCAATGCCATCGATGTCGCCTTCGCCGCTCCTTCGACCAACGCGGTCGGTATCGCGGCGGACGGTGTGCCGGTGAAGATCGTCTTGGCGACTCAGATCGCCGAAGCGCAAATCGTCGTGCTCGACGGTTCGCCCGTCAAAACCGTCGGCGATCTCAAAGGCAAAAAGATCGGCATGTCGCCGCCAGGCAGCGCGACCCATGCCATCGCCACCGCAATCCTCGAGCATAACTTCGGTCTCAGACAAAATGACTACAGCATCGCGCCGGGAAACGAAGCGCAGCTCGCGCAGTTTTTGAGTCAGAAGGAAATCGACGCCGGCGTGCTTCGCTCCGTCACGCTGGCGCAGATGGAACAGGCCAAATTAAGAAAGTTGGCAAGCGTGGTCGACGAGTGGAAAAAGCTCACGAAGGGAAACGCCCCACCGATCCTCGCCGTGACCATCGTGTATAACGACTATTTAACCAAGAACGCAGACGCCGTAGCAAAATTTATCGCCGCCACGCGCAACGCGCTTCAATACGGCTCTAAAAACAAACAGCGCGTCGCTGACATACTACAGAAAGCCGCGAACATGAACGTCAATGACGCGCGCGCCTACGCCAACCAGTGGGACGGCGCGTACATCGCGAGCTTCGAGCCGGCCGATATCGCTTCGCTGAAAACAATGTATGATATCGTCAAGGCTGCCGGAGGCGCCACCAAGGATGCGCCCGACAGCGCCTTCGATACCGGACCTTACACGCGGGCAAAGAAGATCAAGTAGACGCCCTGCGTCACACGGGCAATCCTTCACGACGGGATCAGAATCAGGGAACATCGAAGCCGCCGATCTCCGCGATCGGCCGGCCGAGCGAATTTCGTAAAAACCGGAGGATTTCTAGCGAAAAGTCTTCCTCGTGGAAGTACAAACAACCAAAATATTCTTCATGGTTCCATTGCATAACTAAAATGCAATGCGCGGTTTTTAGGATGTTGGGCGCGCGCTCCACGCGCATGAGCACACCCACCTCTCCGCGAGGCGGCGGATTGTTCGGCCCATACGGACCCGTCCACTCGGGAGGCCAGTTCGAGCGGCCCAGATACGTCATGCGAGGGTGTTGTCTCAGCTCCATAGCGAGGCCCTACGCTTTTTTTCATGCATGAGCGCTAATTCGCTTCGAACGACGAATCCTTAGGGCTGCCCTCGATCAATTGACGAAGTTTTTTCGGGTTAATGATAAGGCGTCGTCCTTCCCTCAAAATGACCTTCTCGCGGTCGAATTCATTCAGGTATTCGGTGACCTGCTGGCGCGAGGCACCGACGATGCTAGCGAGCGTCTCATGACTGATGGCCAACGTGATCAAGGTTCCACGCGTGTCGGCTGATCCAAAATGATCAGCCAAACTCGAAAGCTCGAGTGCGATCCGTCGTCTGACATCAAGGCCGATGCCTCGGATGCAGTGGATGTACGATTGTCTATTCAGATGCAGGGTCGTGGCAAACCCTGGTAGAAAATTTTCATACGAGGTGCCTAGAAGCGTTTCGACGAATACCTGCGGCTTGATCGAGCCTATCGTCGAGGTTTCAAAGGCGTCGCATCTGAAAGCATGTTGCGTTTCGGGCACGAGCGAGTCGAGGCCAAAAAACACTCCCGGTGGAATCAGATTGACAATGGTTTGTCGCTCATAAGCATGATACGTGAGCCTGACGACTCCCGAGATGTCCAGGTAAATGAGGGCGGCACGCTCGTCCTGATCGTAAACAATTTCGCCTTTTTGGAAAATCTTGACGGTCAGATTTCTGGCGAGTCTGTCTAGTTGAGCCGTCGATAAGCGGTAGAGATTTTTGAGCTGCTTAAGATCTTTCGTATCGACGTTTGTCAAAGAAGTGTTTTTGGCCATAGATCCGATGCGCTCCAACAACGTAGTCAAACGTTAAATGAATTCTCCTCCCGCCATTGAGTCATCCATCTTTGTCATACCGAGCAAGCACTTTCGGTCCCGCAAAGTCCATTGGTTTGATCTAAAACAATCAACGCATATAACGAAATTTGCCTGATGTGTCTGTCAGATACCTGACATCCCGTTAATAAAAACTCGGGGTTGAGACTGACGGACACAGACGTCTCCGACCATCGGAGCGCTAAGGGTCACGATTAGATTCGCATCCCGGTTAAGATTCACTAACCTTCTTGCGAAGCCTTTGTCAGAACACCAGGCAAACGCGAGAAGTCCGACTGCTAGGTTGACTTCGCAATCAGCGGACCACTCGGAAAAATCAAATTTTGAGCGTCTTTTGGCGATTCTTTTGAGAGGATCATGTCGGGACGAGCTACTTGCGTGGGGCAAATCTCTGACGACTCGATAGCCGTTTTCATACCGTGGATTGCTTCCGTTTTACAGAGCGTCTTTAGGGTCAAGGTAGTTCTCTATTCGATCACAATTTGGAAATATGATGATAGACATTAGATTGACGTGTGGCATATGCCGGCGGCCGTACCGGCGCCGCAGTTCGAGACCGCCACTAGACAAGGTAAGGTCATTCACGGGGACGGTTTGCCGGGGCGAGTATGGAGCACTGGCAAGCCGGGTTGGATCACCGACGTGACGAGAGAGCGGAATTTCCGGCGCGCGACCATAGCCAAGCGAGAGGGATTGCATGGCGCCTTTGGTTTCCCGATCAAGCTCGGCGACAAAATCCTGGGTGTCGTCGAAGGCTTTAGCCGCGAAGTGCGGGAACCGGACGACCATTTCCTCCAAATGGTCGGCGATATCGGCGACCAACTCGGCCGGTTTATCGAGCACCGGCGCGCGGAAGACGACCTGCGTCAAACCAAGGACAAATTAGTCAGCGCCAATGCAGAGCTGGAAAGAGAGGAGTTCAGGAGCGCACGGCGGATCTTGCGCAAGCAACCGCCGCGTTGCGCAAAACCATCGCGGAGCAAAAAATACTCGAAGGGCAGCTACGCCAGGCGCAAAAAATGGAAAGCATCGGCACGCTCGCTGGCGGCATTGCTCACGATTTCAACAATATTCTGAACATCATTCGAGGCTATGCTACGCTCATCGGCCAGCAAACTTTGCCCGCGCCGGAGATTCAGGAAAGCTTGCAAGTGATCAATAAGGAAATCGACCGCGGCGCATCCGTGGTGCGTCAGCTCCTCACGGTCGCGCGGAAAACGGAAACCCATTTAGCACCCACCCATGCGAACGACATCGTCTTGACGCTCAACGAACTGATCAAAACCTTTCCCAAGACCATCACCGTCGCGCTCAATC
>DASWCL010000015.1:0-9021 GCA_036390135.1 Binatia bacterium
CGCGGGTGCTAGCTCTGTCTGGTTCGCTCACGGATAATTTGTGCAAATCGCCATTCGCGGTGTGTGTTCGCGTGCACGGTCTTCACTTTCCGAATTGCCACGTGCGTGTAAATCTCGGTCATCATGATCGACGCATGGCCGGGATGACAAGTGTCGCGTCTTTTAATAAGTGTCTCAGGGTCGGGGGTTCATCATCGTCCTCAGCCTCGAGCTTTTTTTTCAAACTCTCCAAAGTTTCCCAAACCACAATCCTGTCTTTGACCATCGCCGCGAATTTGGCGTCTCTTTCCCGGGTACCGACAATGCCGAACTGAAGATCATCAAGCAGTTTTTCCCAATCGCCGTTAGTTAATTTCCGGAGATCGGTGTAAGCGGCGCGGAGGATCGTATTTAGTCGAACAGACGACTCGCGCCTGAATGCTTGGGCTTGACTCGCTATATCGAGTCGCGCAAATTCACGACAACTTACGGATTGACATAGTTATGTCAATGAATTATATTCCGTGCATCTTGTTTCCCGAAGGGAGAAGTCACGATGCACAAAAAAACCATGATCTACCTCGAGCCGGAGATGCACGAACGTCTGCGCTACATGGCGCTCGACGAGAAGGTGTCGATGGCGGAGCTCATCCGGCGCGCGGTGGCCGACTACTTGAAGGCTCACCCGAGAAAGCGGGGTCACAAATGAGAGGCGATGGATGCATATATCCCAGGGTAACACTTTGTGGATCGCCTACTCTTTCCGCGGGAAGATGTTCCGGGAGTCGGCGCACACCACCGACGAGAAAACCGCCCGAAAACTGCTTAAGCAAAGACTCAAGCAAGTTGAGCGGCCGGGCTTCGTCGGATCCAAAGAGGACCGCTGGACGCTTGCCGACATGAAGGCGAGAATTAAGGCCGACTACGAGCGCCGGCAGAACCGATCGCTAAAGACGGTTGAGTATTGCTTCAAGCACTTGGAAGATGCTTTTCAGTTTCGGCGCGTTATCGACATCACAACGCCGGTGATTGAAGAGTATACCGCAAACCGCTTGAGGGCCGGCGCCGCGCGCGCATCGGTTAACCGCGAGCTCGCCTACCTGCGCCGTGGCTTTAAGCTGATGCTCAAAGCCGGTGACATCTCGGCAATTCCCGCGGTGATAGAGCTACTCCAAGGAGAGAACGTCCGAAAGGGTTTTATCGCGCCGGCAGAGTTCGGAGCGCTTACGGAAGAAATACCGGATGCCGACGCGCGCGACCTGGTAGCGTTTCTCTACAACGCGGGATGGCGTAGCGGCGAGGGCAAGAGCCTTGAATGGTCGGAAGTGGATCTCAAGAGCAACATGATTCGCTTGCCGGCGGAGAAATCCAAGTCCAAGAAGCCGCGAAAACCTGCCGATAATCGGCGCGCTCATGGAAATCATACAGAGGCGGATCGAGGTCCGGCGGTTGGATTGCCCGTATGTGTTCCATCGTCGGGGTAAGCGGATTGCCTCATTCCGTAAGGCATTCAAGACAGCGGCAACGGCGGCCGGGCTGCCGTGGCTCGTGCCTCACGATATGCGGCGCTCGGCAGTCCGTAACTTCCGGCGCGCGGGACTAAGCGAGCATGAAGGAATGAAGCTCAGCGGGCATGAAACCGACTCGATTTATCGCCGGTACGACATCATCAGCGACGATGACCTGACAGAATCCATGAATCGCGTTCAAGAGCATTTGAAGAAAGAAGCAGAGAACCGCAAGGTTGTACCGCTGAAACGAGAAACGGCTTAACGTGGGTCAAAAAGTTCCTTCACAAAACATGCACAAAAGGGCACTTATCGTGGGTAGGGAGAACTTGATTTTTCCTGCACAGGCTTTTAACTGGACATCAAGAAACGGGGCTAACTCTTTGCTGACAAAAAGAAATGTGTTGGCGGAGAGGGAGGGATTCGAACCCCCGTTACCCTTTCGGGTAAACTTGATTTCGAGTCAAGCGCCTTCAACCGGGCTCGGCCACCTCTCCGCTTTTTCGCGAGTCGCGCTTTTGGGTCCTGAGATGGGCGAAAAAATCTGCAAGCAAGGCTGCGGATTCCTCGGCGAGCACGCCTCCGGTAACCGGCAATTGATGGTTGAGACGGTGATCTTCACATAATCGATAGAGAGATTCAATTGCGCCGGATTTTGGATCAGGACAGGCGAACACCAATCGCCGCATTCGTGTCTGCAGGATCGCACCCGCACACATCAAGCATGGCTCCAGCGTGACATAGAGATCACAATCATTGAGGCGCCAGCTGCCGAGGCGCTGAGACGCCTCCTGGATCGCCATGAGCTCCGCATGGCCAAGCGGGCTCTGGCGCTCTTCGCGGCAGTTGTAACCCGTACCGATAATTTCTCCACCGGAAACGATGACAGCGCCGACGGGCACTTCTCCTCGGCGCGCCGCTTCTTCGGCGGCGCCCATGGCGCGCTTCATAAAGTCAAAGTCGTGGACGGGCATTTGACGCTCACAAACCATAGAGTAAACTTAAACCTGAAATCTAGCCTGCGATAGAAAGGAATTCGCCCGCGGGGATTGCATTCGGTCACTCGGCGATGTGCTGACTATTCCTTTATTTCTATTCTTTCTTATGGATGCATATACTCGATCGGCGGCGGCTCAATATCGGTGACCACTTGCGTCACGCCAGTCACTCCTCGGGCGATGCGTACGATCTCCGTTTCCAAATCAGGATCTGCCAGAATACCGGAGATATTTACAATACCCCCATCGCTTTTGACGTTCAGAACGACATTGCGAGTTTTGGGCGAAGTAATTAACGCTGCTTGAACGCGCGCTGTGGTGGCGAGGTCTTGAAATGCTTTCATCGATTCCGGCATTGGTTGGAATTCGGGTCGCCGCACCGTGTCTGCGATGAGAGATGCGCTGGTCTCGGCACTGAACCGCCCGCTATTCAACACCAAGTCGTGCCCCACGGGGTTTTGCCAGTCGTCGTTGAATACCGCGCGAAAGCGCCGGCTGCGCACCCGGTCGAGCTCGCGAACATACTGACGGGCATTTTCGGTGTCCATTGGCTTCTGCGCTCGAACCTGTTCAACTCGATATTCCAGCGGCGCAACGATAAGCACCTTGAGGACATGCGGAATTCCCGGCAGCAGCTGCTGTCCGGCACGGCCATAATAGACGAGATCGCCGTCTGCGGCGACTTCACACATCGCTGCCTGTAAAGTGATCCGGTAGAGCCGCACGCTTTCCCGCCATCGCTCCCACCAGTGACCTTCGGTTTCGAGCACTTCGGTATACTTGGCTTCCGGTATTCCATATCGCTTGCTCGCTTCGATCAAAACCTCGCGGTCCACGGAGCGATATTTCAGCAGCGACGCGACTTTTTCAGCAACCGCGCCCCCACCACTGTATGCCGCATGAGCAATCGTCACGATTGACATAATCCCAGTCCTCCATTTCCGGCTATCCCAGGTATGTCCCGGGTGCTCTCCCCATCTTCGGCAATGCGAGAGGGATCAACCCGGCTACTAAGTACATCTTTCCTCATCGTGCGACAAGACTTTTTTCCACAACCCAACAAGCAAGAGTGTCTTGTCATATCCGTTGCTCGAAGTAACAAAACGATGAACTTAAGGGGATACTTAAGCTCTTCAACATTTGACTACTTTTGATAGAGAAAATCGAGGACAGAATTTAGTTCGTCGGGAGGACTATGAAACAACCCATGTCGATGTCGAACGGACCGTGCTATCGAACTGCTCGCTTTTGAACCGCAGGAGCTTCATGTAAGAAGCGTCTAATATGGGTCATCAGGTCAATCATCTTAATTGGTTTCTTTAAGAAATCGTCGCATCCACTAAAAATAGCTGATGTTTTCAGGTAGGAAAAAATACTCATGGCAACGATTGGAATCTTGTCAAGCTGGGGCTGCTCTTTGAGGAGCGATACGAATTCCAACCCGTCCATGTCGGTTAAGTCCAACTCGAGCAATATGATGTTTGGATGGTACTCTCTTGCCTTCCGGAGCCCCCCTTCGCCAGTGACCGCGACCAAAGGATACAGTCCAGCAAACATAACCTGCTTGACCAGCAACTGGGTGTAGTTTGGCTGCTTCTCGATGATCAGTATACTCTGACGCGGACCGCGATCCATTGCTTTGACACCTTCCTAAAATTCTTTCAGCAACAACCGTGCCCACACGCCTCCCCACAGACACATCGAGTTCCAGTGCAACTGTCGGCAACGGGTTACCCCGTTGAGGTGAAAAGTTCTCTAAATTTTCCTGGGAAATAGGAGTGCAATCGACGAAGGGCGGTGTCTGCTGTTCGTTTGCGGCGATTTACAAAAACGAACAGTCCATATTTAGCACTACTTGACCGTTCTACCCTTACGGACGACACCGTCTGGATCCGTACAATCGCAAGGCTCGTCGGCCGAACCGAAGCCGAACGGGCAGGTAAATCTCCCTACGTTACATTCCCGTTCGCTAAATTCGTCGGCCATTTTTGCGAAGAATCCTCGCGGCGCCTGCACCTGGCCGCTCATGCTATTGGCCGTTGTTGTAGTTGTAGTGGTCGTTGTGCAGCCGGAAAGCCACAGCGCGAACAAACCAATAAAAATAAAAAAAAGAAATCGCGAGCCTGTGCGCCATCTCGGTTCATGGAATGTTCCGGCTCCAGCGGTAGGTAAAAGTTGATTCATAGGTCGAAATAATCGATTTGGCGCGCCCGGAGGGATTTGAACCCCCAACCCCCAGATCCGTAGAATCGAGCGGCAAATCATGTGAGTTTTTGTCAGATCGTCTCAGCAGGGAAATCAACTGTTTAGCGAGTATCACATTCTTGAGAAAAGGTGAAATGAATTGCCGCGATGGACACATCGTGGACACATTCACGATAAAATCCCCGTCGCTAGATCCTGCACGTCGTTCTTTTTGTCTTCGATAAAATGGGCATAGACCTTAAGGGTGATCATCGAATCCCGATGGCCTAAAAGCCGGCTAACTTTCGTGATCGGCACGTTGCGCGAGAGCAATAGAGCGATGCAAATGAATGCCGCAACTTGTGAAGCGTGAGCCGCTTAACTTCGGCCGCGGTGATGGCGGCATCGAGTATCTGGCTTGCGAATTTGCGATGAAGGGGTTTTCCTTCGATCGTGGCAAAAACTAGATCCTGCTCGCTGGGCGGACATGCGAGCTTCCAGAATTTCAATTCTCGCGCGAGTTCTTGCGGTAGATCGAGGGTGCGCCGACTGCTGATTGACTTCGGAGCGCGGAGCCCGCGACCGCCGTTTTTCTTGCCAATGTCGACGAGGTTTGTCCGGACGTGAAGTTTGTTTGCCTTGAGATCGATGGCGGGCCATTGGAGACCTAAAACTTCGCCGATCCGAAGGCCGCACAATGCTGGTACCATGACAAGCACGCGCTCCAAACTTCCCGCCGCCGTCGCATTGATGAGTTTCTTTAGTTCGTCCTGCGTGTAGACACATTCCGGTGTGACCTGATCATCCTTTTCCTCGTCGTTCGGAATCTTGACTCGTTCGGCGAGCTCGGCAGGATTCGCCTTGCCCTGGAGCGGGCCGTACCGTTGGGCGAGTTTGAAGACCGCTGCCCACGTGGTCAACACCTTGTTTGCGGTGTTGGATGACGTCATTCTCCCCCACTCCGCCGCTGCATTTTCGACCTGCTCAATACCGCAGCGTTGCACCGCCAGATTGCCAAGCGTCGGCGCAATGTATCGATCGATATGTGTGCGCCAGTTGCCGAGAGTCGCGGGCCGATAGCCGGCGGTGTCGACCTTTCGCTTGTGCCAAGCTTCGGCGATTTCCTTGACGGTGACATCACTCGGCGCGACGAAATCGCCTTTTGAGATATCCCCAAGCGACTGCTTGTCGTAGGCGCGCGCGTCTTCAAGTCGATCAAATGTTTTTCGGATTCGCTTCCCGTGTTGGTCGCGGAAGTCAACGCAGTACGTACCGGCAGCGGTTTTATTGATGGCCATGGTTTTTCCTCCGTGATCTGCGAGCTATTTTGGTTCGTCGACCGCGGGCTTTTTCTACCCGCTTTTTATATTTCCTATGATTCTGGTCTGATTCCTTTTCCTTGTTATCTGGTTTATTGCGGAAGCGGCGGACGGACTCTCGAGATTGACATCGCGTTGAACAGAATTTTTGTTTTCTCACTCGGTAAAAAATTCGCCTGCAATCCGGCGCACCGCAGCGAAGGATTTTCTCGGTCGACTCTCTGCATAGCGTTTTCGCCGCCGAGCTTTGGCAACGGCGCGACACGATCGAGGCGTTGACAGCCGACGTGGAGCCCGAGCCTATCGACGAGTTTCCGCCGATGACAACCGAGTATGGGGAATATTTGAGGAGTATTGTGCAATGCTGACCGCCCGCGACGTCGAGAAATCTTTCGAGAATGCGGAGGAACTTTCTTCGTTAAATTCGTTTATTTCGTCTGCCAAGGAGAAAGCGCTAGCGATCAATCGAGCCGCGTTTTATGGCCTTGCCGGCGAAATCGTCAAAGCGATCGAACCGTTTTCCGAAGCTGACCCGGTAGCTCTACTGCTCAACAGTCTTACCGCCTTCGGCAGCATCGTAGGCTGTTCCACTCATGCCCTTGTACAGAACGATGAGCATCCGGGCCGGCTGTTCGTCGCCGAAGTCGGACAAACGTCAAAGGGGCGGAAGGGCTCCGCCTGGAGTCCGATTAAGCACTTATTTGGCCTCGTCGATTCTGACTGGAGTAAGCAGCGGGTAAAAACAGGATTGAGTAGCGGCGAAGGACTCATCTTCAACGTTCGAGATCCGATCTACAAGCAAGAACCCGTCAAAGAAAAAGGACGTGTCATAGACTACCAGCAAGTGATGGTTGACCCCGGCGAAGATGACAAAAGGTTGCTCATAGTTGAACCCGAATTTGCTTCGACTCTGACCGTGATGAATCGCGAGGGCAGCATCCTAAGTGCTGTCATTCGCCAAGCTTGGGATGACGGGCAGCTATCGCCGTTGACCCGAAATAATCCGATCAAGAGTACCGGCGCGCATGTATCGCTCTTCGCCCACATTACACAGCATGAGCTACTTTCCCGACTGGACGAAACCAGTAAGGCAAATGGCTTCGCAAATCGCTTCATTTGGGTTTTCGTTCGTCGGTCGAAAGAACTTCCCGAAGGGGCGATCATTCCCGATGAGATCAACGACCATCTCGCCGGCCGTCTTAGCACCGCGGTTGATTTCGCGCGTCGCGGTGGGTCGTGAAACGAGACGATATTGCCCGCGATGCATGGGGAAATGTCTACGGGCCGTTGAGTGCCGGCAGGCCGGGTTTGACCGGCGCGGTTTTATCCCGAGCTGAAGCGCAAGTCCTTCGCCTAAGCGTGCTATACGCACTTCTCGACTGTTCGTTGACTATATCGATTCACCATCTTCAAGCTGCCCTTGCGGTCTGGGAGTTTGCCGAGGACTCGGCGCGAGCGATCTTTGGCGATCGCCTGGGCGATCCTGTCGCCGATCGAATATTAGACGCGCTGCGTTCTGCTGGCGACGAAGGCATGACCGAAAGCGACATTTCCGCGTTGTTTGGTCGGAATAGATCGGCGGATGAAATCGGGCGCGCTATGGCTTTGTTGCTCGAATTGAAAGCCATCAAAAGCGAAACCTCGGCCGTCGAGCAAATCATCGATGACCGCACCGTCGCTGTCCTGATCGACTCGACCGTCCTGGGCGCCCCGATCTGGTTCGCCTTTTCCGCCGATTTCGATCCGGGCGATGGGATACCAATTTTTTACGCCGATGAACTCGCCCTGCTCAAAAACAAGCCGGTAGCGACCCTGCGCAAGATCTACGACACGAAAAAAACATTCGGCCGCTGTACGAGGGTACGCCAATGAACCCCTTTGATGCTCTGCTCGATTCCTTCCGCAAGATCGTGCGCGACGAAATCGCAGCGGCCGTAAAGAGTCAGCCTAAGCCAAAGCTGACCTATACCACCGCCGAGGCCGCAGAGATCCTGAACGTTCCCGAGACCTGGTTGGCGACCGCGGCGCGAGAAGGCCGCGTTCCTTGCCTCCGGCTTGGCCATTACGTCCGATTCAAACTCGCCGATTTAGAAAATTTCGCCGCGAACGGAGAAACAAATGTTGCTTAATATTCAGATCGAATCAGAAGCGCGCGCCAACATCATCGAGGGACTACAAAAAACAACCTGTCTACGCGACCTGCAAGCCGCTTTGAGCGACGAAGCCGACGCCGTGGAGTTGGATTTTCAAAGACTTATTGACATAGAAGTCAGAGCCGTCGCGGGGCTGTTCTTTGGACTCTGCCGAAGCGTCGACGTTGCGCGTTTCCCAAAAACTCTTCAACTTTGCTTCGGGCTTCTGGAAAACCTTAACGCCGAGTTTGAGCGCCGCCGCGCGGTGATCCATGATAACTAACGAGCGGCTTTTAGACCTGCGCACCATCCCGACGCAAGACTTAAAACTTCTCGCCGAGATTTCCGCCAATCAGAAATCGAACCGCCTTTTTGAAGACAATCGCATCATTCTGAGCCGCATTCTTTTGTCGCAGCATCAATGCGCCGAGATGGCCGAATATAGCGAGCAAGAACTTGCCGAAGCCGAAGCGGTTTTTCTAGAGTTGCTCGAACGCAATCAACATTTATCCCGAGAGCATCCAACGCAAAGGTTTTTGCAATTCAATTTCAACGCGACATACGACGAGCGTGAGCGACGAAAACGGCAAGCCACGATCAAGTTAGTGAAGTGAACGAGTCAAGGCGCAATGGATGGTTGAGAGAGCCGGGCCGAGCATAACGTAACAATATCAATAGGTTGGCATGCCAGAGCAAAAGTTGAGGATGTTCCGATCCTAGACCGTACTCTTAGCTTCGCGTGCATGACCGCGAAATTACCAAATCGGTTTTCCTATAAAAAAAATTCCAAAGGGCGCGAACCTGAATAAAATCGATGAGATCTGATCGAATTGCCAAGACTAAAAAGGCGGCAAAGGACCAAATTGCGAACCCACCGGGCCACTTGAGTAAGAAAATGAAG
>DASWCL010000016.1:0-29713 GCA_036390135.1 Binatia bacterium
GGCAAAATTTTGGCGAACGCCTGGTGGGTGCGTTCGAGGCTGTCGGGATTCGTAATCCGAGTAAATTTACTGACGACCTTCATGGTGGAATCTTTGTCTGTCTTGAAAATGTGAATGGCTTCCGCCAACGCGCGTACAAACTTGGTCATCAATCGACTCTTCGACCGGATCGTTGTTTCCAGCGTGAGGGCTGCGTTCCAGTGAAACGGGATGTTTAACGTGCTGATGTCGATGAGAGACTTGAAACCGAGTTTCTCTGCCTCGCGCACGAACGGTTCGACCAAGATGGAAAATTGCACGATTCCTTTTGAAAGCGCAGCGAGCGCGTCGGCCGTGGCTCCCACGGGAAGAAGTTTTACGTCGGTGTTGGGATCGATGCCCAGACGGCTGAGTCCGAGCCGCATGCCGATTTCTGTCGTCGTGCCGGCGCGCCCGACGCCGCCGATCTTGCCTTTGAGCTGTTTTATGTCGGTGATGTTTTTTTGCGTGATAATATGCGCGGGAAACGTGGGCACGATGGAAGCGATCATGATCACGTCGGCGCCGGTCAGTCTTGAATTTACCAGCGTGGTGACCGAGGTAACGATAACGTCGACTTCGCCGGCGATCATCGCCTGCAGGGCCATCGGGCTAGCATTGACGGAAATGAACTCGGCGTTGACGCCTTGCTTTTTCAGCAAGCCCTTCTCTTGAACGATCCAAACGGTGGCATTTGACGCGCCACCGGCCCACGCGACGCGCAGCCGTTCCTGCGCGTTTGCGGAATCTACACGCGCCGTCGCAGTAAGTGTCAGAGCAAGACCGAGCGCAAAAATAGCGGACGGAAGATTCATCGCTCTCGTGCGTCGTTGATACGATTGTTCCGAGAGACTATTACCGATCACTTTTCGTAGAGCTTCTTAATAAACCCTGTCTTGTCGAGCTCTTCGATGAAACTTCGGTCGACGTATTCCTCGGGTTTGTGATTCATGACATCAGGACGGGTTGCGGCCACGTACTCGAAGCTGGTTTTCATCCCGACAGTGTTCGGATAGGGGGCGAGTAGAAAAGCTTTGGCGAAGAGATCATAGGACTCGTTAACCAGTTCTTCGTTGTCCAAGCGCAGCGTCTTTTTGATCACTTTCTTGCCGAATTCCCGGTCGCGTTTGAATAACGCCGTGGCTTCGAGATGAGCCTTGACGTAGTTCATCACCAGCTCGCGGTCTTTTTGGATGATGGAACGCCGAGTGGTGATTTCGATCCACGGATAGTCGATCTCTTTCGCTGAATCCCACAGCATCGGGAAACCCATTTTCATGGCAATGCCGTAGCCGGGAAACGACAGCGACGCGGCGTCGATGGAACCTTGCTTGAGCGCACCGATGCGCTCCGGGTCGCCGCCGATCTGGACGAGCGCGACATCGCGCTGCGGGTTGAGCCCTTTTTTGCGCAAGGCGTATTGGACGAGAAAATCGGTGAGGGAGCCGAAGGTCGTGACGCCGATCTTTTTGCCTTTGAGATCTTCGGCTCTTTTGATTTCCGGTTTGACGACCATGGCGTGGACGACTCCCGGCAGCGTGTGGCCGAGGATTACGAGATCGGCGCCGGAAAGACCGGCGTTGATCACCGTCGGCGTCGCGATCGGAGAGAACTGAATGCTGCCGCCGATCATCGCTTTGGACGATTCGCCCGAGCCGCGCATGGCCACCGGGTCGGCCTCGATGCCGTACTTCTCGTAGAGTTTGGCTTCCTTGGCCACGTAAATGATGATGTTGCCCATGCTGACGGAAGAAACACCGATGTATATGTGTCTAAGCGGTTTGGTTTGCGCCAAAGTGCTTCGATCGAGAGCAAGCGAAAGCAGCAGGACGATCAATGTCCAGGTTGAAAAATGGGGCGAACGCCGATTGACGTTCAACATCTTTCGCCTCCGAGCTAGGATAGTGAATCCAACGTGCAAGGGTGTCGAAACACTGGCTATTTGACGATTCCTTCAGCGTGCAATTGAGTCAATTCTCCAGCGCTCAGCCCGAGAATTCTACTGAGAACTTCATTTGTATGTTGGCCGAGAGTGGGAGCATCGTCACGAATGCTCGGGGGAGTTTTCGACATATGGATCCACGGCGCGAGCAAGGTTGTCGCTCCCGCCGTCGGATGGTTGCGTTGTATGAAAGCCTTCCGTTCTTTGATATGCGGATCTTCGATCACTTCGCCCATCGACAGTACCGGCGCGCCGAAATAGTCGATCTGGCGGAGGCCGTCCCAAAGTTCTTGGCGTGTCTTGCCGCGTATCCATGACCGGATAAGGTCGTACAGCTCGGCGCGATGTTGTTTGCGCGCCGGGGCCGTGGCAAACCGCGCGTCCTCGAGCAGATCGCCGCGGTCCATGAACTTTGCGAGTTTTACCCATCCGTTGTCGCTCAGATCGGGTATACGCAAGGTGAAGTAGCCGTCCGCCACGGGAACCGGCTTGTTGCCGATCTCGATGCCGATAAAATGTTCATGGAATTCGCTGATCATGAAACCGAGCAGCGCTTCCTGCATCGATACAACGATTCTTTGACCTTCGCCGGTGCGCTCGCGCGCATGAAGCGCAGCGAGGATGCCGCATACCATGCTGACACCGGCGGCTTCGTCGCCGATGCCGATCGCTTTGGTTCCCGGCGCGCCGCTATAGTTCCATCCTGTGTGCGTCCAGCCGGTCATGCTGTTGTTGGTATGCGCCGTGCTGCCGTAGTCTTTGTAGGGACCGGACTCGCCGAAGCCGCGCGAGCAGGAGTAGATCATGCGCGGATTGATTTTTTTTAGATCCTCGTAGCCCAGGCCAAATTTTTCCATCTGCCCGGCGTGGTAGTTCTCGACGACGACATCGGCTTTGGCAATCAGTTGCCGGGCTAATTCAACGCCGCGCTGAGCTTTTAGGTTGAGGACAACGCTTTTCTTGTTGACGTTGATCCATAGAAATTCGTAGGCATCGATTTTCGCGTCCGGCGGCATCCAAGAGCGGCGAAAACCGTCGCCGGCGGGCGGTTCAATTTTGATGATCTCCGCGCCCATATGGCCGAGCATCATCGTGCAGAACGGACCGTTCAAGGCGTGGGTAAAATCGATCACGCGGATATCGTCTAGAGCTCCAGGCATGAAGCCTCCTCGTCATATAGGAGATCAGTTTCGTTCGACCGTCGAGAGGTTGTCAGTGAACCTGTCCGAGCATTTCATCACTTCAACCTGTATCGCTTTACAGACCATAAAAAGTTTTGGCATTGTCGTAGAGGATCTTCTGCACGGCGCTGTGCGAAATCTCGCCTCGGCTGGCGCGCTCGCGCAACAGGCGCGGGAATTCGAACTCCATGGATTGGTCGCGGTGCGTGTAGTCGGAGCCGATCATGAGATTATCTTCGCCGGCGACTTTGACGATGTAGGGCAAGTCTTCATCTACCTGGCAGGTGACGTACATGCGATTGGACTTCATAACATCAGAGTCGAGGGTGTAGCGGGCAAACTGGCTGAAGGTGCCAGCGCCGTCGGCCGCCTTTTCCATGCGCCGCTTGAGCTCGTAGGCGATAAACGGAATCCATGACGCGCCCGCCTCGACGATGCCGAAGCGGAGTTTGGGATACTTGATCGGTAACTGGTGCCGGATGATCGTGTGGAACGCGTGCACTGTGGGCAACTGTGAACGCATGAACGAGCCGAGGGAAAATTCCCGAGCAGGGACAAAATCAGGCATGCCGGAACCGATATGCACGCAGATCGGCAAATCCAAACGATTGGCTTCTTCATAGAGGGGAAAGAAGTAGGGATCGGCGGGCCACTTGCCAGCCTCCAAATCGCCTTTCTTGAGTATGCCGCAGGCGCCGTGATCTTTAGCGAGCTGCAGTTCTTTGATCGACTCTTCCATATTCATCAGCGGTGGCAGGCAAACCCAACGCAAGCGTCCGTGAGATTCGGCACAACGATCGGCGAGCCAGCGGTTGTAGCTGCGCCGAAGCGCGGTGGAGACTTCCGGACGCTCGGTTGCTTCCATCAGAAACAGCGTCGGATAAAGGATCTGTACTTCGGTTCCCATCTCGTCCATGTCGCGCAAGCGCTTTGCCACGTCCAGCAGCTCGCGCGTCTCTACGGTGGTGCGTGTGTTGTTATCGTCGCGCACAAAGCGCATCTGCCGATGACCGTCGATCAACCAATAGCGCACCGGATTTTTTGAAGGATCGACCCGCGCCGGATGCTGCGTGATGGGTTTGAACTCGTGTTCGAACTCGCGCAAATATTGCCAGGTAGCTTCGGTTTCATCGACATGAGTATCGGCATCGATGATCGGCATGGTTGTGCCTCCTCAACGCGTTTCTTTCTAAGATATTAATCACAAAGGGCACAAAGCGCACAAGAAGAAGTTTTGTCTGACGGCAACGGCAGAAAATGAAAGGAAGACGAAGGCGGAACCTAAAACAAAAAGGGCCACTCGCGCTGAGTGGCCCTTTTTACAACCGAACAAAGAAAGAGAAACTTACCCGGCGGATTCCGCAAAAAACTCGCCGGCTTCAATCGGCGGGAGATTACGGTTTTCCGGCGTGCCGCTCACCAGTGGTTTGCCGTCTGCTCCAAGGCGCGTTTCTTGACCGGCTTGCTGTTGTCCTCTTGTACCTGCGCCGACACGTATGACCACCAGATTACCGTCGCCGGTATTGAGATAGCGGTAGTAAGCGCCCTTGGGTATCATCACACCCTGATACTGTTTCACTTCGATCTCGTTGCCCTTTTCATCGAAGACGCTCATCTGGCCTTCCAGGACGATAAAGGCATGATCCTCATCGAGGTGCTTGTGGATTTCGTTTTCGCCGCCCTCGGCGTTGATCTTGGTGTGAATCCATAGGTTCGGCGTCTCGGCGACGAGCTGCGTGACCCGTCCCTGCTTCATATACGGAGTCTTTAATGAGAAACCTTGTGCTTTGGGTTTGTCGTCGGCGCCAAATCTTGCGGCCGTCGCGCTGGTTTGCATGCAAAATGCTCCTTTGAATTAAGTCGAGATCCTTCGCATTTCGCTCAGGATGACTCACTCGCACGCTTTGCCAGGAGTGAGTCAGTTGTTAATTCCGTCGATTTTCAGATTGTACAGCTTGATGACGTTCTCGCGCACTACCTTGCGCAAAACATCTTTTGGCAAATGGCCGAGCTCTTCGGCAATGACCTTGCGTGAATGCGGCCACGGCGACGCGGCGTGGGGATAGTCGTTCGACCACATGAAAGTGTCTTGGCCGAAGCGATTCATCAGCTGGCCGCCGCACGGATCGCTGAAGAAAGTGGCATACACCTGCTCGTTGACATATTCGCCAGGAAGCTTTTTCATGAACGGCAGCGGCACCTTGTTTTTAAAGCGGACGTAGTACTTGTCCCATTCATGGGTGTAGAACGGCAGCCAGGCGCACTCGTTTTCGACGTAAACCAATTTCAATTTCGGGAAGCGGGAGAGAACGCCGGTGAAGACGAGATCGAAGAGCGTGTTTGCCGCGTCATTGACCTTGTCGTTGACGGCGGTTTTGTAGGTATCGAGTCCCTTGCGCTCAAAACGGCTATAGTTAAAGCCGGTCAAAATGTGCAGGTTCACCGGCATGTTCATCTCTGCGGCAGCTTCCCAGAATGGGTCGTAGTAATCGCTGCTGAAAGGCAGATGTTCGGGCGGCACTTGCCAGATCAAACAGCCGACCATGCCGGCGTTTTTGCAACGCTCGAGCTCCTTGATGGCGTTTTTGAGGTTGTAGAGCGAGATCATCGGGATGCCGATCAGCCGTCCCGGCGTCACTTTGCAGTAATCGATCATCCAGTCGTTGGCGATCTGAAAACAGGCTTCCTGGCACTCGGCGTCTTCCATGGCGAACAAGCGCAGGCCGAGCGTCGGATAGAGGACTTCGGCTGATACGCCGTCGGTTTCCATTTCGCTAATGCGCGCCTTGGGATCCCAGCCGCCAGGTTTTTCGCCCGGCGAGTTGCGCTTGGGAAAGTTAGGATATTCGCTTTTCAAAGATGGCGGGAGATTCTTGATCCACAGGTCTTCCGGCTCTTGAATGTGGGAATCCGCCGAAATGATCTTTTCCCCTGCCAATACGGTTTCCGGTGTGTACGCGGTCGTCGCTGTGCTCATAAATTTTGCCTCGCTTTTTGTTAGAGTTTGCCAACCTTGAGAGTCTGGTGTTGTTTGATTTACGCCTGGGTTCAATCGTCCTGATTTGCTATTTCCTATGAAACCGCCGTCTTGAAGTCAAACTCACTTTGGCTCGCCGGGCACTTTGCTCGCGCGCCACGCAACGGGTTTGGCGCTTGTGGGCGAAACGGCAGAGCCTGCCATTTTGCCATCGGAGATCTTTCCAGTGAACTGGTACGCCGTGTTACCGACGGTCAGATCGAAGCTGATCTCGTTGCCCCTGAGTAAAGGCTTCTCCAATCTCATCGGTCCGAGTGCGTTTTCCGCGGACGCGTTGATGACTTGGTACTGCTGATTGATCGCCAGAACTATCTTTTGCTGGGCGTTGCCGTCGACATCGAAATCCATCCGCCATCCCCCCGCCACTTTGCTGGGAACGATCCACAGGTAGAGATACGCTTTATCGGTGCCGTTAGCCGTCACTTTTTCAGGCACCGTAAGGTCCAACCGCTTGTCGGCATGCCAGCCACTCATGTAGTAGTCGTGCGCAACGATGCGCGACCCGGGCTTCAATTCCGCCAACAGTTTGGGACGCAGTCTTTCCATGAAATCGGGCAGAACATAAAGCGTCACCACAGTAGCGTTGCCGATGTCCGCCTTAAACATGTCTTGCTCGACAAATTTGGCGCGGTCGGCGACGCCGTCGGTTTTGGCCTGTTTGTTGGACAGTGCCACCAGCTTGGCGTCGATATCGACGCCAAGACCGCCAGCATTAAATTTTCGTGCTGCGGTGATAATCATCCGGCCATCGCCGGAGCCGAGATCGATGACGAAGTCTTTGGCTGTGACGCCGGCGAGCTTTAGCATTTCATCGACGACGATTTGGGGCGTCGGGACGTAGGGAAGCTTGCTCAATTCCTGGGCCGCTGTTGTTGGAACGAAGCAGAAAAACAATAGCGCGGAGAAACAGACATTGGCTATCATTCGGGTCAATAACGAGACGGTGCCAGAATTCACGAGTATTTCCTCAACGCGGCGACTTAATCCTATTTAGTTGCCTGAATGCAAATTGTCGGAGCTACGCAAGCAACGCTTCAAACTGCCGGCCGAAGCGCGGGCAACGTTGCAAGGAGGATTCTTCATTTTTTTGCGTTTAGTTGGTTCTCTAGCTGGGCAAGCTTAGGCTCGATAGCGCGACCCAGAGCCATTTGCGGCTCCGATGGCGTAAAATCTTCTTTCCGCTCACGATCGGCAATGACGGGCTTGGCAAGCTCAAACGCTTTGACAAACGAGTAGGTGTGACGCAGCGCCTCATCGAAATAAGCCTTGCCGAAATAGGTCCACTCCGCTTCATTGCTGCAGCCGAAGGAGTTCTTATCCTGCGCCGAAGCGGTGATGACCAAGGTGTCGTCGTTTTTCAGGGCATCAACGAAACCGCCGGAATAACAGGCCGATATGACAATGACGCGGTATTTGATGCCGGAGTCGTCCAGCAACTGACGCAAGCGCGCTGGATCGAGCTCCTGAAACTTGATGGGCCAGAGATCGAGCGAGAAGCGATGGTCCTGGGAACCGTGCGACGTGAGAAAGAGAAACAATAAATCTTTGTTCTTGTCCATCACGGCAGCGACACGCGTCAACGCCGCGCGCAGGCTCGTCACGCTCGCCAATGGAGCCCCGTTGGGATTTTTGCGGTTGTTGATCAGGCGAATCGTTTTGTCGGCGGCACCGAAGCGTTTCTGAAACAACTCACTCACAGCGTCGACTTCTTTCATGAAGACATTCTGCGAGCCGTATCCAGCTACACCGATAAAAAAAAGATTGATGATTCCGGAGTGGCCTGGAGTGACGGCAGCAAGCTGACGATCCAGGGCGTCGCGTTGATTATAAAGAGTATCTTCGCCCAACCGGCCAAAACTCGTTGATTCCTCGATCTCTTGAGCGCTCGAAGCCGGGAGCCAAAGGTCGCGCTCGCGGGCAATTTCAGTAAGCGGATATATGATAAGAAGTCCTAAAGCGATAGCAGCCCAGAACCTGCGGTAAACCGGTACAGAAACTCGTTCGAGAGTTGCCTTGCTACAAGCAATGACAAGCCACATCAAGGAGAAGACGTAGAGATAACTGCCGGAATAGCTCAGCCACTGCCTAGGCCGCCCTGCCAGTGGAATCGAATACAAGGAATAGTAAGCCGAGTCGACGACAAACGCGATCATCAACATAATCTGGAAAAGCCATTGAGTGCGCTGACCACGACCTAGGGCATAAGCAGTCGCGACCGCCGCAACCAAAAATATCGGCAAATGGAACAACGTATCGGGGACATTTCCCCAGGCAATTTCGCCGTGAATTCCGTTTGCGGCGAGATCGTAAATTAGCGGCGGCACTAGCCCAAGCGCCGCGAAAGCAATTACTTGCCACCAAGAAATCACCAGCCTCTCTAGTGCTACCCTCCCGCCGAAAGCGAGCTTGACCGCATTGAAAAGATTTTTTTTCAGTGCGCTCCAGTGTTGCTCCACGGGTTCGAATTCCACCGTGACATCGTTTGGCGGGGTCGCAAAAGAAGGCGGCGGCAAATTGACATTGGATACGACCGCGCTGCCTGCAGCTTCGCGTTTTTCTTTGAGGTAGGCAACGAAGCGGTCTTTCTCTTCCGGCGATTCGAACACCGAAGCGGGCATCGCCAGAATATGCAGTTTATCGAGGCCCAGCAGCAAAACCCCGTCGGCTTCATCGATCACTCGAAGCCCTGGCCAAGTAATGAGCGACCGACAACTTGGGCTGCTGTGGTATAACCCATCGTCCTCGACTCGTAGCTCCGTTGGTACTCCCACCAGATAGTTATCGATTCGATAAAGCTGGTCCAGGGCCCGGCCGTAAAGCAGATAGTAAAGAGAATAACCTGCCGCCATCACGTAAAGGGAAATCCGAACGACGCTCGATCCGCCGGGCTCATGGGAGACGAAAAGTGCGACGCCTGTGGCTATCCATGCCACGATACCGGCCAATTGCATGAGTCGTCGCACCCGCGTGCGCTTTAGGAGGTACTGATTGCGGTATTGAATGGCAGCGGCGAATTGCTCACCCGTGAGTACATACGCGAAGGTATTTTTCATCTTCCGTTGGCCGAATGCTTAGCGTGATCACTTGCTCAAAAAATACAGAGATAGTCCAGCCGGGTTTGGCACGCAATCAACATTTATAGAGTCGCGCGATTATACCCGAAGCTTCGATTCCTTTCATCAAGCTTGTCTTTGAGACGATGTTTACGTCGCTTCTGGGCAATAGCACTTTTTGTTCGATCGAATCAAAACTCAAGCGATTGAGACTTTGCTTGACCCAGCAGTAAATTCCCCATATTTTCATCTCGAGATTTGGACATCGAGCGTGACCGGCATGCTCAGTTTTATCAAGGGGAGCTGACGCGAGTGAAGTTCGGCTACTATCTCCTTAACACGTATGTTCCCGAGTTGGATGGCGATAGCACCGCCGTCTACAGCCACTGGCTCGAGCAGTTCGATGCAGCGGAATCGCTCGGCTTCGACTCTCTTTGGGTGACGGAACATCATTTCCGTAATTTTGGCGGTATGATGCCGAGTCCTTCGATCATTCTCGCCGCCGCGGCCCAACGCACGAAACAGATGCGCCTTGGCGCCGCCGTGTCGATTCTGCCGATGCATCATCCACTGAGGATTGCCGAAGAGTTCGCCATGGTCGATCAGCTCTCTGGTGGCCGCCTAAATTTTGGCGCGGGCCGCGGCATGCATCCACTGGAATATGCGGTGTTCGGCTATGATTGGAGCAATGCGCAAAAACGGCTGCCGGAAGCGCTTGATATCGTCATGCGCGCGTGGCGCGGCGATGAATTCGAATGGCAAGGCGAGCATTATCATTTTGCAAAGCTCCGGGTTTATCCGCAGCCGGTGCAGAAGCCGCATCCGCCGATTTATATTACCGCCAACCGCGATCCGGAAAGTTTTCAAATGATCGGCAAGCGCGGTCATCATCTGATGACTCTGCCGTGGATCGCCACCAACGAAGAGCAGCGCCCGCGGGTAGAAATGTATTGGCAAGCATTGCGCGACGGCGGTCACGCGGTCGAAGACAAAGAGGTCTTTACTATGTATCCGATTTACGTCGGCGACAGCGACGCGCGGGCGCGCGCTGAAGTGATCGAACATTGGTATCGATGGCGTATTTTTGCCCTCGAAGCACAGAATTTCGCTCCGGATAATCCGATGTACCAACGGGTTTTCGGCCACTTGGATTACGACGCGATGGTGCGCGACAGCCGCGGCATTTTTGGCGGACCGGACACCTGCGTAGAAATTCTCAAGCGCATCATCGCGGTCGTCGGCACCACGCATATCGGCTTGACGTTTCATTTCGGCGGCCTAAGCCAACAAAAAGTTCTCCAATCGATGGAACGGTGCGCTCGGTCCGTTCTCGCCGCGCTGCGCTGACGTTTGCGTCACGCGGTCTTCGCACTTTAACGACTCCGTAACACGCCGCTGTTATAGACGCTCTCGCAAATTGACTGGTTTCAGCACGCGTGTTACGAACCAAACAAACTTGCGACAAGGAAAATTGGTGAAGGCCTTAAAATTCGAAGAACTTCGGTCATTGGACCTGCGCGCGTGCTCGACCGTCGGTGACATCGTCGGCGCCATGCGCTACTGCGCCTTTGGCGCGCGCATGCTGGGTGAGGTTGCGCATACTCTTTTTGAAATGGTAACGGCGAAAGAAAAGCCGACTCTCATCTACAGCGGTATCGCGGATTCGCCCGTCGGTTTGCTTTTAAAAAAATTCGTCTCGAATCACTGGTGCCGCCGGATTCTGTTGCCGTCGCAATACGCGCGGGTAAAAGACCGAGGAGAGAACGTCATCGTCGTCGGCGCCTTTTCCGAGCGCAATGCCGAGGCGATCTACGACAAACCGGCGCGAGCGATTTTCATCAATCCATTCGATATGGCGCGGCCAGGACAGATTCGCGACGGCTATTTTCCCGACGCCGTGTTCGCCGATCCGCGTTACGTGATGCCGGTGATTTACGCCGCGCTCGATGAGTGGATCAACGGCAAACGCCGCTCAGTCAAGTCGATCATCTCAAAACTCGCAACCTACGGCGGCGTTGCCGCGCAAGTTGCGCGAGGCGCCAAGGCGCTCGAAGCAATGGTGAACGACAAAGACTGCAAGCGCTTTCTCACCGTCAGCGGCGCGATGACAGTCGGTAAGATGGACCTGATCATCTGCGACATGATTGAGCTCGGCATGATCCACGCGATCTCGTCGACCGGCGCCTTGATGGCGCATGGTCTGGTGTCATCCATCGGGCTCAAACATTACAAATATAATCCCAAGTACAACGACACTGAGTTGGCGCGCCGCAAGCTAAATCGTGTCACGGATACGCTAGAGCCGGAGACTAATCTCGATACGGTCGAGGAGGTGGTCGGCAAGGTCATCGAGAAGATCGACGGCAAAGAGATGCTCAGTCCGACCGCGCTAAATCGATTGATCGGCAAGCATCTGGCGGAGAACTATCCGAACGACCGTGGCATTCTCAAATCGGCTTACCTCAATCATGTTCCCGTGTTTGTGCCGGCATTCGTCGATTCCGAGTTGGGCAATGACATCTATATTCACAACATCAAGCGCCGGCGGCGCGGTAAAAAACCGATCCTGATGGATTTGGAGCGCGACAGCAAAGAATTGATCGGGCTCGTCACCGGCTCCAGGCGCTTCGGTATTTTCTCCATCGGCGGCGGCGTGCCGCGCAATAACGTTCAGAACGTCGCGCCGCTGATCGAAATCATCAACGAGCGGCTTGGGCCGACGTTTCCCAATCGGCGCTTTAGTTACGGTGTGAGAATTTGCCCCGACAAACCCCACTTCGGTCACCTCTCGGGATGCACCTACTCGGAGAACGAATCCTGGCGCAAGGCGGATAAGAACGGCGTCTACGCCGAGATGCTCGCCGACGCCACGCAGGTATGGCCGTTTCTGGTCAAGTACATCATGGAAAAACTTCCGAAGGAGACAAAGATGGAGTGATGGAGTGTTGGAGTAATGGGACTCGGACTTGCCAACACGCCAATATTCCATCACTCCAACGGCGAGCGTTACTAGAACAGGCCAGCAATTGAATCGTAGTTAGAAGTAAGGAGGGATATTATGAAGCGCAGTAACGATCGCATTCTCGTGACCCACGTGGGCAGCCTGGCACGGCCGAAAGATCTGATGGAAATGCTCATGGCGCGAAATGACGGCAAACCTTTCGACCGTGATGCGCTCGCCAAACGCACGCGCGAAGCTGTGGCGGAAGTCGTCGAGAAGCAGATCCAGTGCGGCGTGGACGTCGTTAATGACGGCGAATTGGGAAAATCGAATTTCTCGCGCTACACGCGCGAGCGCCTTGGCGGCTTTGTGGAACGGCCGGCGCGTGCGGATTTCAAACCGACATCGATCTTCGGTCGCGATATGATCGAGTTTACCGAATATTTTAACCGCGGCGGGCGAACTTCCATCGGCCACCACGCGCGGGTGTTCTACTGTGTGGAGCCGCTAAAGTATGTGGGTCAAGACGAAGTTAAAACGGACGTCGATAATCTTAAATCGGCGCTTCAGGGCAAACAGTATGCAGAAGCATTTCTCCCCGCCGTGGCGCCTGGCACGTTGGAGCACTGGATGAAGAATGAGTTTTACAGAACGGACGAGGAATATCTCTTTGCCATCGCCGAAGCGATGCATGAGGAGTACAAGGCGATCATCGACGCCGATTTCGTGCTCCAGATCGATGATCCGGATTTGGCGGACGCCTGGCAGATGCATCCCGAAATGAGCCTGGCCGATTACCACAAGTATCAAGAGTTGCGCATCGACGCGCTCAACCACGGCCTGCGCGATCTGCCGATCGATCGGATTCGTTTTCACATGTGCTGGGGCAGTTATCACGGCCCGCACAAATACGATATCCCGCTCCAGGCCATCATCGATCTTATTCTCAAGGTGAAAGCCGGGGCTTACTCCATCGAAGCGTCCAATCCCTGTCATGATCACGAGTGGCGCGTGTGGGAAGAAACAAGATTGCCGGTTGGAATGATCCTTATTCCCGGCGTCATCGGTCACTACAGCGACTTCATCGAGCATCCACAAGCGATCGCCGACCGCTTGGTGCGTTACGCGAAGATCGTCGGCCGAGAAAACGTCATCGCCGGCACCGACTGTGGAATCGGTTCGCGAGTCGGCCATCCGCAAGTCGGTTGGGCAAAATTTCAGGCGATGGCGGAAGGCGCGCGCATCGCCACGAAGGAACTGTGGGGGAGATAAGGCTTCGCGATTGAAGCGGAAGCGATGGCTCTTTGGTCGATATTAGTTTGCTTTCGTTAAGCCCAAGACTTGTCGACCGTACAGTTTCACGAGTTGTTCACGGTCCTCGGATTCCGGCAGGGTTTTTAGCCGGTCTTCGACCCGTCCGCGATCTTCCTGGTTGAGGTCGTTCCAGTGTTCCAGGTCTTTTTGTAAAGTTCCTCGCTCTTGCTTAGACAGGGGCGAAATTGCCGGGTCATTTTTTGCCGCGATGCTCGGGGCCGGTGCCAATGGTTTTGCGTTGACGACAATAGCGCGGCTAGGTCGACCCTTGTCGTCATACAGCAAGGCGAAATTTCTGTAACCGATCGTGCTAATCACGGAGCGCACGGCGGGCTCCAGAGGTTGGTGGTCGACCCTCAGGTTTATGACCTGGGGTTCGGACTGCGGGATAACAATCTGAAATCCCGTTTTGGCGTGAATCGCGCTAATCGCAAATTGAATCGGCGTTTGATCAAACGCCAGCGAAACCGCGCCGTCGCGGTAATCTACCCATTGACGATAATAATCATCGGCCTCCGATTGAGCCGCGGCTGGAGCTGGGTCGAACAGAAACAAAGCCGCAATCAGCATAATGAGCTTCAAATAGATTTTCATGGATTGACCTCGTCTCTAGTCTGAGCAACTGCCGTACCGGCAAAGTGCCACCCGCAAATGACAAAAAGTTACAGGGGAAACCAGATTGTTCCAGTAAAATGCCAGAGACTGTCCGAGTGAGGACAAATTTGTGCTAAGAACTCCCAATCAATGGGAGAAGGTAGAAAGACGATTACCCAATTAGCTGGTCGTCGGCGAAAGTGTTTTATCCCTCGCTAGAGTCGACGAAATCGAGAAAGACCAGGCTACGGCTTAACGCACGCAGGCCCGAGGGTGATGCTCGGCCCGCGTTAGCTAATCGAGTCGGTTCGAGGTGAGAACGTTAAAATCTCTCACACACCGCCAAACCCTTCCTCTTGCGCTTCCGCCAAAAGCCACGGATCTTTGATCTCTGTCGTCGGGCCTTTGCCGCTGAGCACGTTGGCGACCTCGCGCGCAGCGTGGGTTTGGCAGTCGACGTAGGATTCGTCCGAATTTGCCGCCGTGTGGCAGGTGACGATGACGTTTGGCAGCGTGAGCAGCTTGTGGTCAGCGGGTAGCGGCTCCGGTTCGGTGACGTCCAATGCGGCTCCTGACAACTCACCAGCGACCAGCGCGTCGTAAAGCGCGTCGGAGTCAACCAGGCCACCGCGGGCGCAGTTGATCAGGTAGGCGGTATTTTTCATTGCCTTGAACTGCGCCGCGCCGAACATATGACGAGTTTGTTTCGTCAGCGGCGCGTGCACACTGATGAAATCGGAAGTCTTCACCAGCTCGTCGAATGAAACCATCTTGACGCCCATTTGTTCCGTGACCTTCGGGTCTAGATAAGGATCGTAGGTTTGCACGTTCAACCTCATGCCCTGGGCGCGCGGCGCGACTTGCTTGCCGACGTGGCCGAGACCGACGATGCCTAGGGTGCAGCCTTGAATTCGATAAACGCGGCCGCGGTAGGCGTGCAGCTCGGCGGTGTGGCGGCGCCATTTACCGTCGCGCACGTACTGGTTCATGCGCATGAGCTTACGCGAGATCGCGATCAACAAGCCGATGGCTTGCTCGGCGACTTCGATCGAATTGCAACCGGCGGCGTTGCAGATGATCAGCCCGTGATCGGTGGCGGCTTTGAGATCCATTCGGTCGACGCCGACGCCGGTGCGGGCGACGACTTTGACTCGCTTCAGCTGAGAAATGATCTCGCGCGTGAGCGGCACCGAACCGTGCATGATGATGCCGTCAGCGTCTTTGGCCATCTCGATGACGTCGGCGTCGTTGGTCGGGCGCCGAATGGTCATATCGGCACCGATCTCGGCCAAGATCGGCTTGATCAGATCGACCGGTACATCGTTGCTGCCAAAGTAAACTACGTGAAACTTGCCCATGTCAATTAAACCTCCAGTCCGTACAGGCGCACCGGATTGTCCCATAATATTTTCCGCCGCGCGTCTTTTGAGATGTGATCGTTCTTGGTCAAATCGCCCACAGTGCGATCGGGAAACTTGCCGATGCAGTCGCTGTGCGGGTAATCGGTTGCGATCGTCAAGTAATCTTCGCCGACATGCTCGATGAACACCGGCGCGAGCTCCTCGCCCGCTTCGCAGCTCGCCCAACACTGGCGCTTAAAATAATAGCTCGGTTTCTCGCGAGTGGTTTTGGCCTGACCCTGTCCTTCATGCTCCCAGTGCTCGTCCATGCGCTCGAGCCAAAACGGCACCCAGCCGCAGCCAGATTCGAGATAGGCGACGTTGAGATTCGGGAATTTTTCTAGCACGCCGTCAGCGCAGAGATTCAGGGAGGCGAGCATCTGTTCCAGCGGATGGCAGGCGATGTGGCGGCCGAACTCGCTGTAGCGATCCGAGCCGCACTGTTCCAACACCGTGCGCGCGCCTTCATGCACGCAAACGGCGACGCCGAGATCCGCTGCCGCTTCGTAAACCGGATAGTAATCGGGACTTGAAAGTGTCCGTCCGCAAAGTTTATTCGGCCGCCAGAAAATCCCGACGAGTCCGAGCTGCTCTTTGGCATAGCGCAGCTCTTCGACGGCCCGCGCCGGATCTTGGAGCGGGATCAGGCAGACGCCGTGCAGCCGTTTCGGATCATAGCTGCAATAGTCGGCGAGCCAAGTATTATAGGCGCGGCAGATGGCGGCGCTCAGCTCGGGGTCGAGATTATCGCGCCACATGATGTAAAGTCCGAGTGTGGGGAAGAGCACGGAAACATCGACCCCTTCGCGGTCCATGTCGCGGACGTTGGATGGCGCATCGAACTTGGCGGCCAAGGCGTCCGCAAAAGTCTCGCGCCATCGTTTCGATCCGGCGAAGGTAAAACCGTAATCTTCCTGTTTCGATGTGTCGCGCAGTTTATCGGCGTCGGAAATCGGTTCGCCATCGATGGAACGGAACGACTGATTGGGTCCTTTGATCTTTACGCGGCCGCGAAATTTTGCCGGCAGATACTTGTCGAACAGGTCGGTGGGTTCGAGCACGTGGCGGTCGGCATCGATGACTTTGAATCCATCTCGCATGATCTTAGCTCCTTTTCTGCTGATCGCCGTCGTGATTCCATCGCGACGGATCGATTCACTGAATTCGTGACTGTTCATAAATAAGACGAGATCGTGGAAGAAATCAACAGCAAGTAGGCGCGAGCCGTGAGGCGAAAGTCGTGAGTAGGCGAAGAGTTGGGTTGCCGATATGACTGCCGTTTTGGATTCTAATTTGACAACATAGACGGCGACTGCGAAGTCGTAGTAGATTGGCACCTCCAATATGAATGTCCGCCGCACGCGTTTAGTCACCGGTCTGGTCTTGCTCACCTACTTGGCGACACATTTGCTCAACCATGCGTTGGGCTTGATCTCGCTGGATGCGATGGAAGGCGGTAGGGTCTGGTTTCTGGCTCTATGGCGCAACCCGGCGGGAACGGCAGCGCTGTACACTTCCTTGCTGACGCATTTTTCCCTCGCCCTCTGGTCTCTTTATCAGCGCCGCCATCTGCGCATCCCGTTATGGGAAGCGCTGCAACTGACGCTCGGATTGTCAATTCCGCCGCTGCTTTCTCTCCACTTCGTCGGCACCCGCATGACCCACGAATGGTTTGGCGTGGAAGATTCATACACGCTATTGGTTCTGACCCTCTGGCATGCTTCGCCGTGGGATGGCTTGAGGCAGACGATTCTGGTTACGGTTGCCTGGCTGCATGGGTGCATCGGGTTTCATTTCTGGTTGCGGCTGCGACCTTGGTATCACCGGGTGGCGCCCATTTTTCTCGCCTGCGCTCTTCTGTTGCCGGTATTGGGACTGCTCGGATTCACTCAAGCCGGACATGAAGTGGACAACTTAGTCGCGCGGGAGCCGAATTGGATTGCTCAAGTACTTCAGCGATCCAAGGTCCCGCCGCGCAGCCAACGCGAATCTCTTTACCGGCTCGAGGACGCGATCGTCGTAACCTACGCGCTCGCTGTTATTCTAACGTTGCTTGCCCGCGTCGCGCGCGATCTGCGCGAGCGCCGCTTGAGAATCCGCATCGCCTACCCCGACGGGCGTGAGGTGCAGGTGCCGCGCGGATTTTCAGTTCTCGAAGCGAGCCGATTTGCCGGGATCTCTCATGCGTCGGTTTGCGGCGGTCGCGGCCGCTGCTCGACTTGTCGGATTCGCGTCACCGACGGATTTTCCAAACAACCGGCGCCGAGCGCCGCCGAACAACGAGTGCTGCAGCGCGTCGGCGCGCCGCCAAACGTGCGCTTGGCTTGCCAACTGCGGCCGGTGGAAAATATCACGGTCACGCCGCTCGTGCCGGCCAACGCTAACGCGAGCGACGGCTATGCCCAGCCGTCCTATCTCGCGGGCCAAGAGCGAACGATCGCGGTCCTATTCGCCGACCTGCGCACTTTTACGGGCATCGCCGAGCAAAAGCTGCCGTACGATTTGGTGTTTCTGTTGAACAGCTATTTCGAAGCGGTCGGTGAATCGATCACCGGCGCCGGCGGCTTTGTCGATAAGTTTATCGGCGACGGCGTCATGGCTTTGTTCGGCGTCGAATCCGGGCCAGCGGAAGGTTGCCGCCAGGCGCTGGCGGCAGCGATGCGCATGGTCGAGCAGGTCAAAGCGCTCAGCCAAGCGCTTGCCGATGAATTGGCCGAACCGCTCAAGATCGGCGTCGGTATTCACTGCGGACCAGCGGTGGTGGGGCAGATGGGATACGGTGCCACGGTTCATTTAACGGCGATCGGCGATACGGTGAATGTGGCGAGCCGGCTGCAAGATTTAACCAAGGAATTTGCCTGTCATTTGGTGGTTTCTGAAGAAGTAGCACAGCAAGCGGGGCTCAACGTGAGCGCCTTGCCAAGGCACGAGATCACGGTAAGAAATCGCCGCGAAGCGCTGGCGATCCTTGTCGTTGAGGATGTCGCGGCGCTTGAGGTCAGTCAAAGCGCCGCGGTCATTTGAGATCAATTGTTTCGCGTTCTACTTAGATTCTCTTCGCACCAATTGTCACTCTCTGGATGAGGCTTGAATGCTAGCACGAACTGGCAAGATGATTTTTCACTTCGCCTCACTCGCCGGCGCGAGGCCGGCTACGGTGTCGCCGAGCACGGCGCCGTGGTCGATGCCGAGGGTTTTGATCCAGCGCTGTTGGCCGAGGGTGAGACCGATGAAAAAACCGAGCTCGACCAACTCGGGAATGGTGAAGTGCTGATGAAGTTTTTCCCAGAGCGCGTCGTCAGCGATGTCGGAATTCCAAGCGATGGCGCTGGTGTAAGTCAACGTAACTTTTTCTCGTTCAGTGAACTTGTCCGAGTCGGCGAAGTTCAGCAGCTCGTCGTATTTCTGTTCAGTTAAACCTTGCCGTCCAGCCTGGACGGAGCGCTGCACGCCTCAATATTCGCACTGAATCGATTTGGAAATATAAACTCGGCAGAGCTCTTTGAGCGCGTGATCGGCGACGCCATTGCGAAAGGTGAGTTCCCACGCCTGGGAGAAAGCGTGGATAACGTTGGGAACATGGGCGCGCACCGCCTGGCTTTCGGGACGCGGCGTGCCTTCGCGACGGGCGCGTTCGAGATAACCTTGGATTTCTGCATCGGTCACCGTTTCAGGATCGACGTAAGGAATGCGCGGCATGATCACCTCCGGACAAGTTTTGCGACCGTCAACTTTATGGCAGGCCTAGGATTTCATGATACCCAATCGAGCAACATCATCTCTGATTAGATTGCTCCCATTCTTTTAAAATCTGATTGAGCTGCTCGCGGATGTCAGATTCGCTCTTGCTCAGATCCATCGGTTTGCCGAAAGGCTGCGGCACGTCGACGCCGCTCGGCCAGTAGACTTCAACGGAATTGCCGTCCGGATCTTGCGCGTAAATACTCACGGTGTTGCCGTGGCTGACCACGCGGTTGATCGGCACGTGGTTGTCGACGAACACTTTGTAAAAATCTTTGACGTCTTTGAGCGTCGCGCAACGGAAAGAGATTTGTTGCAGCAAATTGACCTTGCCGTCGTCGTTGCGGCCGGGCGCGAGGAGGAGCTCATGATGTTCCACCGCACGATCCTGGGCGGTCATGAAAACTCCGCCTCTCGGGCTCCGATCGCTCACTTGCATGCCGAGAATATCCCGATAGAAAGCCACCGAACGCTCGATGTCGCGAACATAGACTCCCACATGACCCAGCGAATTGACTTTCGGCATTGGACCTCCTTGCGATCGAACGGATTGTTAAATGTCTGGCTAGGCGCTGTCAACCGCGCGTTTCGTGCGCCGCGCCGGAGAAATTACTTGCGGCGCAGTACCCGTGAGAATCTGCCCGCGACGGCGTTCACAGCCTCGCCCAATTCTTCGACTCGGAATAAGCGGCAACAGCCGTAGAAGACGATCACGGCTAGGATAATTCCACCAGCAACTTGAAACAGGTGGAGAAGAAATCCGCGGAGCGGCAGCGCGCCGGCCACCTCAGCGGTGAACCACGCCGCAATCGCCATGGGTATCGACGCTCCAACAATTCGCAGCACGGTTTTTCCCAGGCGCCGCCCTTCCAGTCTTCGCACGCGTCGACGCATCAAGAGCGCAAGCAAGAAAAAATTTACCAGCGCGACGGTGGAAGTGGAGCAGGCCAAGCCGACATGGCCGAGCGGGCCGACGAGCCACGAATTCATCGCGTAATTGACCGCGATGGAACCGAGACTGATCAGCATCGGTGTGCGCGCGTCATTCAGAGCATAGAAAGCCGGCGAGAGAACCTTGACTGCGGCATAGCCGGCGAGACCGATGGAATATGCGGCCAAGGCATTGGCCGTCTGCACGGTATCGAAGCTGGTAAATTTTCCGTGCTCAAACACGAGCGCGACGATGGGTCGAGCCAAAACAGCAAGGCCGACGGCGGATGGAATGCAAAGTAGAAATACGAGCGCCAACGAGTGCGTCAGAGTCTGGCGAAACTCGACGAAGTCAGGATTTGTCGTGCTGCGCGATAGTGGCGGCAGCGTTGCAGTGGCAATGGCGACGCCGAAGACGCCGATGGGAAACTGCATGAAGCGAAACGCATAGCTGAGCCACGATACCGGGCCATTCAATACGGCGCCAGTCACGGGGTCGATGATTGCCGACGCGAAATTAGTATTCACGAAGACATTAATCTGCACGGCGGCGGTGCCGATGATCGCCGGACCCATGAGGCGCATGATCTGACGCACTCCCGGGTCGGTGAAACTAAGCATGGGACGATACCTGAAACCGGCGCGGCGCAGACTGGGCCACTGCACGGCAAACTGGAGAAAGCCGCCGACCAGGGTGCCGAACGCCATGCCTTCGATGGGATTGAGGCCAAGAAACGTTCCCACGGTAAAACCGAGGAATAATCCGCCGATGACCGAGCCGAGATTGAAAAACACCGGGGCGATGGCGGGGATGGCAAAGTTGTTGCGCGCGTTCAGTATGCCCATCGCCTTCGCGGCGAGCGCGATCAGCAGCAAGAACGGAATCATGATCCGGGTCAGATGGATCGTCAGCTCCGCCTTGCCGGGCACGTCGTAAAAACCGGGCGCCAGCAAGTAGACGATGGACGGCGCGAAGATCCAGCCGATGATGCAGATCAGGCTGAGCAAAATCATCAACGCTGTGGCGACGCGGTTCGACAGGCGAAAGGCTTCCTCTTCTCCTTTGATCTGTTGTACCTGCGTGAACGTGGTGACGAAGGCCGCCGACAGCGCGCCCTCGGCGAACAGATCGCGGAGCAAATTGGGGATGCGGAACGCGGTAAGGAAGGCGTCGTATTGTAGACCCGCACCGAAGAGCGCGGCAAAAACTTGATCGCGCACCAAGCCGAGCACGCGGCTGGCGGTCACGGCCAGGCTGATGACGCCGGCGTTGCGCGCGACGCTGGAGTGGACTTGTTGAGTTTCCGATTTTGCCATAGATTGCGAAAGTTAATTTATAACCGGTAGCATGAAAAGCGCGGCACGTCGACGCGCTGCAAGGACTGATGGCCGCGCCGGTCGGTGTTTCTGCCTGGTCAGAACGATGCGGCTTTGCTAAAAGAGACTCGAAGCAAAATTACTAAAGTGCTTTCGTGGAGGATTTATGGATGTGACGGCAAAAATCGCGCAGTTTGCTACAGAATTGAAATATGCGGCCATCCCGCCTGCGGCGGTGCAAACGGCCAAGACCGCCATGCGCGATTGCCTCGGCGTGGCGCTGGCCGGCAGCAGAGAAGAGGATGCAAAAATCTGCGCTGAGATTGCGCGCCAGGAAAATGCCAAGGAAGACACAACTGTTATCGGTCAAGGATTTAAAACTTCCGCGTTAAACGGCGCTCTCGCCAACGGCACTGCGGCGCACGCGCTCGACTTCGACCACAGCTTCACTTTGATGGGTCAACCCACCGCGCCGATCATTCCCGCGATCTTTGCTCTGGGCGAATCTCTCGGTGCAAGTGGCCGCCAACTGATCGAAGCCTACGTCGTCGGTTACGAAATCACCGGGAAGCTGGCGCATTCACTGCGCGACAGCGCCCATGATGGCTGGCACGCGCCGAGCACATTGGGTTCTTTTGGCGCCGCCGCTGCATGCGGAAAACTCCTCGGTCTGAGTGCTGCTCAAGTCGAGATGGCGCTCGGCATGGCAGCGTCGATGGCCGGCGGCATCGTCGCTAATTTCGGCACCATGACTAAGCCGTTGCACGTCGGCCTCGGCGCGCGCAACGGCGTGCTCGCCGCTAAGCTGGCCGCAGGCGGCTTCACTGCGAACGGCAAAGCAATCGAATCCAATTTCGGATTTTACCAGGTGCTTCATCAAGGCACGCCGATCAACGAGCAGCCGCTCGAAGAGCTTGGCCAGTCCTACGCGCTCTTGACCGACGGTTTGCGCATCAAGCCCTATCCGTGCGGCGGTCTCACTCATCAAGTGATCGATTCGGTGCTTGAGTTCAGAGCCAAACATGGCTTGACCGCCGAGATGATCGAAGCGGTGGACGTCGACGTGGTCAAACATACCTTTGAGAGAATCGTCTTCCGCGTGCCTCAGACCGGCATTCAGGGAAAGTTCTGCATGCCTTACCTGGTGGCGCGGGCGATCATCGACGGCAAAGTCGGGCTGGATATTTTCACCGACAGCGCGGTGCGCGATCCAAACGTGTTGAAGCTCGCCGAACGAGTGCGCATGAATCTGGATACCCATCTCAAAAAAACGGCGCTGAGCGGCAGACCCAGCCGAGTCACGATTCGTCTGAAAAACGGCCAAAGTTTTTCTCGCGAGGCGCAACATGCCAAAGGAGGTCCTGAATTTCCCATGACGGAAGCGGAGCTTCGCGGGAAATTTACCGAGTGCGCGCGCCACGCGATCGATGAAAACGCCGCCGCGCGAGCTTTGGATTACATCGAAAAGTTGGACACGATCACGGACATTCACCCGTTGTGCGCGATCCTTGCCGGTTGAAGCTTTATTGTTCGACTGATTCGGGCTTTGATCGCGGCGGTTGGCGGCGCCGGCGAGTCGACGCCATAAGTTTCAAAAGCACAAACGAGCTAACATCGAGTTTGGAGGTCAAGTTTCATGCCCATTAGAAAAGGGGCGGACTATATCAACGCGCTGCGCGACGGACGCGAAGTCTGGCACGCCGGGCGGCGTATTGACGACGTGACGACGCACGCCGGGTTCACCGGCACGATTACGACGCTGGCGGAGTTGTACGATAAACAAAATTCAGTTGAGTACCGCGAGATCATGACGCTGGACCATGAGGGTGAGCGGATCTCTTACAGTTATCTTGCGCCGAAGAACGCCGAGCAGCTGGCGCTCAAGCGGCGCAATATTGAATTTTGGGCGCAGCAGACTTTTGGCCAGATGGGTCGTTATCCGGATTTCTGCGCTCAGCTGGTTGTCGGGCTTAACGACTGGACCTATGCGATCGAAAAACACGGCAAGCAATGGGCTGACAACGCCAGCAATTATTATCTGTATTGCCGGCGCAACGATTTGTGCTTGACCCACGCGCTCACCGACCAATATTACGACCGTTCGAAGCGGGTAAGCGAGCAAGCAGATCCGGACTTGATCCTGCACATCGTCGGCGAAACCAAAGAAGGACCGGTGGTGCGGGGCTTGCGGACGCTGGCGACTTTGGCGCCGATCTCCGACGAAGTTTTGGTTTATCCCAACCGGCCGCGCGATCCGGACGAAGCCGACTACGCCACAGCTTTCGCGATTCCGATGAATACTCGGGGATTGAAGATCGTCTGCCGCGATCTTTACGCCGAGCACGCCGATCCCGAACGCCATCCATTGACGGCGCGCTTCGACGAAGTCGACGCGGCATTGATTTTCGACGACGTCGTCGTGCCCTGGGAGCGAATCTTTGTTTATAAAAACCCGCAACTACTCGCCGGCATCAATTACATTCACACCTGGGCGCAGTACTCGACCATGCTCCGGCTGATCACCAAGCTGGAAGGATTTCTGGGCGTCGCGCAATTGCTGACCCAATACGGCGGACGCAACAAGAGCGCGGGGTCGCAGATCCTGCTCTCAAGCTTGATGCAAGACATCGAGATCCTGCGTTCGTGCATACAGGTCGCCGAGAGCAAAGGCTACAGGAGTGGCGGCGGCACCTGGGCGCCGCGCTTAAGTGCGGCGTATCGGGTCCACAGTATCGAAGCGTCGGACCGCGCGGAACGGACGATGGAAGGGTTGCTGACCAGCACGCTCATGTTGAGCGGCGGCGCATCGGATCTCAGCAACGACGGCATTGGTCCGCTGGTCGAGCGCTACTTTCGCGGCGGCGCGCCGAGCACCAAGGAACACTTACGTCTGATGGCGATCGCCGCGGATATGGTCATGAGCCCGTTCGGCAAGCGCAGCCAGCTCTACGAGCGCTTGCAGAGCGGCGAAGTCGACCGCATGCGCCAGCGCCTCTACGGACAATACCAAGACTGCGCGCCGGCCGAGCGGATGCTAAAATTCGTCAAGGACATGGACAATGACCGTTAAATTGCATTAACTCATTTGTCAAAGAGAAGGATCATGCCCGAAACAAGAAAAGGACTGCGCCGCATTGCCGTGCGCAACTCGCCGATCCACGGCCGTGGCGTGTTTGCTCGGCGACCTATCCCAAAGGGGACACGCATCATCGAATACAAGGGCAAGCTGATCAGTGAAAAGGAAGCCGATCGGCGCTACAGCCGAATACACCAGCACTCGCCCCATACGATGCTCTTCTCCCTCGACGGCGGGTTGGTGATCGACGCCACCCGGCACGGCAACTCGGCGCGCTGGATCAATCATTCATGTGTGCCCAACTGCGAAATCGAAGAAGAGGGGCATCGAATTTTTATCGAAGCGCGCCGTGACATTCGCCCTGAAGAAGAGCTTGCGTACGACTACAATTTACAGATCGGCGAAAAACACACCAAGGCGGCAAAGCGCGAGCACGCTTGTTTTTGCGGCAGCCGGCGCTGCCGCGGCACGATGCTGGGCGAGGAGGAGGAATAGGAAAGTTGTGTGCTACGTGTATTGTGGAAATTCGTTGATAATAGCCGATGGCTGCCGAGCGGTGCACGGAGAAAGATCCCCCTCACCTTCGATCGGGCTGACATGGGATCCGTCGGCTCATTAGCGGTAGATTCCCAACGTCTGCACGGCGGACTGTAAGAATCTTAGATCGACCATCTTGTTCACGTCGGCTTTGGTTTTAATCAGCCCCTTTTGAAAATACCAGTCCTGGTCGTCCTGGATTTCTTTGAGGTCCATCTCGCCGTTGGGCGTGAGCTCGGTCCCGGTCAGAGCGAGCCGGAGTAGTTTTCGATCTGCCGTACGGGAAAATTTGGCGACGATCTCGACGATCTCGTCGAGGGGTCCTTTCTTTTTGACGAGGGCGTCGTAGAAGTATCGTTGTCCCTTAAGAAAGCCGACCATGAATTTATCTGCTACCGCTGAACGGTTGCGAATAAAAGAATCTGAGTAGAATAGGTTGTTGGTCATATGACCGGGAAACAAATCCCACAGATCGGCGATGCCAGCGCCGATCCCTTTCTCTTCGGCTACCGAAATGGAGGGTTGCACCAAAAAGGCCACATCGACGGCGCCCTGAGCCAACGCCCCAACCATGTCGTTGAAGGGCAAGACGCGGACCACGACGTCGGTTTCTTTAAGGCCGCCTTTTTTCAGCAAGCCGTCCATGTAGAGCCGCGATGATCCACCGACGCTGTTAAGGGCAATCACCTTGCCTTTGATGTCTTTGATCGAGAACGGTTTCCCCGACTCGAGTAAGCCGCGCCGCACCATGTACCTGCCGCTGCCACGCGGTCCGACGCGCGATTTGCTGGCAACCACTCTCATGTGAACGCCGCTGGCTGCGGCGTTATAAATTCCCGGACTGATGCTGCCGCTGCCCGCATCCAGCTCGCCGGTGGTCAACGCCGCCATCTGCGGTCCGCCGGACGAGCTGAAATAGGTTACTTCGACGCTCAGTCCCTGGTCGCGAAAAAACCCTTTCTCCAACGCGACGAATACGCCCGCGTCGGCGTTGATCATCAGAAGTCCGACTTTGACTTTCTCTCCTTGCGCTTGCGCGACCGACGAAGTCAGCAGACAGAGCGTGAGCATGACGCTGATAAGAAATAACGGACTAGATTCTTGTCTCACGATGCTACCTATAATATGAGTTGGCTGACTGCTGCGTTCATAATGCTTCTTGATTTGCGGCGCAAGTTGCGGCGCCGGTGCGCAACTAAGGACCGGCGTTCATTGAATGAGGAAAGTCAATTGCACGCTAATACCTTCGAGTTCTGCTCATCTGCGTGTTCAGCGGCTGTTGTAGGTGACGTGCCGCAGTCGGTCGCGATCGTTTGTCTGACGTTCAACCATCCGAAATAGCGTATAAGAGAAAGGAGCGCCTATGTCTATCAGTTCAGGTCGAATTCTCTATGTCGGCACTGAAGACGGTCTTTACATGGCAGAGACCGACACGATGGAGTACCGGTCTCGTCCGCTGGCGCTTCAGGGCAAAGGGGCGTTGAGATCGCCGGTGCAAATTGACCGAGACGATCCGCGCCGCATCTACGCCGCGACCAGCCGCGGCGGCATGCAGCGGAGCGAAGACGGCGGGCAGAGCTGGCGCGAGATCAACAACGGGATCCTTTATAAAGAAGCTTGGTGCGTGGTGCAGCATCCGAAAAGCGCCGAGCTGTTTGTCGGCACCGGTCCGTCGTCGATTTTCAAGAGCGCGGACGGTGGCGAGAGTTGGGTCGACTGCGAGCGGCTCCGAGACTTGCCCGAAACCCTCGATTGGACCTTCCCGCGACCGCCCCACGTGAGCCACGTCAAAGGTCTTGCCCTCCGCCCTGATGATCCACTGGTCATCCTTGGTGCCATTGAAGAAGGGTGGATCGTGCGCAGCCAAGACGGTGGCGAGAGCTGGGAAAATATCAAAGCAGGCGTCGAGTTCGATGCTCATTCCGTCGCGGTGATGCCGGATAATCCGACCGTGGTGATCGCGACTTCCGGCCAAGGCGTATACAAAAGCACCAACGGCGGCGATAGCTTCGTCGAGTCCAGTAACGGACTTGAATGTCGGTACATGGCACAGCTGGTCTGCCATCCGGCACGACCCAAGGTGCTTTTTTCCGCGGCGGCGGCGGTGCCTCCGCCGTTCTGGCGTCGGCCCGAAGGCGCGGGATCAGCTTTTTACTGCAGTGAAGATCAGGGAGAATCTTGGCAGCGACTTACAGGAGGACTGCCCGATCATTTCAAAGCCGCGCCTCGCGCCACGGCCGGCGATCCTCAAGATGCCGACGTGTTTTTCGTCGGCATGAGCGATGGCACGATCTGGCTGAGCGAAGACGGCGGCGAGTCATTTCGCCAGATTCTTGGCGGGCTGCCGCCGGTATTCAGCATCCGTGTCGCCTACCACTGAGCGCTCGCGAAGGATTGACGGAGCTTCGCAATCAAGATCATGTCATCGCCGCAAATTGAGCTCGGCCTGTTATTGCACACCCGCAATCTGATCCGCGACGGCGGCGGCAGCGGCTCTCACCTGAATGACCTGTGGAAAACTGCGGCGCGCGCCGACGAAATGGGCTTCGATCATCTGTGGGTCGGCGACAGTCCGCGGTTGTCGATGCAAGACCGCGCCCATGCCGACTGTCTCACGATCACCGCGGCTTTGGCGGCGCGGACGAACAAAATAAGGATTGGCACGGTGCCGCTGATCTTGGCGATGCGAAATCCGGTGCTGACGGCCCACAGCTTGGCAACCTTGGATGTGATCTCCGGCGGACGCACCATGATTGGGGTGAGCGCGGCGCATCAATATCCATTTGCCCGGCGCGAGTTCGAAGCCTGCGGCGTGCCGTACGATCAAAGGGCAGGCCGCTTGAATGAATCGATTTTATTGCTGCGGCGGTTGTGGACCGATACTCCGTTTGCCTTCGAGGGTAAATACTATCGCTTCGAAGAGCTGGGCATCGAACCCAAGCCGATACAGCGGCCGATTCCCATCTGGATCGCGGCTTCGGACAACGATAACGCTCTACGCCGCGTCGCGCGTTTGGGCGACGGCTGGTTTACCGTGGCGCATACGGCCGCCGAATTCATTGAGCGACGCCGCAAGATTGACCAGTTTGCCAAAGAATATGGCCGCACGGGTAAGGCCATTCCTTCGCTGCTGTTCGCGACCTTTCATATAAGTTACGGCGCGACGGCAGAAGAGGAGGGCTGGAGTCTTGCCGAGACCTATTTTCATCAATCGCGCGCAAAACTCGGCCATCTCAGCGTCTTTTTCGGCACGCCGGAGCTGTGTGCGGAAAAACTGCGTGCCTATATTGATCGCGGCCTAACAGGAATCGTCGCGCGCTTTGTTACCGAGGATGCGCAGACGCAAATGCGTTTGATGCTCGAAGAACTGCGACCGAGACTGTCGCTGTGATCGGTCTTATGAATGGATCAAGTCGGCATAAGTCGCGCGATTTTGCGATCAAAAATGTTTTTCTTCGTCGCGCAACGAGGAAATGAGTTCCAGGAGGTGACATGGCGCGCTCGAGTAAGCTTTTAGTGGCGATGCAAGGCAAGGGAGTTTTTGTTGTCGACATCGAGAAGCAGAGCGTCGCCTGCGGACTTCATGACTGTATCGTCGTGGCGCCGAGTCCCGACAGCGGTGAGACCCTGTTCGCAGGAACCGACAAAGGCCAGTACAAGAGCGCCGATGGCGGCAGGACTTGGGAGCTAAAGGGATTGGAGCAGTACAAGGTTTTTTCCCTGGCGTTTCATCCGTCCGATCCGGCGACGATCTACGCTGGCACGGAGCCGGCGTTGCTCTTTCGTAGCAGCGACGGCGGCGAAACCTGGACGGAACTCGAAGGTGTGAGAAAGCTGCCGGGACGCAAAAAGTGGTGCTATCCCGCGCCGCCGTATATTGCGCATATCAAAGGCATCGCCATTCATCCTGAGGATCCGGAAGTGATGTACTGCTCGATCGAGGAAGGCGGTGTGATTCAGAGCCTCGATGCCGGGGAAAGTTGGCGCTACGTAAGCAAAGGCGAAGCCGAGACCTTTCGTCCGGTCAGCCGCGTTACTGGCGTCTATCAGGATTGTCACGTGGTGCGCATCTCGCCGCACGACCCGGACAGCGTTTTCGTTTCGACCGGAGACGGACTTTATCGGAGCGACGACTGCGGTGAAAACTGGCGCAGGATCGACCGCGGTTACCGCATGAAGAAATATTTTGGTTCCGTGCTTCTTCATCCTCACGATCCCAAAGTCATTTTCACCGCCGCTTCCGCCGGGCCGCCGAGCAGCGCGAAAAACGAAAGCTCGGTTTACAAGAGCACGGACGACGGCGTGAGTTTCAAAGAAATCGCCACGGAGATTCGGCCGCTCTATATCGTCGGATGGAACGGCTTGGCGATGGACCCGTTGAACGCCGACTCGCTTTATTTTGGCGCTGCGGACGGAAAGCTTTATAGCAGCGCCGACGGCGGTGAAAGCTGGCAAAAGCTCGACGTCGAGCTGCCGAGCGAAGGAAGAATCCGCACGATCGCATGCGCGCCCTAGCGCTTGCTGTCGCGAGCTACCTTCCTTCGCGTCTCGGCGCAAGAAAAATTGGGGAGATCAAGCATGGAATCACCGGCGGAAATTAAATGGACGGGTTACTCTTTAGCCGAGCGTGAT
>DASWCL010000017.1:0-2918 GCA_036390135.1 Binatia bacterium
CGGCGTATCCCCGGGCCGCACGGCTACGCTATTCTTGGCGCCTTTAAAGTCAACTTCCGACTGTGCCACACCGTGCAGGAGTCGCGCGCTTTCATCGAGATGCCAGCGTCCTTGTTTGTCGATGCCGATCGCAACGACATCATATTTTGTCTTGTCCATCGCGTCGAAGATGTTTCTCGCCGATATCACCGAGATCTCATGCTCGGCGGATTTGCCTCCGAATAGGAGCGCGACGCGGAGTTTTTTCTTCATTGGGCGTTTTCCGAGGCAGGCCTAGAATGGAGGATAGGTGATCGAGGATGGTGAATCGATCTTCGATCCTCCATCTTCGATCCTCAATTACTTTGCGTCAGCTTACGACTTCTTGGCGATCGCGGCCGGCGCTTGCTGCTCGATGACTTTGACGACTTTGCCGGGATAAGCTTGTTTTTCGAATTGAAGCACGAAGTACTTGGCTTTGACCGGATCGCCTTTGTTATCGAACTCGATGGAGCCGGTGACGCCTTTGAAGTTTTTGATCTTACGCACTGCGGTGACGACATCGGCGCGGCTCGGTTTCTTGCCGCCATTCGCTTTGATCCATTGCTCCATCGCTTTAATGCCGACCAGCGTCGCGTCGTAGCCGTATAGTCCGAACGCTTCGATCTCTTTGCCGAAATGCTGCTTATATTTCTTCGCGAATGCAATGGTATCGGGAGTCGCGTCTCGCGGCGGCGCTACACTGGTATAATAGCTATTGATTACTGAATTCCCGGCGATCTTCGCCATCTCCGCCGAATCCAAGCCATCGGGTCCCATGAACTTGGCCTTGACGCCTTTTTCACGCATCTGCTTCAACAACAGGCCGCCTTGGTGGTAGATACCGCCGAAGTAAACGAGATCGGGGTTTTTGGCTTTGAGCGGAATGATCATCGGCGAAAAATTAGCGCGCTCTTCTGTCCCCTCGAAGGCCAAAACATTCATTCCGAGTTTCTTGGCTTCATTTCGGAAGCTGTCGGCAACACCCTGGCCATAGGCAGTCTTGTCATGAATGACATAGACAGATTTTGCTTTTAGCTCTTGAGCGGCGAAGCGCGCGCCGACAGGACCTTGCACGTCGTCCCGACCGCATACTCGATTGACGTTCGGATAGCCACGGTCGGTGATCTCGGTCGCCGTGTTCGCCGGTGAAATCATCGTCAACATGGCGTCTTTATAAACTTCGGAGGCAGGCAGCGCGACGCCGGAGTTGAAGTGACCGACGATGACGAGCACGTCGGGATCAGCGACCATGTTGCGCGCGTTGGCCACGCCGACTTCCGGCTTGGCCTGGTCGTCCTGGGGAACCAACTGCAAATCGTAGCCCAACTCTTTAAATGCTTTGGTTGCTTCCTCTACCGCTAGCTGGGCGCCGAGTTTAATGTGCTCGCCGAGAGCGGCCTGTTCGCCGGATAGCGGCGCCTGCACGGCGATCTTGATTTTGCCCTTTTGCGCCCATGCGGTCACTGGTAATACGGTTACAAGCGCGAACGAGACTGCTAATGACAATTGTTTCAGCACGGCGGGTCCACTCCTTTGATTGGAATGGCCCACGATAACAAATCGTAATAAAAGGCGCTACAGGACCGCGCCTAAGCGAATCCGAACAGTCTTTCGGTGGGTGGATGCGGCGGAGTGGCGCGGCGAATCAGCGCTCGCCGCTCCCACGATGACATGCGCGTTTGGAAGTTAGCTTACGCAAAAATGCGGTACCGCTCCATCGTCGCGATTAAATCCTCGATCGGACCATCGGGAAAAATCATAAAGAAGATTTCGTCGGCACCGAGCTTTTTGACGTCCTCGATGTCTTTTTTTACCTGATCGAGCGAACCGACAAAGATCGGCCGATCGGCGCCGAGCGCTTGTGGCGCGATTGATATATTGGCGCCGACGATGACTTCGAGCGCTAGCGGATCGCGCCCGGCGTCTTTCGCCAGCTGGCGTAATTGCGCGATCATCGCTGTCATGCCCTCGAGCGGGATACCGACGGGCATCCAGCCATTGGCCAATGTCGCGGCGCGCTTTAGCGCGGCCGGCGCATAGGCGGCCAGGTAAATCGGTGGGTGCGGTTTTTGGACGGGTTTGGCGCCGATGATCGAGGCCGGCACGGAAAAATACTTGCCGTTAAATTCCACTGGTTCTTCGGTCCAGATCGTCTTGAGCGCAGAAAGAAACTCATCGGCGCGGGCGCCGCGCTCCTTCTGGTTCGCACCGGCCGCTTCGAATTCGTCGGATGACCAGCCCAGGCCAAAGCCGGCGCGCAATCGTCCATTTGATAAAATATCGAGTGACGTCAGCCGCCGCGCGAGGGTGACGGGATTATAAAATGGAATATCCAGGACGCTGGTGCCGAGACCGATGCGGCTCGTGTGTGCGGCGACGAAAGTTAGCGCCTCGATGGGATCTAACACACGCTTGTAGAAGTCCGGCAGGGAGCCATCGGGCGTAACCGGATATTTGGTTCTCGGCTTGATCGGATACAAAAGCCGGTCGGCGACCCAAAGCGTGTCATAGCTCAATTGTTCGGCCTCTTTGGCCGCCTCGACGAGATTGTTCGGTTGGGATAAGTGGCCCATGCTTGGCAGCGTCACTCCGATACGCATTGCGTCCCTCCTGTCCTTCTAAATCAATTGAATCAAATGAGCGCTTCCTGAGCTACCACCGAAAGAGAAATTTTTTGCGACCGACGCAGCAGCGTGAGATCGCAAATCGAGCCTATCCGAGCTTCCGTCAGAAGCCGGTGCAGGTCGTCGACGCTACGCAGTATCGAATCGTCCAGCGCGACGATGACATCGCCTTCCTGGAGTCCGCCGCGTTCGGCCGGGCTCTGTTTTTCGACGGAAATAACCAACACGCCGGTTTCCGTCTTGAGCTGTTGCGAGCGAACGACGAAGCGGGGA
>DASWCL010000018.1:0-33242 GCA_036390135.1 Binatia bacterium
TCCTCGGACATTTTTTGGCGAAATCGCGTCCTGATCGACTCATCAAATATTTCTCGGCTCACGGAATCGACTAAGCGACCCATCATTTCTCGAGGAAAGCGATCTAAGGACGCGCCAAGAAGTTTGGCATGCTCCAACAATACGATGTGAGCCATGGGCCCCATAGCTTCGATTAAAGCTTCGCCGACAGAGTGAAAGAATCTTGCTGGAACGACGCCGCTTGTAGATATGGCATTCGAATGATCCGCAACCCCATTGGCGCGACTCCCTTTGATAAGCTGTACTGCTTGAAGCTTGGGCACCTGATTCTCCGGTAGAGAGCGCGCTTCAACCCGCTGTATGCTATCGCGTCGAATTGCAGGTGGCCGCGCGGAGGAGCCGGAGAAAGAGAGATCATCGGCAACCTCATGAATGAGCAATGGCTCAATTTCTCTTTTATCCAGAGCATAGGCGTTAATCATTGCGTTGTCGCATATGACATTAATGAGTCGTGGAATTCCGCCGGAATAATAATGGATTTCCTCAATCGTCCTTGGCGTGAATACGCCCGGATTACCGCCCGCGTGTCTAAGGCGGCTGGCAACGTATTCTTGGCATTCGCTGAGTGAAAGTGGACGGAGATGATGGCGCAGTGTTATTCTCTGCTTTAATTGCCGCAATTGCGGAGTATTCAAGCGCTCGTTTAGCTCCGGTTGCCCGGCAAGCAAGATCTGTAAAAGCTTGTCCTTGGTAGTTTCAAAATTTGAAAGGAGTCGATTACTCTCCAAGACATCCGACGCCAAATTCTGCGCCTCATCGATAACTAGAGCCGAATTCTCCCCTGCACGATAGCGCTGCAGCAAAAACTCATTCAGCAGGGAAATGTAATGATGCATGTCGTACACCTCTCGCAGAGGTTCGACGAGTTTGAATTCTTCACAAATATACCGCAGGAGATCGAGCGGACTTGTAATGGAGCTAAAGATCAACGCCGTTTGAGTGTCTTCGGGAAGCTGGCTGAGTAATGTTTGGATTAGCGTCGTTTTTCCGGTTCCCACCTCCCCGGTCAGCACGATAAATCCTCGTCGTGCGTTGATACCATATTGTAGTTGGGCCAATGCTTCTCGGTGACTTGGGCTAAGATAAAGAAAACTTGGATCGGGAGTGATATTGAATGGTGCCTGAGAAAACCCGAAATGCCGTTGATATAAGTGTTCCATGTGAAAGGATCAGAAGAACATGGGTGCAAATATTCGAAGACAAACAATTCCAACAGTGAGAGCCCCGAGTGAAGCCAGCACCATCACCCCTTGCGACCGTCGTTGTTCGACAACGCTGCCGCGCGTCATCAAGGCGGGAATGGTCACAAGCAATGGCACATTGACGTAAGCGCTAACCTCATCGCCCCTCTTAAAGGAGGTATCGACATTCTCCCACACAAACGCTAGGCCAAAACCGCCGCCCAAACCGACTAAGAACCCAATTAGAATGATCATCGGTCGATTTGGACGAAGTGGTTTGAGCGGAAAGTTAGCCGGATCGAGGATCTGGAACTGTTCACCCTTTTGTTTCTTTTCCATATTTTCCGACAAGTCCGACTCAAGACTCTTGCTTAGCAAGTCTTGATATTTTCGCAGCGTGATCTCGTATCCCCTACTGATTTTCGAAAGCTCTATTGCTCGAATTGGAGTCACATCGACCCGCGACTGTAGTGTGGCAACTTGACTGCGAATGTTATCGCGCTGGGTTCGGAGGGTTTGAATTTCGGCATCGATATCAGTGATCTGGCTTTGTAAAACCTGCTTCAAAGGATTACCGCTTGATGCACTGGTCAAGGTTGAAGACTGGCTGGGGACCACATTTCGGGCTTCAGCCTCAAGGGCTTCAATTTCTTTTTTGATCCGAACGACATCGGGATGCTTGTTACTGTACCTTTGTAGCAAAGAGTCCAGTTCTTTTTTCCTCATCTGAATTTGTATGTTTTGGGTTCCGCCCTCCGCCGGCCCTGTAAAACCGCCACCTAAGAGGTCCACTCCGAGAATGTCGGATTCGACGGTTTGTTTTTGCAGAATACCTTTACGTTCCTGCAACGAAGTTAGTCGTTGGTTACTGGCCTCCATTTCCCGTCGAAGCTGCTCTAGTGTCCGTAAGTTGCCGTCCAGTTGTTCAGGGAGTTCATAACGGTGCGCAGCCTTGTACTGGTTCACCACGGTTTCTTGTTCTTCCAATTCCTTACGCAACCGATCCGCTTCCGCGGACATGAAGGTTTTGGTTCCGATTGCCTGTTGTTCCCTAACCTGCAGGTTTTGTTCGATGAATAACGATGCCAGACGACCGGTAACCTGTTTCGCTTTCTCTGGATTCTCTGATTCAAATGACAACAGAAAGACGTTATTGCGGCGAAGCTCTATTTTGATTGTTTTGCGGAGTCTTTCAATGCGATCCCCCAACATTGAGGACTTGTCGGAGGGATAGAGATTAAATTCTTGGACGATCTTCTCGAGTTGAGTTCGACTGAGAATTTCTTGGATAATCGCCTGCATCCGCTCCGCAAGGTCTGTCGTGATCGTTGAGGTTACAAAAGAAGAGGGAACCCTTTGGGGACTGACAAGTATGAGGCTGGTGGACTGATAAATGTTAGGGAGAATCGCCGCCGTATATACCGACAACAAAAACACCACAACACACACGCAGATAATGAGGCCCTTCCGCCTATAGAAGCTACTGAGTATTTGGGAAATATCAAAATCTGCCATGCCGTTCATGAAGAAGCCTCCCAGCTGTCTTTCTAAGGAACTATGATTCTATCGCCAGGTCTTAACAGCACATCTTGCTTGAGATCTCCCTTAATGATCGCGTCATAATCAACGGTGTACTCAGTTACCTTACTGCCGTCCCGTCGTACCACACGAATATTGCTGCGGTCCGCGAAAACCCCGAGCCCGCCCGCGCGCGTCAGCAGTTGGAGCAAGGTCTCGTTGCCACTCAGAGGAAAAGCACCTGGTTTTCCGACCTGCCCCACCAAAAAGACTTCACTCGAAGCAATCCCTTCGACCCGAATTGTAACAAACGGATCCGTGGTAAATTCCCTATATTTATCCTCCAACGTTTTTCTAAATTGCGCAGTCGTTTGCCCAATTACCTGGACTTCGTTTATGAGCGGCAGCGTCACATAGCCGTCGGGGCGAACCTTTACGGTTCCCGATAAGGTCGGTTCCTTCCAGACGTTGATATTCAAACTGTCACCCGCCCCGATTAGATAGAATTCTTCCGGCGGCTTTGCCGGGTCGGGAGTATCAGAGGCTACCCGAAACTCTTGCACACGCAGATCTTTGCTGGCGCATCCTGATACCAAACCCGCAATTACGATTAAACTCATCAACAATCTGCTTCTCATGAACCGCCCCCATAAGATAAACCTTCCCGACGGAGTGTGAACATACTCAAAAGTGTCGTGATTTTTTACAGCATTAGGTCGAATCGCAAGTTCCGCACCACTATAGTTACTACTCAAAAATACAAAAAATGCGCATTTGATTCTCGTTTATTCATCTCTAATGAGTTCGCAACCCAACATCTGGACGCGATTTATGCCCTAATAAAGTAATGGAAGCCAAAAATGGGCAATCTCGCCCTGCGGCGCCAATGGTACCGTAAACTAATGTTACTGGTGGAGGAGAAAACGGGTTTAACGGTTTAAGGAGAGAGTTGTGGAACTTGTCTCGGAAACGGTGTTGTCAAAACCGGCGATAAGGTGGATGAGGACATGCTTCGTGCGAGACCAGTGTTGGGCCAGAGATCAAAACGTGTCGTTAGAAACGCAAATACACTATTAGATTTAACCGTTCCTTTCTGCAGTAGATCCGTTGAGGTTGCCCCGGCCCCACTGTTGATCCAGTTGAAGCTATAATTCAAGCCAGAGGAAAGCCAACTCGTGAACAGGTATTGTAAACCTAAACCTGCCTGAAATGTCTTGAAATTAACGTCTTTGGTGTCGAAAAACGACAGGTTCGCACTGGAATATGTGGAGAGCTTTTCAGTAAGCCGCCAGTTAAAATTTGTGAACAAACTGGTGGTATCCGAGATTCCCGCCACACCTAAACTGGGAGTCAAACCTTTTCTCAAACCACCATTTAACTGCGCGGTTTCCCAAAGTTTGGTTATTGTTATGCTCGTATTGTTAGCTACCCGCGGCCCGCTATTGCCGGTATTGAGCGATAACCCGGAGCTGGCAGCCAGAGAGAGCGTGGGCGTCAGTTGCAAGTTGTAATTTGTAAAATAATCATCGCCGAGGTCGAAATTATGAATGACGCCGTTGTCCCCGTTGCGCGAGTTATTAATCGAAATTGTGTAGCCCGCATGAAGATTGTGTTCCTGCTTCCAGTTGTAAATCCCGCGAGCGCCAATCGAAGTAAATACGTCTGTGCCACCAGCGCTGCCGGTGAAACTCGTAAAGCCGTTTGTAACCCAGCCAGTGAAACTGATGTCCGGTCTATACAGATATGAGCCTTGCAATGAAGCGAAGTTACTTGTCTGCGCACCTTGTGTAAGGTCGTTAAGATTTTGGGACAAGGGCGGCGTTGCAACGCCGCCTACTGGCGGAGGCGAGGTCGGCCCGGTTTGAAACTGGCCAAATCCATTTAAGTGTGAGGTGCGGGTACTCCCTAGACGTTGGAATGAATCGGATAAATTAAAGTTCAGCCGTGGGGAATATTGGTATGTATATCCGGCGTTCGCTGAAACATTATCAAAGTTATTTAAATCGCTATGACGTGCATAGATCTGATAGCTGGGGCTGATATTGGCGGTCAGAGTTGGGGCAACCTGACCTTCCGGTGCATAGAGTAGCGTCAGCGTCGGGACGAAAAACGTAATGAAATCATGATCCTTACTTTTCGAAAAAAAAATATTGTCGTTGTACTCTTCCCCCGTTGTCAGGGAAAATTGACTGGCAAAAGCAGCCCAAGATTCGCTGGGAATCAGCAACCAAAAAATCGCCGCAACAATGCTCCACTCAACCCAGATCCTTGAACGATTCCTTGTGCAGCCCATGCCTCCTCATCTTTCTGTAGAGCGTCTTGTTGTCGACCTTCGCCTCACTTGCGGTCAAGGAAATAGCACCCTTGTATTTGATTAGAAGACTCCTGATATATTCTTTTTCGCTACGCAGCAACCATTGCTTAAGTGACAAATCACCATCACCTTTACTGATATAGAGCCGGTCAACAACCCTTTGCGGAGGCGCAGGCAGATCGACATCCTCGATGATTTCGCTTTGACACTTGACAATAGCGCGTTCGAGAATATTCTCGAGCTCTCTGATGTTCCCCGGCCAATGATACGCGAGCATTTGATCGAAAACTTTGGGGCCAACTTGCCTAATCTTCTTCTCTTGTGCAACGGCATGTTTGCCAAGGATGTGGTTGACTAGGACTGGGAGGTCTTCGAGTCGATCGCGTAACGGCGGCAGCTGCAGAGGAATCACGTTAATTCGGTAATAAAAGTCCTCGCGCAGGGTGCCGCGAGCCAAGCAAATTTTCAAATCTACGTTAGTGGCCGCAACGACACGCATATCGACTTTCAATTTCCGATTACCACCAAGACGTTCAACTTCCCGTTCTTGCAGCACTCTCAATAATTTAACCTGCATTGGCGGCGCCATAGTCTCAATCTCGTCGAGAAAAAGAGTTCCGCCGTCAGCGATTTCTATTTTCCCCGCACGACTCTGCACAGCCCCCGTAAAAGCGCCCTTTTCGTATCCAAACAATTCGCTTTCTAGTAGAGTATCCGGGAACGCACCGCAATTAATCGCGACAAATTGTTTTCCTTTGCGTCGGCTTAAATTATGGATCGCCCGGGCTACTAATTCTTTACCCGTTCCGGTCTCGCCGGTGATCATTACACCAGAGTCCGTTTCGGCTAACGATCTAATCAAGTCGAACACTTTCAGCATCTTGGGACTTTTACTGAGAATGTTCTCCAGTTGATGCTCGTCGTGAACAACGCGTTGGCGAAGTTCGCGCACTTCGTCCAGCAAGCGCCGCTTTTCGATGAGCTTTTCACTCACTAACCGGATCGCTTCCGGTTGAAACGGCTTGGTAATATAATCGCTTGCTCCGAGCTTCATTGCCTCAACTGCTTGTTTGATATTTCCAAATGCTGTGATCAGGATAACGTCGGTGTCTGGGCATTTTTCTCGGACATGACGAGCAAGCTGAAATCCGTCCATCCCGGGCATTTTAACGTCAGAAACAACGATTGCGAATTTGTCCTCCGCTAGCTTTTTAACACCCTCCTCACCGCACGACGCAGTAGTGACGCGAAAGCCCTCTTGCTCATAAAACTGGCCAAGTTGCTCCCTTAACCGGTCATGATCTTCAACAATCAGAACATTATGCATAGCTGACGAAATCCGGTTCTAAACTTTGACTTACCGCTCGGAAGACTTAGCTGCGTCGCTCAACGGAAGTATGACGTCAATCCGTGTTCCCTGGCGCTCCTCACTCGAAATCTTGACGAGCCCGCCGTGCACTTCGAAGAGGCGAATTGCCGTGCTGAGCCCGAGGCCATTTCTTTCAGGCTTGGAAGTGAAAAAAGGAGCAGCAGCTTTAGCCAAAATTCTTGCTTCCATACCACATCCAGTATCCACAACAGAGATTCGGACAACGGACTCGTTAGCTATCCTCATCTCTCTGCTCGCTTCGACGACGACTTTGTCGCCGGCTTTGGTCGCATCAAGCGCATTTTGCAGAATCAATGTCAACGCGAGTTCCAGAAGAAACGGATCCGCAGAAATATGCGTGCCGTCGATAGACTCCTGGACCGCTGCCTGAAACTCTACTTTTTTTTCGGCAAATAGAGGCGCATTAGAATGAACGAGCGAATGAATAATGTCTCCGAGATCGACCGCCGTTAAGTGGACTGGCGGCTGCGTAAAATGGGAAAAAGACCGCGTGAATTCTACTGCGCGATCCACGGTTTCTTGCAACGCATCGATTTCATCGAGCGAAATGCCGCTCCGTCTCAATGAGCCGATCAGAAGGTTAATCAATTGAAAATGATTGCCAATTTTGTGAACGAATTGCGAGATAATGCCGGTATCGAAAGATTGCGCGCAAACATCCGAAGATAACGGAATCAGACAGCCCCGGATGCGAATGTCAGCATCTTTGCCGACTCTTCGAAAACTATGTGATACCCAAATAGGTAATCCTCGGTCGTTGATAATTCTGTGATTTTCCGAAGCTAGCTCCATCCGCGGGAGCTGAGCCAGTCGCACCATTAGCCGATCGCGATCCTCATGATATGGCCGATCGAACCATAGGGTCCGATTACCCCATAAAGATTCCGGCTGGATGCCAATAAGGTCGAAAACATTTGACGATATCATCTTCACGGTCAAATCCGCCCCGGCTTCGTATGTTACGCACGGTAACGAAGCTAGGAATTCAATCAATTTATTGCTTATTCCGAGACCCTTTGGGGGCACAAATCGATTTTCGTGAGTCGTCTCTGCCGGCGCACCGGAATCGACCTGCTTTTCAATAATGCGGCCTACAATACCCGACAACACAACCCCCGTCCGATGGTTCGAGCGGACAAACCATAACAAACTATCTGGCATTTTTGCCATAATACCTAAGGCATTTCAAGAAAATTGTTGCAAATTTTTACACTCCCCATGACCCGGAGGCCTGAACAAATGCACGACACAAGTACTCAAAATCATGGATTTTTCATGACGCACTTCCAACAACTTACTAAGTCTGACGGTCTACTCCTGTAAACTCCCTTTACGCTCTTCCCCATCAATTGAGTAGCCATGCATGCATCGGGCAGTAATCGTGGCGAGAGCGCTGCAATGACGAATGCGGGCCTCTGCGGGAACAATCAGGCACAATTGACTTTTGTCCCGACCGTTTCGATTGTTCGCGTGCTCTACTTGCGATTTTCTACCCTTGTCATTTGTTCGTGCCAACCTAGATTACTTGGAAATCTTAAATGTCCACCAAAGGGAAATGATTCAGAATTCTATGATTGCAAATGCCAGAGAGCAAATCGTCGCCCGGACCAGAGACAGTGATCGGCGATGTGAAAAAAACAAGCCTCCCTGCGAATCTATTTTTGAAATAGTGTGGCACATGACTTGCTCGTATCCCTATGAATCTCGTCATTCTTAACATCGGCTGATGGAATCGATTCTCAATCTCAACATGTTGCTAGCAGAAAACTTGGTTCTTTTAGGCGCGCTGTGTTTTTACTTGCTCGCCAAAGTCAGAAGCCCTCGCAATGACGTGAAGGTCCACGTGTCGAGGCGGGTCGTATTCGGAACCCTTTCCGCCGCCAGCGCCCTCATCTATCTATTCATTTCAGGCACCATCCTTGATGTCCTGCGCGCGCGGCAGCCGGTGGGTTTCAACGCGCTAGTACCCGGGGCAATCTTTACTCTTAGCGCACTTTTTCTTTTTGTGTACTTGTCTCCCCATGTTCACAGCAGCTTCAGAGGCATGATCACGCGAAATTTTTTTCGACATAAATATGACTATAGCGATTTGTGGATGAAATTCTCGGATAAGTCGAGCGGTTCGCTCAACATTCGCGATTTATTACCTCCAGTCGCGGAGTTTGTCGCCGACGCAATGTTCGTTCGGCAAGTAGCATTTTGGCTCCGCTCACCGACATCGGACATTTATCATCTCGAGTACTGTCACAAGGCATTGTCCCGGGATCGAACGATTCCTTCTCCGCTACGAGTGGATCGGTCACGGAGCAAAGATACCAATTTAAGCGTTTTTCGCGTACCCGCAGACGGTGATCTGGCGGTCGCTTCCGTGTTCCCCATCGATGGAATTTCGGCGCTCAAAGCGCTAGGAATTCAGCGCATAGTGTTGGTTGAAAGGGGTAGCGAAGTATTGGCCGTAATGGGTATCGGCGCGCAACCCGACGAAGAAACAACGTCCGCCGAAGACGATCAATTCCTCTCCAGTGTCAGTAGCCAGCTGGGCCATCTAATTTTGACGCACAAGATTTCGGAAGAATTGCTGCTCGCCAGGGAATGGGATTCATTCAATCGCTTTGCCTCGTTTATACTGCACGACTTAAAGAACCTCGCAACGCTTCAAGGAATGACACTCGAAAATGCCAAAAATCTACGCCACAATCCAAATTTCGTATCCGACGCTTTTGCAACTTTTCACCAGACGACCGAAAAGATGATTAATCTGATCGCGAGTCTTTCTGTCCAAAGGGGCCAATTTTCACTGAAGCAACAGCCGGTCAATATTCTGGAAGTGCTCGCCAACACTTTCGACGATCTCAAAATTGACCAGCGAAACGGCGTTCGAGTCCTGACTGCCTTTCCACCCAAGGAAAAAGTCCCGGTAATCACCGGCGATCCAGAACTGCTTCAGAAAGCCTTCACCAACTTGCTCCTCAACGCGATTCAAAGCCTGCCGAAAGGCGAAGGCGCTGTGGAGGTGACGGTGTCACAGGAAATTCGCGGAAAAATTACCGCTTCAATCCGCGATACCGGCTGCGGTATTGCTCCCGAACGTTTGGAAAGCCTGTTCCGGCCGTTTCAAACCACCAAAGACAAGGGATTGGGAATCGGTCTGTGCCACACCCGCTCGATCATTGAAGTTCATGGAGGACAAATCCGTATCGAAAGTCAGGTCAATGCCGGCACTAAAGTAGAGGTAGAACTACCCGCGCTCTAATCGAAATCAGAGAAAGGAAATAGAGACTGTGAATCCAAAAATTCTACTAGTTGACGATGAAGAAAACATCCTAAAGCAAATGCGCTGGGCACTCGAATCCGATTACCAAGTCTTCACCAGCTCGGTTGAAGGCGAAGCGACGAACATCTTTGAAAACGAAAAGCCGCCGGTCGTGACCCTGGATCTTTCGCTAAATCCTCACAACCTAGCGGATCTGGGTGGAATGCGATTGTTGGAACAGATACTTTCCGAGGAACCGACGACGCGCGCCATTGTGGTCACCGGCAACGACGACGATCAAAATGCGCTGCGCGCGGTGCGGCTTGGCGCATTCGATTATTATGCCAAGCCGGTTCGACTCGAAGAATTGAAAGTCATGATCAAACGCGCCTTTCACATCCACGATCTTCACAAGCGGGTGCATCAAAACGAGCAGAGTTTTGGCGAGGGCTTTCGTGGCATGATAGGAATCTCGAAATGCATGAAAGACATTTTTCGCTTTATCGAGCGCGTCTCAGTCTCGGACATATCCGTATTGATCTGCGGCGAAAGCGGTACCGGCAAAGAAGTCGTAGCTCACGCGATCCATCTGCAGAGCCAACGCAAGGATAATCCCTTCGTGGTCGTCAATTGCGGTGCCATTCCCGAAAATCTCTTGGAGAGCGAGTTATTCGGTCATGAGAAGGGCGCCTTCACCGGCGCCCACGTTCAAAAGCGAGGAAAATTCGAGCTCGCTCACACCGGGACGCTATTTCTCGATGAAATCGGCGAACTTGCGCCGCCGCTTCAGGTCAAACTTCTTCGTTTCTTGCAAGATCGAAAGATCGAGAGAGTTGGTAGCACCCAGCACATCGAAGTCGACGTGCGGATTATCGCCGCGACGAATCGTAACCTGAAGAAGGACATGGAAAACCATTTATTTCGCGAAGATCTCTATTATCGATTGAAAGTCGTGCCACTCGACATGCCGCCGCTGCGGGATCGCAAGGAAGATATCATACCCTTGGCGCAGCATTTTCTAAAAAGGTTTTGCAAGGAACATCGCAAACCGCCGGTCACGCTTTCCCCCGAAGCCGAGGGCGCACTACTAATGCATCCATGGCCGGGCAACGTTCGCGAGCTCGAGAATCTGATCAGCCGCTCGGTGGTTCTCAGCCCCCGTTCCGTTCTCAAGCCGAGCGATTTGGGATTTGCGTTGGATCAGATTCCAACCGACGTCAACCTGAAGTTTGCCAAAAAGGCGATCGAGATGGATTTCGTGAAAAAAGCTTTGCAGCGCAACGGAGGCATCGTCAGTCGAGCCGCCCGCGAGCTCGGCATCAGTCGCGTAAATCTGTATGAGCTGATAGAAAAATACAACATTCGCCCCCAGGAATTTAAAATGATCAAAGCCGCAAGCAAATCACAACTAAAGACACGGGAGGTCTCGTAATTGAAGGCGCTCAAAACCAAGCTGGAAACTCGTAAGGCGACCGCGGCGGTGATCGGACTCGGTTATGTCGGATTGCCGTTGGCAATGGAGATCACAGCAGCAGGCTTCAAAGTCATCGGCATCGATCTGGATAGATCCAAGATCAACACGCTCAATGAAGGCAAGTCCTATATTTTGGACGTTCCTGATAAAAGCATCGCCGATGCTGTCGGCGCTGGAAAATTTATGCCGACGTCGGATTTCGGCGCGCTGGCGAACGCGGATACTGTCAGCATTTGCGTGCCGACGCCACTGAGCAAAAGCCGCGACCCGGATATTTCTTTTATTCTTTCAGCGACCGAAGAGATCCGGAAATACTTACATCGCGGTCAGCTGATCGTTCTCGAAAGCACAACCTATCCCGGGACGACTGACGAATTGATCGTGCCGGAGCTGGAAAGCTCCGAGCTTAAAGTTGGCCGGGATTTCTGTGTCGCCTTTTCACCCGAGAGAATCGATCCCGGCAATGCCAAGTTTAATACCCGCAACACGCCTAAGATCGTCGGAGGCATCACCGCCGAGTGCACGGAAATCGCCAGATTATTTTATTCACAGTTCATTGAAAGGGTGATTCCCGTCAGCAGTACCAAATGCGCCGAAATGGTTAAGCTGCTCGAAAACACCTTCCGCAGCGTGAACATCGGCATGGTGAACGAGCTGGCGCTCATGTGCGATCTGTTGGGAGTCGACGTTTACGAAGTTATCGATGCAGCTGCGACCAAGCCTTTCGGTTTCTCCCCGTTCTATCCGGGTCCCGGACTTGGCGGACATTGCATTCCGATTGACCCGCATTATTTGGCGTGGAAGCTTAAAGCGCTCAATTTTCAGGCGCGCTTTATCGGCCTCGCGGCCGAGATCAATGGCATGATGCCGTCAGTGGTGACGACTTTGGTGGCCGACGGGCTCAATCGGGTCTCCAAAAGCATTCGCGGCTCCAAAATCATGATCCTCGGCGTCGCCTATAAGAAAGACGTCAGTGATTGCCGCGAATCGCCCGCACTCGATGTCATGCGACTGCTTAACGACAAGGGAGCGATTCTCTCTTACAACGACCCGCTCGTGCCGACGTTACGTCTTGGCCGAAGCGTACTAAACTCTGTGGAAGCATCACCGGCGGAAATTGCCAAGCACGATTGCGTTATTATCCTCACCGACCACAGCATTTACGATTTCCAAAAAATCGTCGAGGCGGCGAAGCTAGTTATCGACACGCGGAACGCCACCAAAGATCTCCATGCGTTTAAAGATCGCATCATCAAACTCGGTGCCGGCAACAGAGTTCCGTCCGACACCGTACATGAAGATGGCCACGAAGGGATGCCTGCGGCGCCAACCACTCATTGATGGATGCCACCGACCTCAGCGGGCACACAATTAACAAAGCTGATTTGAAGCGCGATTTGAATGCACTCGCACTCCCGGACTTTGGCAGGTAAGGTCTCGACGGTTTGGCTGTTTGGTCCCGTGGAATCCTACTCAGCCACGTGAAAAGCTCTAATGAAAGAGCTCGCATTCACATAATAATAGGAGGGCTCATAACGTCGGAATGAATGCCCAACTTCTTGAAGTCGCCTTTATTTTCCGTGACAGCGCTTGTATTTCTTGCCACTGCCGCATGGACAGGGATCGTTGCGGCCGACCTTATCACCGTCGCGTTTGGTTGGGCCGCTCGGCCGCGCAGGCAGCGTCTCTTCGCCGTGGCTCAAGACCATACGTTGCGGCCGAGGCTGCTCGATCTCGATTTCCCGCGCGACGTTTTCTCGCGCCAGCTCCACGGTGAACAGTTTTTGCACAACGTCTTCTTCTTTCCGGCGGATCATCTCCTCGAACATGTCGAATCCCTCTTTCTGGTACTCCTGGAGCGGATTCTTCTGCCCGTAGCCGCGCAAACCAATACCCTCTTTGAGATGATCCATGTTCAAAAGATGATCCTTCCAGAGACTGTCAATGGTTTGCAGCATGATGATTTTTTCCAATTGCCGAAGCATCGGCTCGCCAAAACGTTTTTCCTTATCTTCGTAGTTTTGCAGCACCCGCTGGTGTGCCATTTCCGAGAGACCTTCCGCCGACAAGGATTCCTCCTCGCCGGCTTTAAACTCCAAACGAAGATTAAACTGATGATAAAACGCTTCGTTTAAACCCGCGAGATCCCATTCGGACGGATGAAGCTCTTTGTCCGAGTATCGCCCGACAATGTCTTCAACGAGATCCTCGGCCATTTCGAGCACCTGCTCTTTCAAGACCTCGCCTTTCAAAACCTCCCGTCGTTGGTTGTAGACGACCTCCCGTTGTTTGTTCAGCACGTCGTCGTATTCCAATAGATGCTTGCGAATATCGAAGTTGTGACCTTCGACTTTCTTCTGGGCATTTTCAATTGCGCGGGTCACCAGGCCATGCTCAATGGGCACACCTTCCTCCATGCCCAGCCGACTCATGATGCCTTGAATCCGATCAGCGCCAAAAATCCGCATCAGATCGTCTTCCAGAGACAGATAAAAGCGTGATGAGCCGGGGTCACCTTGCCGTCCCGCGCGGCCGCGTAGTTGATTATCGATGCGCCGGCTTTCGTGACGTTCGGTGCCTAAAATGTGCAACCCGCCGGCGGCGATGACTCGGTCTTTCTCCTGGCTGCATACCTTGTTGTAGTCTTCCAAGATTTCACTGAATCTCTGTCGGTACTGGTCCGGCGCCTTGTCCAATTCTTCGCGCACCTGCTCGACCATGCGCAAATATTCCTGACGCTTGCTCTCGTAGTTCTCCTGAGCCTTGCGCACCGCTTCTTCATACGGCATGCGAATTTCTTCACAGCGCGTTTCGGCTTCCTCGAAAGCGCGATACACCTGCTCGTATTCAGTGACCACTGCCGCATGCTCGCCCTGAGCCAGCACCGCTCGGGCGTTTTCGAATTCGAGATCAATCAATCGCTGCTCGTAGATCCGCCGCTTCTCGTCCAAGGACTCCATCAGCGCTTGGCGCTCGCGGGTATTTTCTTGCCAGCGCTCCAGCGTTTCCGTAAAGCCGTCCCTGGCCTCAGCAAATTCGCCGGCGGTCTCGGGGGCGCTCCCGTTGGCTGCCTCGATTATTGCCGTTTCGAGCGACTCCTTGGCGCGTAGGTAGCCGTCGGGAATCGGCCGCATGTTGTGCAGCGCTTCGATTAACTCCGTGGCAGAAAGATCTTCGTAACGCTCCCGCGCGTGGCGAAACGGCGAAATCGCGCGGATCTCACGCTGCAGTTCCGTGGTTCGCTTTAACGCTTCGCCGCGATTTTGCTCAAAGACCTCGCCGTCCTTCAAGTATTTCTTCTCTATCCACTGCACTTCTTCTTCGTATTTCTCCCTGAGCTCGCGCAAGGCATCTTCGTAGCGCGCCGCGCCTTGGTTCGGCAGTTTAGCGGCGCGGTTAATCGACTCGTTTTCCATGTCCGAACGCGATAAAAATTCCGGATTGCCGCCGAGTAAGATGTCCGTGCCACGTCCCGCCATGTTGGTCGCGATCGTCACGGCGTTGTACCTGCCGGCCTGCGCGATGATGCTCGCCTCGGCTTCATGGTTCACTGCGTTCAATACGTTGTGCTTGATCCCTTTCTTTTTGAGCATGCGCGAAATCCGCTCGGACTTCGCCACTGAGGTCGTTCCGACCAAAATCGGCTGCCCCTTTTTGCTTCGTTCTTCGATCTCTTGAACCACTGCGTCATACTTCTCGTTGTCGGTGCGGTAGACGACGTCAGCCAGATCTTGGCGTATCATGGCGCGGTGGGTCGGGATGACGGTGACATCGAGCTTGTAAATTTTCTTGAATTCCGGAGCCTCCGTATCGGCGGTCCCGGTCATGCCGGCGAGCTTTTTGTACATGCGGAAATAATTTTGGATCGTGATCGTGGCCAGCGTCTGGTTTTCTTCCCGAATATGCACGCGCTCCTTGGCTTCAACCGCCTGATGCAATCCGTCTGACCAGCGCCGTCCGGGCATTAATCTACCGGTGAATTCGTCAACGATAATCACCTCGCCGTCTTTGACGACGTAATCAACGTCGCGCTTGAAAATCGCGTGCGCTTTGAGCGCTTGCTGCACGTGGTGCAGCGTATCGATCTGGCGCGGATCATAAAGGTTGTGCACGCCAAGAAGGCGCTCCACCTTCGCTACCCCGCCTTCGGTGAGCGTCACGGAGCGGCTTTTTTCGTCAACGGTGTAATCACCCTTGGCGTCGATGGCCGCGCGATCTTCTTGCGATGGATCGCCCTGGATGACGGCGCCTCGTTGTAGCTTGGGAATAATGCGATCGATAATGTAATATTTGTCGGTGGACTCTTCCGCCGGTCCGGAGATGATCAGAGGCGTCCTGGCCTCATCGATAAGAATATTGTCGACTTCGTCCACTACCGCATAATTGAGTTCCCGTTGGACGTATTCCTCCAAAGAGAACTTCATGTTGTCGCGCAGATAATCAAAGCCGAATTCATTGTTGGTGCCGTAAGTAATATCGGCGAGGTACGCTTCCTGCCGGCTGATCGGCCGCAGATTGAGATAACGATAGTCCCGAGTGATAAACGCAGGGTCGAAAAGATAACTTGCTTCATGGACGATGGAAGCCGTGGACAATCCCAGCTTGTGAAAAATCGGCCCCATCCATTGCACGTCGCGCCGTGCCAGGTAGTCGTTGACGGTAATCAAGTGAACACCGCGACCCGTCAACGCATTCAGATAAAGCGCCAAGGTAGCCACGAGAGTTTTACCCTCGCCGGTTTTCATCTCTGCGATCTTGCCCTCGTGGAGCACCACACCGCCGATCAGCTGAACGTCGAAGTGGCGCAGCCCGATCGTGCGCCGCGAGGCCTCGCGCACGGCCGCGAATGCCTGCGGCAGAAGCTCCTCGAGAACTTCGTTTTCTTTTTCACGCAGCGCCTTATCAAGCTCTTCGCTACGGGCTTTGACTTCTTCGCGTTGATCGAAGTCCGCCCCAGCGCTTTCGCCCTGAGCTTCTTCCAGTTCTTTTTTCAGTTCTGCGGTTGCCTCGATGAGGCGCTTTTTGAATTGGTCGGTCTGCGCCCTAAGTTCCATATCGCTGAGGCGCTGATATTCCGGCTCCAGAGCATTAATATCGTCGACGTACGGACGAATTCGTTTGATTTCGCGATCGTTCTTGGTACCGACGATTTTTTTTATCAAACTCAACATGCGACGAATTTGCTCCCTGCCGACTCAACAACCGAAGAGATGTCCGAAATCGCTAGCACTATTAAAATACATGATTCCGCTGGCAACATAAAGCCGTTCTTGAGGACGACCCGGTTAGGTTCAACGCTCTATCCGCACCGCAGATTCGACTTTCTCGCCGAGAAAACGCCGGCCGACTTTGATGAAACGGTCCGGCGCGTCAGTGACAAAAAAACTGTGCGCTCCTTTGCCGTTCTTTCTCATGCTTGAGACCCTTTTAAGCACCGATTCGACCTCTCTGGCCGTCTCCTCCGCGGAATCGACAAGGCGAACGCCACTGCCCATGAATTTTCGAATCGCTTTTTTTAACAAAGGATAATGCGTGCAGCCGAGAATCAAAGTGTCGATGCCGCTCTGTTTAAAACCTTCGAGATACGCTTTAACGGTCATTTCGACGACTTCATTGTCCGTCCAACCTTCTTCGACGAGCGGCACAAAGAGTGGACAGGCGCGGCTGTACACTTCGATGACGGGATCCACGGCTTTGAGAGCATGCGTGTAGGCGCCACTTTGTATCGTCGCTTCAGTGCCGATGACGCCAATTTTTTTATTCTTCGTGCTGTGGATTGCCCGTCGAACTCCCGGCTCGATGACGCCGATCACTGGAATGGAAAGGCGGTCTTTTAATTGACTCAACGCGATCGCCGTAGAGGTATTGCACGCAACTACGACGACCTTGACACCCTTTTCAACTAGGAATTCGCTGTTTTCATAGGAATAGCGCAGCACCGTCTCCACTGATTTTGTGCCGTACGGCGCGCGGGCCGTATCGCCTAAATAAACCGTATTCTCCCGCGGCAAGGCTTCGATAATCCGATGCAATACCGTGAGACCGCCGATACCGGAGTCAAACACGCCGATGGCGCTGTCCTTGTTTGTCATTTGTCAAAATGCGCCGGCCGGCGCCATCTGATTGCCGAGCTCCTTTTCGCAGGCTGGAGCAAAGCCGAAAACTTGTTGCCACACTTCCCTCGACTCCATGCAAAGATAAATCTTGACCGTCGGCGCAGAACGGCGAATCCATTTGACCATCTTGCGGTACATCTCGACGCGTAGCGGCTGAAAATAGCGCAGCTTGCCGTCGGGACAAAGCACCTGCTCGCCGCTCAATAGCCGAGTTTGCGGTAATCGCTGGCGCATCATGCGCTTAAGCCCCGGGGTCTCGCGCAATACGCCGAGACTCAGCCAGGAAATTTGGCGCCAATCGATGGTCGCAAACATTTGCTCGACCATCGATTGGTAATCCTTCTCCCAGCCGGCATATTCAATCATCGGGTCGAAGTGAAAGCCCAGGCGATAGCCCGCGTCCTGACAGCGCCGAGCCGCGATCATTCTTTCGTTGAAAGTAGCCGTGCCGTGCTCGTCGAGATCGATCACCGGCTGAGGATTCATCGACCACGCCACCACGATTCGACCTTTGGGATCGAGATCGAGGATGCTATCGACACAATTGCTCTTGGTTTTTAGCTCGAGCAGCACGTTGGATTGTTCCGCGAAGTAAGGGATCAGCTCTCTTACCATACCGGTATACGGCTCGAGCGCGAGGCTATCAGTTATCTCACCGGTGCCGATGCGGAAAAAGACGCCGCGATGTCTTTGCAGCATACGGTCGGCTTCGTCGATCAAATTGTCGAGGTTGCTAAACACCTTGAGCGAAGCATTGTCCAATAAATACTCTTGCAGGTAGCAGTAGCTGCAGTCCATCGGGCAGTTGCTAGCAAAGTTGATCACGAAGTAGTTACAGCATACCTGCCCCTCGCTGCCAGGACATTTTTTTAAAAAATCCCCTTTATGACGGCTCAAGTAAAGTTTTTTTTTCGCCGCGCCGAAGCGATCGCCATGGGCGGAATTGCTACCAGCACCCCGTCCAAGGTCGTCGACGATTTTGACCGGAACTTGCGGCAACGTGCGCCGCAAATTGGCATAGATCGGACTCGATTCGGAGCCATGCTCAACGATCAGTTCCTCGGGAAAGAAATTTTCCATACCGCAATTACAAGTCTTATTGATGTTCCTTCTTGGGCTGGTGTCCAGCCAACAGTTCAAAGATCTCCGGCGCCAAACGCGTCGCCGCAGCGGTGGTTAGTTTCTCCGTGAGCATCCGCAACTCTGCGATGCTCGCTGCAGTGAATTCGACGTGGAGCCGCCCGCCTTCCAATCCCGGCGGCACGCTCACACGAATCTCCGGATGGAGCTTCAAGGTCTGAATCCTATTCCGAATCTCGTCTTCCGTTTCCGCCAAGCGCGGATATCTCAACCGCCTGAGCTGCTCTTTAATTCGTTTAACTTTATCGGCGCGACCCAATCGTGGGTCGGTGCACACATCGCTAATTGCTCTCGTTGCTAAGATCTGCTGGATCTTCGCGTGATCGCGCAGCGCGATTTCCTCCAGCCAATCCATCATGTCGCGCAGGTGATTCTCGCCAATCTTAAGCCTAATCACGAGCTCACCCAGCGCATCCCTATCCGTCTGTTCCCAGCCGAGCCAGCGCGCCAGCGTCTGGTGATGAAACCCTTTCTCCTGCGCGTAAGCGCGGATCTCGCTCTCCGACATCCATTTTCTCCTGGGTAAATTCTGCGAGCACACCCTCGTAGTCTCGCGCCTCTTGCTCTTTTCCTCGTTTGCGCGCGCCGCGCGCCAGGATCATTACTTTGCGCTGCAGGACTTCGAGCGCCGCGTTCCTGCGGTCGCCATTGAGGCCTGCATGCAATAGCTTTTGCAAGGCGACGATTCGATAGCGATCCATGGCCCATAATGCACGCGACAATTGATCGGCATGACCGCCGCGCTTAATCACCAGAGCTTCGGCAATCAGCGGTACGGCGTATTCGACGCTCACCCGCAGCCAGAGATCGTAGTCTTCGCATACGGGAAACGTTTCATCGAAGCCGCCGATCCGTTGGAACAAATCCTTCGTCAGCATCACCGCCGACGGACTCACCAGACAAAGGTCCAGGCTGCGCGCAAAGATGTCACCGGAAGGCTTTCGGTGAATCGCCTTGGAATTGACTCTGACCCCTTGCCGAATCCAGATTTCCTCGGTTTGGCAAATCTGAATTTCAGATTGCCCGCTCATGAATGCCACCTGTTTTTCCAGTTTCCGCGGCAGCCAAAGATCGTCGGAATCGAGAAACGCGATGTATTGCCCAAGCGATTGATGTACGCCGAAATTACGCGCCGCCGATACCCCTTTTCTGGGCGTCGAGAAAAACCGCAATCGTGACGCCATTTTCTCCAACTCTTTGCTGGTGTCGTCGGTCGAACCGTCATCGACCACGATGAGGTCGAAATCGCGATAGCTTTGTGTCAACACGGACTCGATAGCCTCCCGAAGCAAAGGCCATCGATTAAATGTCGGAATAATGACGCTGACAAGCGGTGCCATGGAGCGAGTCGAATACCTGCTTCAAACAGTGAAAGTGCGACGCGCGAAGTTCGACTCAAAGAGCCGCTAAATGAAAGTTTCCACTTTCTTAAAAAACTGTTCAACCATCATCTTAGCCACGCCGTTTAACATTCTTTGGCCGATGCTGGCGATCAGGCCACCGATTTTGGCATCGGTGCTGTACTTGAGCACGGTTTGCCCGTCGGTTTCCGCCAAGTCGATGGCGACGTCGCCCTGCATGAATCCCGGCCCCCCCGACCCCTGACCGCTCAAAACGTAATGCGATGGAGCTTGTTTGTCTTTGATCGAAACCTTGCCTTTGTATGTTCCTTTAACCGACGCAACGCCAACTTTCATGACCGCTTCGAATTGATCCGGAGCCACCTCGTTCATGCTTTCGCAGCCTGGCATGCACTGCGCCATAACTTTCGGATCGAGCAGGACTTGCCACACCCGATCCCGCGGCGCGTTAAATGTGTAACTACCTTCGATCTTCAAGACAATTTTCCTCTTGCTTATTTTGCGCCAGCTCTCGATCTGGCGCCCGGTCGATCGCCGAACTTTGGCTCGACCGCAAAAACCATAACTTCCATCGGTGTAAAAAACAACACTGTAGTCGAACCGGAATTTTAGTCGCCGAGAGTTGCCGACCACGCTAAATAATGCCGGTGAACCTTTTGTTTGAATCGCCCGCTAAGCTTCGCTACACTCTCCGCACGAAATGGCATATCGAATACCCGCACTATTCTTGATTGTGGCACTTGGAGCTTTCCCAGAACCGGTTTATTCTCAGACAAACGATCCGAACCAAACCTTCGCGAAAGCCTATGCGCTTTATACCAACGGTAAATCCCCTGAGGCCAAGGATCTCTTCGAAAAGCTAGTTGACGCCAAATTCCGTCTGGCGGACTACAGCCTATATTACCTCGTCGCAATTAACTTTGGCGAATCGAATTGGAACCAGGCGCGGCTGCTGCTTGCTCAGCTGAAACAGCGATTTCCGCAGAGTATTTGGACTCACTCCGCAGCGCTGCTCCAAGCCAAGATCGACATGGCCGAGAAAAAATACGCGCCGGCCGCAGAAATTCTGCGCCAGCTGCGCGCGGAAAAACCGGCGCAACACGACATCGTCGACGAAGCGCTCTTTCTTCAAGCGCAAATCCAAGAAGCTCAAGGCGATCCCCGCCGCGCGCATGCGCTCTACAATGAGCTGCGCGATCAATCGCCCAATTCACGTTGGTCGACGACGGCTAGAAAGGCCCAGGCCAAGTTGCGCGAGTCCTTTCCCGAGCTTTTCGCGCTGCGCTCGATCGACTCTCTCGCCGATGAAGCCGACCGCTTAGTGCGGGAGCGGCAAATTAACGAAGCTGAAGTCCTTTACAAAAAACTCCTGAATAACGCCTCAGATGCTGATGGGCGGCTGCGCTATTTGGTGAAGCTCGCGAACCTCTATCTCTCGGCGCGGACCAGAAACGAATCCATCCCATCGCTCGAACTGATCGCGCGGGAATTCCCCGAGAGCGCTGAAGCGCCGAAGGCGCTGTATCAAATCGGTCAAATTTACTGGAACCGACACGATAATGCCCCGGCATTCGAATATTTCAAGTTGATCTTGGATAAATATCCGACCAGTGATTACGTCGACCGCGCCCGCTTCGCCGCGGCCGACATTCATGAGTACTTCGGCAGAAAAGAGGAAGCGATTCAGCTCTATGCGGATATCATCAAGCTTTTTCCCAAAAGCCAGGTGCGCGACGACGCCGCCTGGCGACTCGCCTGGCTCTACTACCGAAACGGCGATCTTGCCGCCGGAGCGGCGACGTTCGAGCTGCTCGCGAGCCAGTCAAGCAACGGCCCGCTCGGCACCGCGGCGCTTTACTGGCAGGCGCGCCTCGCCGAAAAATCCGGCGACCTCGACAGCGCCCGACAGCTTTACCGCCAGGTCGTCAACACGGCGGCGGAATCTTATTATCAAACGCTATCGCTACGCGCTCTCCAACGCCTCGGCGAAGTCGCCGACGAGCCTAAAATTGAGAGACCATCCGCCATCCAGGAATCCGATCCGCCGATGGCGGCCGATTTGCTGTTTCACATCACCCGCGCTCGCACTCTCTCTTCGCTTTCCTTGCGCCAACTGGCCGTGGCGGAGCTCGACGAGATCAATCGCCGGACAAAATCCGCCGGTCGGATGCGGACGCTTCTCATGCGCGAATATTTTCAGAGCGGCGCCTACGGCCGGAGCCTGCAACTCGCCAACCAGCTGCCGAGCTCGCGCAGTGAGCGCGACCTGTACCGCTATCCGCTGGCATTCTGGGATATGATTCAACAAAAGGCGCAGGACCGCGGTCTCGACCCCTATCTCGTTCTCGCGCTGATCCGGCAGGAGAGTTTATTTGACAGCCGCGCCCGGTCGCCCGCTGCGGCTATGGGATTGATGCAGTTGATCCCACCGACCGCGGCGCGGGTCGCCAAACAACTCGGCCTGTCGGCGCCGTCCCAGGAATCGCTCTTCGAACCCGAAGTGAATCTCACCCTCGGCACGCAATACTTAAAAGATTTGCTGCAGCGCTATTCGAACAACTGGTACAAAGCCATCGCAGCGTACAATGCCGGAGAAGCCGCTGTCGATCGTTGGGAAAGAGAAATCGTCACCGATGACATCGAGGAGTTCGTCGAGCGCATTCCCTATGTGGAAACCCGCGGTTATGTTAAGCTCGTTCTGCGAAATCACCAGATTTACAAGCGGCTCTACGACACGCAAAAATGATCCGAGGCCATCTACCCCTGATCGGCGTCACGGCAGACGTTTCCGAACCTTCCGTCGAGCGAGCCAAAGACCATCGAGAACCGACATTATTCGTACCGCAACGCTATTTAACTGCGATTGAACAAGCAGGCGCGATTCCGCTGGTCCTGGCACCGAATCAAACAAGCTCAGCGCTGCGCCGTTTGGTCGCCCTGCTGGACGGGCTGTTAATTACCGGCGGCAATTTTGATATTCACCCGCGTTTTTACGGCGAACGTCCGATCCCGGAACTGGGAATTCTCAAACCGCGGCGCACCGAATTTGAGCTAGAAATGACCGCATCGGCATTGAAAGAGGATCTCCCGGTGTTGGGCATTTGCGGCGGCGCGCAGGCGATCAACGTTGCTTTGGGCGGCTCGTTATATCAAGACATCGAAACTCAGCTTCCTGCCGCCGGCGAGCACCAGCAGAGTGCCAAAAAGAGTACCGGCGGCCATCCAGTGCGGGTTAAAGACAACACGCAGCTTTATGCCATCGTCGGGCAACAAACTCTGGAGGTGAATACCACACATCACCAGGCAGTGAAGAAGCTTGGCCGCGGCCTAGCTGTCAACGCGATCGCCGACGACGGTGTCATTGAAGGCATCGAGAGCACGGAGCATCGGTTCGTCCTCGGCGTTCAGTGGCATCCCGAAGTCCTGGCGCCGCGCCGAAGCGCCCAGCGGCGAATCTTTTCCTGCTTCGTAAACCGCTGCAAACAACGCCGGCAATTCGTCTGATCAACCGAATAATTGCCCCTAACCCGCGGCTTTTGGTTGTCGAGCTATTCGCTCATGTACTGCCCAACGACTGAGCGTGTCGCGGTTGCCTAGAGCCGGTCGGCCACCTAGGTATCACATTCATCCTTGCGTCGGTTTATCAATTCTTGTTTCAGGGTGCGCCGCCCGGCGCCGGCCAACAGCTAATCGAGCGTTCGGCAAACGTTCCCCGCGTCTCCTAAGCCATCTGATTGTTTCGCTCGGACTCAGCTGATTCGCGCCGTCTCCTGGTTGCAATCTCATTTGTCCTGGGGCAAACAAGAGAGCGAAAAGATCTTCTGCAACTGCGGGAGGAGTGCCGATGATGGCAAACAAGACTGGCGGTGACGTGTTTGACCGAAGCCAAGCAGAAAAGCTGCTCTATCCGGCGAACGGTTTGCCCGGTGGCGGGCAACTGGAAGTGCGCATGGAAATCTCGCCGGATCATCCCGATCCGGACATCCGCGGCGTGGCGCGCCGGGTCAAATTTTTCAATCTGGAAAGTTGGCATAAGGAATGGACCGAAGTTGCTAAGAAGAACGAAGAGTTTGCCGCGGGCTTCGAGCAGGAAAACCGCAAGCAGACCGCGCATGAGTTTTACCTCCGGGCGGCAGATTTTTACCGCCGCGCGGTCGTCTACATGGCCGAAGCCGACCAACGCATGCTGCCGACTTATCGGAAGCTCGAAGAAAATTTTAACAAGGCTTGGAGCGTGGTCACGCCGCCTTTCGAACAAGTCGAGATTCCTTACGAAGGCCACAAGCTGCCGGCGCTTTTCTGGCCAGGGCGCGGCAAGTTGGGCACTAAATTGCCGGTCGTTTACAACTATGGTGGCGCCGACGGCATTCTCCTGCGCGGTGAAGACGGCGGCGCAGGTCAGTACGTGCGCCGCGGTATGTCGTTCATCGACGTTGACGGCCCTGGACATGGCGGCACGCTGCGCTATCACAAGTTCTATGCGCCGCCGGATTCGGAACGCGTCGCCAAGGCGGTGATCGATTATCTGGTCACACGTCTCGACATCGACCCCGAACGCATCGGCCTGCACGGTTCGAGCCTGGGCGGCTACTCAGGACCGCGTTGCGCGACGGTCGAGAAAAGAATCAAAGCCGTCGCGGTGTGGAGCGGCGCCTATAATCTAATCGACGATATCTTCGATTACTACCCGCCGATCCAGGAGCGTCTGCGTTGGCTGATGGGCGCCAAAGATCTCAAGGACGCGCGCGAAAAAATCAAAGAGTTCACGCTCGTCGGTAGAGCCGATAAGATCGAATGTCCACTGCTCGTCGGCTACAGCATCGACGACCGCGTTATGGACCCGCGCGGCGCCCTTAAGCTTTATGAGAACGCGGTGAATTCGCCCGCCCGCTCGATGCTCGACGGCGTCGGCCACGGACAGAAGAGATTCGATCGCAGAACCTACCTTGCCGATTGGTTCATGAAGCAGCTCAAAGCTGGTTAGCCTGCTCAGCGAAAATCACGGAGGCACCGATGGCAACTCTCAATCTCGCTCAGTCCCTTGATCATTTTGTCGTGCCGGTGGACGATCTTGTCATCGCCGAAGAATTTTACGTGCGGGTTTTCGGCGGCGTGATTACCAAGCGCAACGGCTTGAACGTCCGCCAACGAAAACGCGGTGCGGTGCCGCACACCTTCATTCAGATCGGCGGCAAACGAATGGGCGTCTATTTACAAAGTGAGGATCGTCCGCAGCCGACGGGTGCGCGCGGTTTGCCGACCTATTCGTTCACGACAACGGCAAAAGGACTCGAATCGGTCATGAAGGATCTCGATGCACTGGGGGCTCGTTTCGACCCTGTTATGAAAAACCCGTATCCTTTCGCGGACGAATGCCTGTTTTTTACCGATCCAGCGACAAACCACTATGCGGTTTATACGCCGAGGGATGCGGCTAACAATGCCAGTGGCGCCAACGGCCGGATGACAGCGGTCGGCTATATAGAATTGGAAGCGCCGGATGTGCATGCGTCGATGGGGTTTTACAAAAACGTCCTCGGCTTCGAGCTGCAGAGCCGAAGCGAAACCGGCAACCAGGCGACGCTCAAGATGGCCAGCGGTCAAACATTGATCTTGACCGAAGCGCCCTTCTCGTCCAAGGGGCTGGTGATGAGCCGCAAGGTGCCTGGGCCGCACATCGCCTTTTACGTGCCGGCCGCGAGTTGGAGCGCCGCGCTATCGCAGTTGGAGCAGTTGGGCATCGCCAACGGCGACCGCGGCGCGGCCAAGGAGCGTCACGACGGCCAAGGCGGCACTTATATGGATGACCCGGCCGGCTACGTGATCCAATATATTACCGACGGCATGGAATAAGTTTTCTACCGATGAACGATCAAGAAAAGCGTGCGCTGCTTCGTAAAGTTTTCGACGACCCGAAAGGCGCGATCGCGCCGGGGATCACAGACGCTCTGTTCGCTCGCCTCGCGCAAGACTGTGGCTATAAAGCGCTGCATCTGTCGGGCAATGCCATTCACAGAAACTTTTGCCTGCCGGACCGAAATCTTCTTAGCGTCGCGCAAATCGCCCAACGCGCCGCGCAGATCTCCGAGGCGACCGAAATCCCGCTGATCGTCGACGCCGGCTCTGCTTGCGTCGAGCCGCTCGCCCTCGCACGCGTGGTGAAATTATATGAACGCGCCGGCGCAGCCGCGCTTCGATTCGAAGACGCTGCTGTCAACGAGTACGGCGCTTCCGCCGACGAGCTGGCGATTGCTCCGACTGTGCTCATGGTCGATCGCATCAAAGCGGCCGCCGACGCGCGTCGCGACCCGTGTCTCGTTTTGATCGCGCGCTGCGATGCGCGGCCGAAGGAATCACTCGCGCAGGTTGAAGATCGATTGGCGGCCTACGCCCAAGCGGGTGCCGATGCGCTGGGCGTCCAGCTCACCGAGATCGAAGATTTCCAGCGCATCGGCGCGAACGCACTGGCGCCGTTGGTCAGCATGTGGCCGAGAACACGCATGGCCGCTTTCGAGTTTATTCAAATGGGTTTTCGTATCGCGCTTATGCCGTCGAGCGTGCCCCTCGCGGCTGTAACAGCGGCGCGGGAACTGCTGATTGAGTTGAGAGGCTCCGGGCGCGATCGCGATTACTTCGCGAGACAAAGCGAGTTCACCGAGGCCGAACGCTGGTACAAGGATTTAGGCTCAGCTGCCAAATAACAGAAAACATTCACTGGAGATTCCATGCTACAAGAAGTCGCATTGCCGCAAGCCTACCGGGTGACACCGACAGGACTCTATCTCATTTCCACCGCGTATGAAGGCAAACGCAACGTGCAGTTCGCCTTCCGCGCGCTGGGGATTTCCGACGAGCCACCGCTGCTGCTGATCGGCATTCAGGATAAAAATTTCAGCCGCGAGATCATTCAGAAAAGCGGTGAGTTTGTGCTCAACGTTTGTTCGGAGAACCAGTTACACGCGGTCGACAAAAGCCGCGTTCTTTCCGGGCGCAACGTCGAAGATAAATTCGCCGCTCTCGGTCTCGAAACAATTCCGGCGAAGCATGTGCAAGCGCCGCTCGTCGTCGGCTGCCACGCCAATGTTGAGTGCCGGGTCATAAATGAATTCGCCATCGATGGATTGTTTCTTTTCGTTGGCGAGGCGCTGGCGGCGCATGTCGACAACCAAGTCGCGCCGATCGGCCGATTAGCCGGAAAGAGTTTTCGCCTTGGCAGCCCGATCTAACCACCCTCAACGAGGAGGCATATCATGAGGAATCGAATCCGCATTTGCGTTGTGTCTTTTGCTCTCGTCATCCTCTGCTCCATCGCATTTTCGTATGCCGAAGCCGCCACCGCCGAAGAAACTCTGGCGAAAATCAATCGGCTGCCAGACGCGGAGCGCCAGGCGGCGTTGGTGAAAGAAGCTAAGAACGAAAAAACCGTAATCTGGTATGCACCGATGAATCGCGAGGATCTACGCCAGTTCACCGCCGGATTCGAAGCGGAATATCCTTTTCTAAAAGTCGAAATCCTGACCGGCGGGCCACAGAGTCTGCTCAATCGCATTTTGACCGAGCGCCGCGCCGGCAAAGATAACTTTGATATACTCAATATTCGAAGCTCCGCGCTCTACACGCTCAAGAAAGCTGGCGCCATCGGCCGCTACGACTCGCCGCAGCGGCGCGGCTTGCGCACGGGCTTTTACGACAAAGACGGTTATTTTAACGGCATCTGGGCGTCGCTCATGGTTTACCTGTTCAACACCAAACAGGTCAGCCGCGCGCAGGCGCCCAAATCCGTCGACGATCTGTTGCAAGCCAAGTGGAAAGGGAAAATGGGCATGGATCAGGACGCCGACGATTACCTCGCCGCGCTGCTCGATTATTACGGCGACGAGAAAGGCAAACAGATCACGAGGAGCCTAGGCGCGCAGCAGTTGAATATCCGCAAAGGCCGCTCGCTGGTTTCTCAACTGGTCGCCGCCGGCGAATTTCCCGTTCAAATCGACGCGCATCATCACGAAGCCGTCGCGCTGCGCCAAGCCGGCGCGCCGGTTGACTACGTATTTCCTGAACCGTTTATCCCGGTAAAATCCGTCTCCGCGTTACCGATGTCATCCCGTCCGCCTCATCCCCATGCCGCAGCCCTGCTCGTGGATTTTATGCTCTCGAAGAGAGGCCAGGAACTCGCCTTCAAGCAGCGCCGCTGGCCGGCGTTCAAAGAACTTGCCACCGGCGGCCCCGACGACGTCGGCAACCGCAACACGCTGGTGCCCGACGCGGCGAAATGGGGAAGTCGCTATGAAGAGCTGGTGCAACTGACCGCATTACTGGGACGCTAGAAATTTCGGCTACCGGTGTACCCTGGCGTCCATGAACGAACAAGAGATACCTCTAAAGGGCGGACGGACGACCGCAGCCATCGTTCGCATCGAGATAGCGTGCACCGTCCAGTCGGCCCGCACTCCGCTTTCGTTCATTAACCTGGAAACGCGAGGGTTTTCCGGTGGCCACGATTTCTCGAGATTGACTCATCGGACCGAGAGATACCTAGTTACAACGTTTCGGAAGAATACCATGAAAGGAAATTTCCGATGCGGCAACTTTCTTCGATGAAGGCAAAGTTTTTTGCACTCGTCTATCTCATCAGTCTTTTAATGATTGCGATTGGTTCGCTCTACGCCGCTTCCCCGTCACCGACCACCGTTCGCGTCGGCTACCCGCAACTAAACGGCGCGGTCATACCGCTCTGGACCATTCAAGAAGGCAAGCTCGATCGGCCCTACGGTGTCGACTTCAAGCCGATTTATATTCCGGGCGGCTCGCGCCTGACTCAGACCGCCGTTTCCGGCGACGTCGACATCGCCTTGACCGGTGGCGCGGTGATCAACGCGATTTTGAGCGGCGCCGAGTTGATGTATATCGCTCTCCAAGTGCCGACCTATGCCTTTTCGCTTTACGGCCGGCCCGAAGTCAAAGAGGTGTCGGACCTGCGCGGCAAAACCCTCGGCGTCATCACCAAAGGCGCGGCTTCCGACCACGCGTCCATCGCGCTTTTGCGGGTGCACAAGATGACTCAGAAAGACATGAAGGTTTTATATTTTTCGCGCCAGCAAGACGCGCTCGCCGCGCTCGATAAAGGCTTCGTCAATGCCGCGGTGCTTTCCGCGCCGACCACACTGATGGCGCGCCGTCTCGGCTACAAGCAGGTCGTCAACATTGGATCGCTCAAGCTCCCCTACACCTTTATCGGTGCGGCGGTAAACCGCTCCCTCGCGCGCCAAAATCCTGAGGTAATCAAGTCGTTTTTGAAAGCCTTCATGGCAGGTTTGAAAGCTTCTAAAGACCAACCGGCTCTCGCCAAGCAGTCCTCGGCGCGCCATTTCGGCAGCCAAGATCCGGAAATTGCGGACGAGGCTTACAATTCTTTCGTGCCGCTGTTTCCAAGAGTGCCCTACGTGCTCGAAGAAGCCGTGCGCGGCACCCTTGCGGCGACGGATCATCCCAAAGCAGCCACGGCAGATCCGAAGATGTTTTTTGACAACCGCTTCTTGCAAGAGCTCGAGGCCAGCGGGTTCGTCAAAGAGCTTTACGGCAACAAGTAGAGGGTCGTCGTGTTTTTTACAAACGGCATCGAGGAGCGCCGTGATGCTGGCCTCGTCCAACCGAACCATCCCGTGGCATACCGTGTTTGGAAATGATCTGCAGCGAAAAATTTTATCAAGCCTGCGCCGTCTTTGTCTGTCGTTTCGCCGTCTGGCGTGCGACTAAATCACTGCTCTTGGTGTAATCGAATCAGTGCTGCTTTGATGCTCGAGCGCATGCGTTCGAGGGCTCGCGATAGCTCGCCGAATTCAGTTTTGTCTTCGGTTCCGAGCGAAGGTGCTTCGAGATCGCCCCTGCTGATCATCTGCGCGGCTCTGACCAGTCGAATGATCGGTCGATTGATACGCCAAACAAAGTAAATAACGATCAAAATGCCGCTGCCCACGACCAGGGAAAGAATCTTTACCAGAGGTGTCACGGTTCGCCGGATCTCGGCATCGACTTCATCGCGCCAGATGCCAAGCCGCACCGCGCCCGCTTGGCCCTCCAAAATGGGTACGGTAACCTCCTCGACTTCTCCGTCGCCGATTCGCAAGGACCGCACGCTCTCACTCGATGCGATGCCGACGGTCGACGTATTTTGGAGCTCTTGCGGGAGGACGGCGAAGCTATGCGCAAAGATCGCCCCGGCTTTATTTTGCACGACGATATACGCGACCTCCGCCCGATCGGCGTGCTTCCGTAGCAGCTCGCGCATTCCTTGGGCGTTTTTCTTAAATAAATACCCCGGCACGCTATCGCCTACGTTTACCGCGGTCACTCTCGCCCGCTGCATGGCGTGGCGACGCAGGGAACCAGCCAGGGTAAAATAGACGATAGCGATCGTGAGCAGCCCGAATGCCATCACGATGCTCGTAAAGGAAATGATCATCCTGCCGGTCAACCCATGCGTGTACGGAGTGAGTTTCGCCCACGACCGATCAGAAATAAACCTTCTCCGCCGCCGTCCGGGCACACTATTATTGTCGGCGCCGCTGACGACTTGAGCGGGACCGCCACTACGCAAGGGCGTCGGCTTGGCGGCTTTGACAATCACCGTTTCATGCGCGCGCACTAAATCAGCTCGGACCGGCGTGCGCGTTTTGAGGGAGTATTCTTCATGGGCGATGCGCAAAGCCGACACGATCGCCCGCAGCGCCACGAGAATCCCGCAGATACCAATTACACCGTAAAAAAGTGTTTCCAATTCCAAGCTCGCCAACCATACCCCGCCGTCGCGGACCGATTGCGCCAAATCATCCAAACCAATGACCGGCCTCCGGATATCTCTATCCGGCGGGGATAGTTCTGTCAAAGGGACCGACCCGTTGTCATCCGAATACACGAGCAGCAGTACGAGGAACGCGCCTGCAAGCATGAAAACTAACGCCGGAATGAAAAACCGGTTTCTCATCGATTTACGATGGCTTGCATGGGGATTATGACACGGATCCCTAAATTTGCCTGATTGTTGCCATATTGACGGAAAAATTCAATCTCAAAAGCGATCTCCGGTCATTTATCGCGGCAGGACAAACATGCTTGAATCAATCCCGGTCGACTTGCTGGCTTCGAGCGATTCATTTATTTCATTTATATGGATGAGGGAAGCTTTTTTCGCGTGCACGACGTCGCTGCAATCGGATGCGGGCTTTACGGTCTCGACGGTTTAGTTAGCTGGCCTTGATGCAGACGGGTCACCACGCCACGCAAGCTCGATCGCAAGCGTTCCAGCGAGCGCGCGATCTCGCCAATTTCGTCCGTGCGCTTAAGTTAGAGCGGCACGGCAAACTCTCCTTTGCTAATTCGCTGGGCGTGATCGACGAGCTCAACGAAGGGACGATGCAAACGATTGCGCGATGTAAACAAATACTCCCACAGGGCCGATAAGCACGGCGAAAATCGCCGCGCCGATCGGCGCTATCGCGCCCCAGGACTCGGCTTCGATCGCTCGGCGCCAAAGCCCAAGACGAACGAATCCACCTTTACCCTCCCCACCCGCTTGGCCATGTCGTAAACAGCCACGTCGCGATACTGCACATCAGCACTCTTGAGCACAGCGCATATTTTGGAGATGCTCAATTCCATGAGTCCTCTAGTCCTCAGCGCGTAGAGCTTCCAGCGCTTTTTCGACTAATTGGCGTCGGACTTTTTTCTCTTCCTCGGCGGACGCACGGGCATCGCCGACCACATGAACAATGCCGTTGCCAAGCACCAAGCGATTGGCGCCGACCATCTTAGCAATGGGCAGTGCCGAGGTCACTTGCACCGTTGGGATACCCGCCTTTTCGAGTTCCGTCGTAATCGCAGCGCCGCTGCGAGTACTGGTACCTCACGTGGACGTGAGAATGATGGCGTCAATGCCCAGGCGCTTGGCCTTCTCGGCCATCGCCCGCCCCATCCGCCGCGTATTGGAGAGCGGATTGGCTAAGCCGGAGGTAGAAATAAATTCATCGCAGAGCTCCCCGATGACTCCCTCTTGCTCGAGCTCGCGCATGACGTCCAATGGCACGAGTCGGTCTGGATCTTGCCGCACGTATTGCGCATCGTAACCGCCGTGCGAGATCTCGTAGTCTTCGCCCTTCAAGTCGTCGCAATTTTTAATGCTGTACGAACCCCAGCGCGTCGCCGCCGAGCCTTGGATCTTGTCGGGATTACCCTTCGGCACCAGTCCGCCGTCGGTAATCAGCATGAGCTTGGCTTTGCGCAGGTCTTTCAAACCGGGCGGCATCTGCACCGGTCGAAACGTCGTCGGTGACATCTCCGATTCGAAGGGCTCGCCTTTGGCCTTCGCCAATACCATATCAACCAGCCGCTCGGCCGCGGTCTTTTCGACGAACTGGTCGCGAATCAATCCGCGCGGAATGTAACCTTCGTCCTTGGGAAAACCAATCGACTCGTTGCGGATGAGCTTCTCGGCAAGCTGAGCCATCTTAGTCAGCACCTCGCGCATCTTCGCCGCATTGTCACCGCTGTCAATGATGAACAAGCTCTCACGATACAGATCGGCGCCAGGATTTTCCCGCGCCATCCCCGTTATCACCGGTATGCCGATCTTCGATTGCACCGCCGCACAAAGCGCGCCGGCGGCCATCCCATAGCGTCCAGCCAAAAAACACGGACCGGCGACAAGCAACTCGGCATTGGCCTCACGCGCCTTTTCCAATGCAAACTCAATCATCGATTCCTGATTCTCTAGGGCGTAGTTATCGCCGCAGACAAGAGTCAGCACGACTCTTGCCTCGGCGCCGAGCAATTGCTCCAACAACTTGCCAGGCCCGACGGCGCCGTCACGCGCCTCGAGCGGCGCGCCGGCTTTTTCTTCCCCGCCGAGACCACCAAAAAACTGATTCAGATAGTGAACAATGCGCATATTGCCTCCAAGAACGCATCCGATGCCGTCCTTGTCTTTCTATTGCCCAATGCCTATTGGCTGTTGCCTTCCCATTTAATACACCATCGATCTCAATCGCGACGCGCCTTGCTGATTGGCGACACCGATAACATTGTGCGATTCGATTTCGAACGGGCCGGCGAGCAATTCCGCTAGGCCGCTATTGGCGGCGATCACACGTTGCACCGCCGGCAATCGCCAGTGGGTCGAATTACCACCGATGCAAACGATGGCGTCGACCTCGGGAAAATTGAACAGCAGCGCTGACTCAACGCGGTGATCGCGTGCTAAGTCCGTCACCTGGACGGCCGTTTTGATTCCACTGCATTCCAGTAAACGCGCAGTTTCCGACAAATCGGTGTGTGGCACGCCGCCGCCAAACTTGGTCAGCACCGCCGCGTCGGCGCGTAGTGCCCACTTGACGAGATTGGCCGCGTAGTGGCAATTGCGTTCGCGGTCGAAGTTATCCGCCGAAGCGATCGTTGCGACGGTGCC
>DASWCL010000019.1:0-30004 GCA_036390135.1 Binatia bacterium
TTCGCCGGCGCCGTATTTCCAAGCGAGGGAGACAACATTGCGGATGCCGCGGTCGGCGAGCACTTTGCCCATTGGGTAGGACGGCTGCCAGTTCGAAAACGAAGTACGAAAAATATTCGGCGAGCACAGCGCGCCGGTGGCGGCGTCGAGACCGGCGTTGGGAATGATCATGAGCGTATTATTTTCTTTGGCGATCTTCACCATGCCCATTTGCACGCCGCTGTGCACGGTGCCGACCAGCACGTCAACCTTGTCGCGCTGCACGAGCTTGTTGGTGTTCTCCGGTGCTTTTGCCGGTTCGGCTTCGTCATCCACCGTAAAAATTTCGAGCTCGCGTCCGCCAAGCTTACCGCCGCGCTCCGCGATGGCAAGCTTAAAACCGTTGGTGATGGCGACGCCAAGCTGCGCGTAGGTGCCGGTATAGGGAAGCATCATACCGACGCGCACCTTTTGCGCCTGCGCGAAGGCGAAGGGCTTGGGCAGCAATGCGCCGGCGGCGCAGAGGCCCGTCGCGGTCAAGAACTTTCGGCGGTTGATTTGGTGATTGAGCTTCATCTCATCCTCCAGGCCGAGGGCGCAGCATGCTGCGCCCCTACGATTTCATCACTCCGGTCATTTTTATGTTTTGGCGCGCAGCTTGAAGCGTTGAATCTTTCCCGTCGCGGTCTTCGGCAAGTCGTCGACGAATTCGATCCAGCGCGGGTATTTGTAGGGCGCGAGGCGGCCTTTCACGTATTGTTGAAGATCGGCGGCAAGTGCCGGCGATTGCGCCGTATCGGGACAAAGCACGACGTAGGCTTTGGGTTTGATCAGGCCGCTTTCATCGGCCTGACCCACGACCGCGGCCTCAAGCACCGCCGGATGGGAAGCGAGCGCCGACTCGACTTCGAAGGGCGAAACCCAAATCCCGCTCACTTTCAGCATGTCGTCGTTCCGTCCTGAATAGGTAAAATAGCCGTCGTCGCTTTCGCTGTATTTGTCGCCGCTGCGGGTCCACGGACCGAGAAAGGTGTTGCGGCTCTTTTCGCGATTGTTCCAGTAATAGGCTGCGCTGGTCGGACCGTTGACTTGAAGCTCACCGATTTCACCTTTCGCCACAGGCTTGCTGTCTTCATCGACCAAACGGATTTGATAACCCGGCACCGCTTTGCCGGTGGTGCCGTAGCGCACGTCGCCCGGCCGGTTGGATAAAAATATGTGGAGCATTTCGGTCGACCCCAGGCCGTCGAGAATATCGACGCCGGTGCGTTCGCGCCAGCGCCGTCCGACCTCGGGCGGTAGGGCTTCGCCCGCCGAGGTGCAGCGGCGCAAGTTGAGCTCCTCGCGCTTTGGCAGATCAGGGCAGGATAAAAGCGCGCTATACAGCGTCGGCACGCCATAAAAAATTGTCGGCCGATGCTCGCGCAGCACGCGGCAAACCGCTTGCGGTGTTGGCCGGTCGCTGAGCAGGATCGTGGTGGCACCTATCGAGAGCGGAAAAGTCAGAGCGTTGCCTAGACCATAAGCGAAGAACAGTTTTGCCGCGGAAAAGACCACATCGTTTTCCTCAATGCCGAGAATCGGCTGGGCATAGAGCTCGGCAGTGCGGATCAGGCTCGTCTGAACATGCACGACGCCCTTGGGCGTGCCCGTGGAGCCCGAGGAATAAAGCCAGAAACAGGCGTCGTCGGGGCGGGTCGGCGCGACCGTAAAATCGGTAGCCGCGCTTGCCATCAGGTCGGAGAGGCGCGGATGCGCCGAGCCGTTCGTGCCGGCAACCACGATATGTTTGAGGAACGGCTGATTGTTTAAGATCGGCTTAAATACCGGCAGCAAGGCTTCGGAGACAATCAACGCCTGAGCGCGGCTGTCGCGCAGCATGAAATCAAAATCGTCGCCGGTGAGGAGCGTGTTGACGGCGACCGGAACCACCCCCGCTTTGATCGCGCCGAGAAAGGCGGCCGGGAACTCAATGGTGTCGAGCAGACACACCAAGATGCGTGTTTCCAGCGCTAAACCGAGGTTCGTCAGGGCGTTGGCGCAGCGATTCACTCGTTCCGCAAGGTCGGCGAAGGTATAGCTGCCGCGCTCGTCGATGTAGGCGATCTTATCCGGACGCGCTGTCATGTTCCGCTCGATCAGATCCACCGCTGTATTATAGAAGGGCAATTTTGGCGCTTGTGTATTCATCTTCGCCTCCCAATCGATTCTGGTGTTCCTTTGATCCGGGCCGCAGCAATCAGGGACGGCGTTGTTATTACTATAGAAGGGAAGTTGGCGGCAACCTCGCGGCGCAAGAGTCTATTTTAAGTAGCCGTGTTCCCGGTAAAAGCGTCTAGCGCCAGCGTGTACCGGCACGTCATAGGGCGCTTCTTCGTCGTTGGCGCACAGTTGCGCCACGCGGAGTTCCTTATAGTTGTCGGTGGGGATCAGGTCGCGGCGCTTTTCGATGGCTTCGCAGAGCGCATAGGCGACTTTATTCGGCATATCCGCATGAACGATCATTGGCCAGCCGCTGAAATCGAGGGTCGGCACGTCTTCGGCAAAGCTGTTAAAGCGCGTCTTTGTCATCATTGCCGACCGATAGCCGAGCGCTTTCATGTGTTTCAACACAATGCCGTCGATGGGTAAAAAGCGAAAGCCGTGGTCCAAGGCAGTGTGTCCCCAGCTCTTGATGCCTTCGTCGAAGATCGCGTTGATTGTGCCTGTTTCGATCCCCTTGCGCCGGCTCGGATCGCTTGGCCGCGGCGCGCTATGAAGTTTAGCGCCCCAGCGGCGCAGCTCGCCGAGCGAAAAACCCGCCGCGGCCAAAACCGCCGAGACCGTGAACATTGTGGCATTTCCAGTTAGCGGGCTTTTGGGTATCACGCCGGTGGAAATGCGCAGCGGAATGCGGTCTTTGCCGATCTGTGACAACGAAGTGATTCCCGTCGATGCGTGAACCGCAAAACCCATGATGTCGTAGGAGGGGAAAACAGCGACAGTCCTGAGCGGCAGCCGTTTGGGAAACGGGCCGGTACCGCGATACGCCATGGTCAAGAGCACCGAGGGATTCACCCACGCGAGCGAATACTTTCCTTCGGCGACGGCGATGATCTCGCGAAAACTGCCCGTGGTGAAGGAAATCGATACCTCCGGCCGGGTTTCGGATTTCTTCGTGTCGAGCGAAAGCCTGAGCACGCGGCCGAGATCCGTGTCGGTTTGCAGCATGCCCTCGGCCGCGCGTTTGGTTTGATACGAAAGCGAAGTGTCATAAAGTCCGGCAGCCATTTCCAGCAGCCCTTTGGCGCGCTGAATGCCGGCGTTGTATCGTTGGGTCGTCATAGCGATTTCAATCCTCCGGTTGGCGACCACACAATAATCGCCATCGGCCGCAATCACAAGTTGATTGCCAAGCAAAAAACGAACAGGGCAACAACGAGCGTGATTCAGAAGTGAGAGAAACGAAAATTACGCTGGCAGGCGAAAGTCGCTCGACTGTGCGGGAAAAAAAATCGCCTGACCGTCCGGCGATTCGGACGATCAGGCGATCAGGCAGAAGTAGTCCTGGTTATCGCTTGCTTAAATCGCTCTTCAACTCGCGGTGCGTGGCGTCGAGTTTGCCTTGGTCCTTTCGCAGTTCCACGCGATCGCCGCGGATTTCTTTCATGTCACCGCGGATCTCCTGGCGATCTTTCATGAGTTCAGTCTTGCTTGCGCCGGTGCGCAAATCATGACGGAGCTCCATTCGATCTTTTCTCAACTCAGCTGAGTCCTTCCGCAGCTCAACCCGATCGCCGTGGACTTCATTGCGCGCGTTGCGCACGTCTTTAAAATCCTGGCGAATCTCGGCCTTATTGTGGTGGCCGCGGTTATCATAACGAGCATCCCGATGATACTGACGAGGATCGGGGTGTCGATAATCACGACGGTCATGGCCGTCATGGTCGAATTTCTTGGCGGGACTTTTTTCCCAGCCTTTGTGTTGTCCATGATTTTCCCGTTCCTGGTGTTCGGGTTTGCCTTTCGGGTCCGCCAACGCAGGCAGAGCGGGCATTAATAAGGTTGCGGAAAGCAACCCTCCCAGGACAAAAACTTTTGAGCGATTCATCTACGTTCTCCTTTGTTACGCACGTTAATATTTTGTTTCTTTCGTCGGTTAATATTCCGTATGCTGCAGTCGCCCGGTATTCTGGCGATTCTGTTCGATGGTGCGTTGGTTCTGTTGGATCTGTTGCTGATTGTACTGGTACTCGGCTTGTTCTTGTCCTTGCATGTAGTCGCCCACCAAAGCGCCTGCGCCCAATCCAGTACCAGCGCCAATTGCCGCGCCCATGCCGGGGCGTCCGAATGCGCTGCCAATCAATCCGCCTGCGGCGGCGCCGCCGACAGCGCCGATGCCAGCGCCCTTTTCTCGGGTCGTCATCGGCCCGCCTGCACAACCAGCGGTTGTGACCGCGGCGACGGCGAGGATCACTGCCCACTTAGAAAATTTGCCGCTTTTCGTCTGCTTTCGCATTGTGCCTCCCAATCTGATTTCTCTTCGTTCCATTTGGTTGCACAGCGACTAGAGCAACCAATATGCCAGCGGGTAAAAGGGACCTAACCATTCGAATTTGGCTCAGCCGTTCCAGAACTGACGTTGACCCGCGCCGTAAAAATTACCGCTGCCGAGTGAAAATGTGCGTTGAAAAAGATCTCTCGAAGAGCGGCAGCGGTCATAGCGCTTGAATGCCTATCGGGCGCTATTGTAGAGCTTAGGCGATGATGGGAAGTGTTGGGATGAAAATTGTCCCGCAACGGAATCGTGAGCAAAGGATCAGCATGGCTGTCCAATTTCGGATCACGGTCGCTATTCTGGCCCTGATGCTTCAATGCCAGGTTGCTGACGGGCAGGAGAAGCCTAGGATCTTTCTTGGCGCATCGAGTAAAACTTTAGGCTATAGCCCGCTCTGGGTGGCATCGAAGAAGGGATTTTTCGATCAGCAAGGACTCGACGTGCAGGTAGTGTTGTTACGCGGGGTGCCGATGACCGTGCAGGCGTTGGCGGCGGGCTCATTACAGTTCGGCTCCGGCGGGCCGGAGCCTTATATCGAAGCATCGGAGCGCGGTCTCGACTTCGTCGTCACCGGCGGGATCATCAACGGCATTGCCCAGTTTCTGATCGCCGCAAAGAAATATAAAACTTACGAAGATCTTCGCGGCGCGACCTTCGGCACCGCGTCATTGACCGGCGGCACGATCACAGCGCTGCGCGAAGCGCTCAAGCTCAAGGGCCTCGAGTATCCGCGTGATTACAAACTGCTCGTCATCGCCGGAGGGTCGTCCGCTAATCTCGCCGCGCTGCAATCCGGCCAGATCTCGGCCACCACGGTGGCCGTACCGCTCAACTATGCGGCTGAAGAGTCGGGACTCAATATTATAGGCCGACTGAGCGAAGGCATTCCGCATTTCCAGACCAATGCCTTGGTGACACGGCGGTCGTGGGCGGAGAAGAATCGGCCGGTGATGGTGCGGTTCATGAAAGCGATGGTTCTTACGTTCCGGTGGATGTTCGAAAACCGCGACGCTGCCGTCGAGTTTCTCTCGAACGAGATGCAGCTCAAACCGTCGCACGCGCGCAAGGGCTGGGAGTTTTATACGCAGACTCGCTTCTGGCCACCGGACGGTGACGTAACCATGGAAGGAATGAAAAACAATATTCGCTTCTACGCCGACCAAACCGGCGCCAAAGGGCCGTCGCCCGATCCGAGCAAGTACGTCGATCAAAGTTATTTGCGCGACGCGTTGAAGGAGATCGATAAAAAGCAGTGATCCGTCGCTAACCGTGCGCGCGAATAATATTCTGCCCCAAGCGCCAGCGTAACACTTCGTTGGCGCCTTCGGTGATGCGGGTGCTGCGGATCTGGCGGTACCACCATTCGAGCGGCAACTCCTTCATTAATCCCAATCCACCGTGAACTTGGATTGCGCGATCGACGACGCGGCTGGCCATTTCCGTCGCCATAACTTTCACCATGTAAGAGAGATCGCGCACGTCTTCGCCGCGATCGACCCGCCAGGCGCACTCGTAAACCATGTTGCGCACCGCGTGCAGCTCCATCGCGGAGTCGGCGATCATGAATTGGATCGCTTGCCGGTCGGCGAGCGGCCGGCCGAAAGTGATCCGCACTTTTGAGTATTCGATCATCATGTCCAGGGCGCGGCGTGCGATGCCGACCGGTCGGGCGCCGTGGCCGCGGATACGTCCCTCGCCGATCCACTTTTGCGCGATGGAAAAGCCGCCGCCGACTTGACCGATCACGTTGGCAGCGGGCACGCGCACGTTGTCGAAGACAAGCTGCCAGGGCGCTTCGCCCATCATCGTTGGCCATTGCCGTTCGAGAACGACGCCGGGGCTTTTCAGATCGACAGCAAAGCAGGTGATGCCGCCGCGCGCGCGCTTTTCCGGATCGGTGACAGCCATGAGCTGCGCGTAGTCGGCGCGGCCCGCGGCGGTAATGAAACGCTTGGTGCCGTTGATGACGAAGTCCTCGCCATCGCGCACGGCACGCGTGCGCATGTTCGCCGGATCGCTGCCCGAGTCGGGTTCGGTCTGGGCAAAGCAAAACTTCAATTCATTGCGCAGGACCGGTTCAAGAAATCGTTTTTTCTGTTCGTCGTTGCAATGAAACAACACCGGCCGCACTTCGGGCCCAAACAACTCCAAGCTACGAAACGGAAGGGAAGCGGCGCGGGCAATCTCTTCGTGGATAATACAGCGAGGCAAGAGTCCGAGTCCCGCACCGCCGTATTCGGCGGGCACGTCGAGCATCCAGAGTCCCATCGACTTGGTTTTTTCCTGAAGCGGATGGAGCAGATGATCCGGCATCGGCCCTTCACTGTCGTGCCGATAGACCCGTTCCAGCGGGATCAATTCCCGGTCGACGAAGCGACGCACGGTTTCTCGTAACAGTTGAATTTCTTCGGGCAGATTGAAGTCCATGAAGCTTCCTTGGTCGTTCTACGGGCGTAAAATTTTACGCCGTTGCATTTCCCGTCATACGATTTAGTCGCTTGCCACGATCTTATTCGATAGCGCGCCGATCTTCGACGACGACACTTCCACGGTATCGCCGATTTTCAGAAACAGATCGAGCGGCCGTCTGCCGTCCGGGCTGCGGCGCGATTTGTCGGCGGCGGTTCCAGCCGAGGTTCCGCCGGCAATGACGTCGCCGGGAACGAAGGTGAAGTCCTGCGAGAGATATTCGAGCACCTCGCCGAATGACCAGATCATTTCTTCGGTATTGTAGCGTTGACGCACCACGCCGTTGACCCGGGTCTCGGCGTCGATGTCCTGATGGTCAAGCTCGCCGACGACAATGCACGGTCCCAGGGACGCGGCGCCGTCGAAATTTTTCTGCAAGTTGTAGCTCACGACGCGATCCACGCCGCCGCCATCGCGAATGCTCCAGTCGTGAAACAAGGTCACGCCCCAGATATATTCAGGGATATTTGCGGCGGGAATATTTTTGCCGCGTTTGCCGATAACGATCGCGACCTCGCCCTCGTAATCGAAATAAGTCACACGTTTAGGAAAGGGAATTGTATCGTCCGGGCCGGCGACTTCAGCCGGTACTTTCCAAAATCCCCACTGACCGGCCTTTTTGGCTTCTTCGGTAATTTGCTCGATGGAGACGTCCGTCTTGCCGAGGCGATTTGCCCACATACCGGCCAAGTGAGCGGCGTAATTGCCGCCGACGCAGGCGATGCGCCGCTCCGGCCAGGGGGCGTGGAGCTTTACCTCGCTCCTGTTGTGCACCACTTTCGGCTCGCCGCGGTCGTCGCTCGGGGCGACCCGGGCGAACTGATCGATCACACGGCGCGCTTCTTCCAGGCCCGTGGCGCCGGACTCGATAAACGATAAGAGCCGCGCGGGCAGACGAGTCGCGGCTTGCTCGTCCGCTTTGGCGTCGCCTTTCTCGCGCAAGGATCTAGCTAATCCGTGATTGAGATCGATGACCTTTTCGTCAACCATGGCGCCCACTCGGCGCGCCGCGCCGAAGACAACGATCTTCATGTTCGTCCCTCCAAAACTTGTTGTGTGACATGGCGTACCATCGCCGCGACCGTGCGGTCAAGCGGCGTGTCGAAATTTGCTTGCCCAGGCAGAATTACTTTTTGCCCTAGGCGGCGGTGTGGCTTTTTGATAATGTCGCGCTGGTTTTTCTTCGAGGCCGATCAGCTCGTTCGGCGCCGTTCGTTCAGGAGGCATTCCTCATGAAGTTGAGTCATTTTTGTTCCGGTATGCTGTTTTTTCTCGCCTGTCTGGCTGGGTCCGTTGGGTTGTTTGCGGCGGACAAGCTGATCGGCTTTTACTCGGCGCGCACGATGTCTCAGGCGATGCCGTGGATCGCCGAAGAGACGGGCTTGTTTCGAAAATACGATTTGGATTTCCAACTCGTTTACATCTCTTCTGCGCCGCTGGTTACAGCCGCGCTGCTCAGCGGCGACGCGCAGGTGGCGATCAGCGGCGGCGAAGCGATCGTGCGTGCCCACGTCCAAGGGGCGACCGACTTAGTATTCATTGCCAGCGCGAAGAATACGTTGACCCACAGCATTCTGGCGAAGCCTGAGATCAAGAGACCTGAAGATCTCAAAGGCAAAAAATTGGGCCTGTCCCGGCTGGGCAGTAACTCGCACTATTTTGTCATTCAAGCCCTGCGAAAACACGGCATGGAACCGACGGATGTGACTTTCATCCAAACCGGCGGCCAGGTGGAGAACTTGGCAGCGCTGTTCAGCGGTGCGGTCGATGCGGCAACGATGACCGGGCCGTCCGGCGGCACCCGGGCGGCGGCGCAAGGGTTCCGCTATGTGATTTACGGACCGGATTTGCAGATACCGTTTGCGGCGGCGACGTTGGTCACGCGCCGCTCGATACTTAACACGCGCGGGCCGGCGATCGAAAAATTCGTCAGGGTCACAGCGGAAGCGATGAAGATTCTTTTTCTCGACAAAGAACTGACGTACAAAGTATTGGCCAAGCAATTGCGCATCAACGACCGAAAGTTGCTTGACGCGGCGTACGACGAAGAAATCAAAGTGTTGGAGCCGCGCTTGGAGTTCAAGACCGAAGCTTTTCAGGCTATTATCGACGAGACGGCAAAAACCGACCCACGGGCGAAAAAAATCAAGCCACAGGATCTGATCGATCGGCGCTATCTCGATGGATTTCAGAAAAGTGGGTTTTTCGATAAGCTATGGGCCGGTAAATAAATAAGTACGGCGACAAGTTTTCCCATCGCGCCAGCTCCGAACGCAATTCGTCGGAGCTTTCTCTGACTTCGTTTCCGCCGGCGTCAATTAGCGGGAGCCGGATCAAGTCAGTTCTAGCGCGCCATTTGCCGCTTCACGGGATTCCATGCAACGGCGTAGCTTTCTTAGAACTGGTGCCATCCTCGCCGCGGGGGCTTTACCTTTTCCTCGTTTCGCCTTTTCCGCGATCGCCGACCATCATCGGCCTGATGAGGCTTCCACTTTCGACTTCGCTTGGCTGAAAGGCAAAGCGCGCGCATCAGCGCAAGCTCCCTATCGGCCGCCGCCGACTTCTCTGCCGAAACAATTGCTCAATTTGGATTGGGACGGCTACCAGGCGATTCGGTTTCGATCCGACCATGCGCTGTGGCGAAAGGATCCGGTCAATTTTCGCGTCGAATTTTTTCACCTCGGTCGGACGTACAAAGAGCCGGTGCACATGTATGAGGTGGTAAACGGTCGGACGCAGGAAATCGTTTACACTCCTTCGATGTTCGATCTTCGCAAAAGTGGCATCGATGGCGCCTGGTTGGGGAAAGACTTGGGATTCGCTGGATTCCGCGTGCAGTATCAGACCGACTGGCAAAGGGACGTCGCGGCGTTTCTTGGTGCCAGCTATTTTCGCGCCGTGGGTGGCGATCAACGCCAGTACGGGCTGTCGGCGCGCGGGCTCGCGCTCGATACAGCGCTCAATCACGCTGAAGAGTTTCCACGCTTTACCGATTTTTGGTTCGTGCGGCCGACGATCGCTAGCGGTACTTTGACGCTTTACGCGTTGCTCGATTCCCCGAGCGTCACCGGCGCTTATCGCTTCGATATTTCTCCAGGGGCGACGCTCGTCATGGACGTCGATGCCGCGCTCTATCCGCGCCAAGCGATCGAGCGACTCGGCGTCGCGCCGCTCACGAGCATGTTTCTTTGCGGCGAAAATGACCGTCGCGTGGCGAACGATTGGCGACCGGAGATCCATGATTCCGACGGTCTCGCTCTGTTCACCGGGAATGGGGAATGGATCTGGCGCCCGCTGGTGAATCCGGCCGAGGCGCGGGTCAATTCTTTTTTCGACGAGAACCCGCGCGGCTTTGGCTTGCTGCAACGGGACCGAAACTTCGATCACTATCAAGATGACGGGGTATTTTATGAACGGCGTCCGAGCCTGTGGGTAGAGCCGAAAGTTATTTCCCCAAGCGGCTGGGGCAAGGGGGCCGTACAGCTCGTCGAGTTAGCGGCGCCCGATGAAACCTATGACAACATCGTCGCGTTTTGGAATCCCGCGACAAAACTGCAGCCCGGGCAGGAGCTGCTCTTCAGCTATCGCCTGCATTGGGGAACGCAGATCGCTTTCACGCCGCTCGCCCAAGTCGTTGCTACGCGGACGGGTATCGGCGGCGTGGTAGGCCAAAGTCGCAGTTATTTTTCCTGGCGCTTCGCCGTCGACTTCACCGGCGGCGAGCTGGCGGCGCTCTCCAAGAATGCCGAGGTCGAACCGGTGATCACGGCGAGTCGCGGTGAAATCGAAATTCCGTCAGTCCGGCCGCAGCTCGAGATCGACGGTTACCGTGCGATTTTCGACATCAAACCGACCGATAACAGCAGCGAGCCGATTGACCTGCGTCTCTATCTCCGACTGCACGGTCAGCCCTTGACCGAAACCTGGATTTACCAATGGACGCCGCCGCCGGCGAGTGAGAGAAAATTCTAACCTGCCTGGCCCCATCATCCCGTTGACATCTGGCCGACGTCGTTTATACAGGCGAGAGAAGCGACGCTGTTTAAACGCATATAAGCCGTGTGGGTATGCGCCGAAGCGGACAAACCAGGACCCGCTCAGATATTCAACTCAGCTCATCCGTGGCTGCTATGTCACGTTGGCAGTCAGTCGCTCGATTGCGGACGTGAAGATCGGGTTTGCTGGATCTCGTCTGCAGCTAACCTTCGCTGCGCGGTGATGCGGGCGATCTCCACGCGTTTTTCGGTGATGTAGGCCAGATGCTCAACTTCAGCGACGTCGCGCTCATTCGCCCATAGTCTTTCTGCCGCTTCCAAGGCTTGTCCGGCTTTGTCCAGCGCCACGCCGGCATTGCGTACGATGGCCGGATCTTGGCGAGCCTTATCATAGACATCGCGGGCTCGGTCTAAAGCCGGATTGCGAACCGTCGCACAGCCCGCCGAGAACGCGATCATGAAGAGCAGTGCCATCCGAAGGGAGGCTGCGCCGACTTGCATAGATTACTCCTTTTCGGCTCCCGGGGGGAGCGCTTCGCGCGACTCGCGCTCGGCTTTCGTTGGCGGGACTTCTGACTTTTTCCAAAGTTGATCGGCGGCGCGACGCACTATTTCAGCCTCGGCTTTCGCTTCGGCCAGCTCGGCATCGACTTGAGCGCTCTCGGCGAGGCGGCGCGCTTCTTCGTATCGGTCGGCGGCCATGGCAAGCTTGGCCTTGGCCAATTTATCCCGGGCGTTTTTGTAGTCCACCGGCGCGAGCTCAGCAGCGCGTGCCTCGTCGGCTGTGCGCGCGCTCAGCTCGGCTCTTGTTAGAATGTCAGTGGGCGGCTTGGCCGTGCTACAGCCCGCAACCATGATAAGCGCGGCGATTCCGGCGCTATAAAATAACCATTTCTCGAGCCCAATGATGCTCCGACCGAATTGACAGATTCGGCTCATGACGTTGCCTCCGGTTAAAGGTTAGCCGAAACCAGGCTCGCCTATCGTAAGCGAGACTCACGCCACTTAAATTATATAACCTTGCGCCGGCTTAACAAGATGTCGCAATGATGATGCGGCTTGCCGGCCTGATTCTACATAAATCCGCCATGCGAAGGCGGTGGCGCGGCTGGATTTTGATTACTTGGTTATAGGACGGTTTTGACCGGTAGCGATCGGTGATATGTATCGAGCCATCGGACGCGGCGATTGATTTAGATCGGGATGAGGTGATTCATAAAGTTTTTATTCTCGTGAAGAGAATATTTGCTCATTGACAAGACAGGGCGATACCGGATATTTCCAAAGATAGAGTCTGGAACTTTGCTCGAGCGCCGCCGGCGGCAGAGCAAGATCGCAACCTTTTTATAAGAGGAGGATCCTAACCGTGGTAATGCTAGGCACCGACATGAAAGTCGCTGAGACCCCAAAAGAGGGTCTTAAAGATTATGCCAAAACCGACCCCTACACGGAATGGCTCAAGACGGAAGGCGTCAAGGTCCATGAGGAATTCTATTTTCCGAGCCTAGCAAAAGTCGAGCTCGGCCCGTGGGAACGCAAAGGCGGCTATGGCGCAGTCGCCCATATCGACAACCGCCACATGCCTAACGACTGTCATATCGTCGAGATCAAGCCGGGCGGGAAATCCGAGCCCGAGCATCACATGTACGAGCTCACGATCTACGTTGTTTCAGGCCGCGGCGCGACGTCGATCTGGCACGACGAAAAAAGGAAAAGCAGTTTTGAGTGGCAGGCCGGCAGTCTTTTTTCGATCCCGCTCAATGCCTGGTACCAGAACTTTAACGGCAGCGGCCAAGAGCCGACCCGCTACATCGCCGTGACCAATGCGCCGCCGATGATGCGACTTTTTCGCGACAACAATTTTATTTTCCATAACGACTACATGTTCTCGTCCCGCTACGCCGGCGAAGAAGACTACTTCAGCGGCAAGGGAAAACTTTTCAACCGCCGGATCTGGGAATCCAACTTCATCGCCAACGCGCCGGACATGCTCCTGTATGGATGGAAAGAACGCGGCGCCGGCGGTATCAACGCGATGCTTGAAATGGCGGACAACAACACCAAGAGTCACATCTCAGAGTTTCCCATCGGCACGTACAAGAAAGCGCACCGCCATGGCCCGGGGGCGCATCTAGTGCTGCTGAGTGGCACCGGCGGTTACTCCTTGATCTGGACCAAGGACGATCGGTCCGACATGATCAAATGCGACTGGCAGCTGGGCTCCATGGTCACTGTTCCCAGCGACAACTGTTATCACCAGCACTTCAACTCCGGCACCACCCGGGCCCGCTACCTGGCACTGCGGCCGGGCGACATGGGATTGTATAAGGGCCGGGGCGGTGGCGGTGAGTTCGCCGATCGAAGCATGAAAGAGGGCGGTTGGCAGATCGAGTACGATGACGAAGACCGCGAGATTCACAAGATTTTTGAAAAAGAGCTTAAAGCGAACGGCGCCGCGTGCAAAATGAAAGCTTTCGTGCCATGGTGCACCGGCGAAGTCGGCCCGACCAGCGAGCGCGATACCTAGCTGTGCAATGCAGCACGCGCGATGGCCGCTACGCCATCGCGCGTGATTTCTACTAAAATCCATTAAAGACCGTCGGCGCGTGACCGCGGGGAAGAGCAAACGGATTCAGATCCGGCTACTGCGCATAATCGGCAAGGTTCGGCTGCGCAGTCGACCGTCTTCGAAAACAATGACGCTGCCCTGATCGAGCAGTTCGGCGATGGTCTCGAGGTTGGCCAGCAGCAATGCCGCTTGCGCTTGAGGATGGCGGGGCGATTCGCGTCGAAATAAGATCACCGAAGGCCTGGGCGCTTGCCGAGCCGTCAACATCACGCCAAATCGAGTATCCGCTGATACCACCACGCGATCTTCCTCCGCGGCGCGAGCGAAAATAACTTCATCGTCCGCCTTGTGAATACCGTAGCGCCGTACGTGCACCGCGTCGCGCCCGGCTTGGCGGAGCCTTTCGGCCACCGCCGGAGACAACGAGTTGTCGATCAGGAAATTCACCGAATATCGATGAGAGGAAGCTCGCGTTCACGCACGGCTTCGGCGGCGAAGCGGAGCGCGTCGCGAACATCGTCCGCTTCAAGATCGGGATAGCTTTCGAGGATGTCTTTGGTCGTCATGCCGTCGGCGACCATGCCGACGACGGTGGCAACCGGAATGCGAGCGCCTCGAATACAGGGCACGCCGTCCATCTGTTTTGGATTTACTGTAATCCGTTCGAATTTCATCGCCTTCCTCCGGGGCATGCCGAGACTGCCTATCACATATTATCCCGAATCTTTCCGGCACTACAATAACGTTGCAACGCAAGTTTCATTTCGAGCGCGCTCCCGCATGGCAGTGCTCGGTCGTTTGCCGAGTCATTCCCGCGAGAACTTCGCGCGTTGTGCATTTGTTTGGCGTCTAGGCTGACATTAGGATGATGATCACAGGTCGATTGACACTGAGTCGACAAGTTTGCATACTGCCCTGAAGCCGCAGAGCGCGGCAAGGTGAGCGCTCGATTTTTCATTCAGCTAAAGTCCTCAGAAAAACATCACAGGTGATTTAACTGTTGGTATATCCGCCGAAAAACACGCTGAGCCTTTTCATCAGAAGAGCGTTGGGTCGGACAGGGTACGCGCCTTTTGCCGTGGTATTAATAATATTGAGCGCCGCCGGCGCAGGGGCGTCGCCGTCTGCCGAATCGAGCGCTCTCAGCGTCGAAGATACGCGATGGGATGACAGCATCGCCGCCTTTGTCGCGGCCGATCACGTCAAAGCGCCAGCGCCCGGCGGCGTCGTGTTCATCGGCAGTTCATCGATTCGGCTATGGGACGAAGTTGAAAGCCAATTCGACGCGCCTCCCGTGATCATCAAACGGGGATTCGGCGGCGCGACCATGTCTGCGTGCACGCGTTATCTGGATCGGATCGTGGTGCCGTACAAGCCTCGATTGATCCTGGTGTACGCCGGCGACAATGATTTGGCCGAAGGCAGGGAGCCGAGGGAAGTTTTCAATCACTTCGTGCGGTTCGTCGAAACCGTTCACAAGACATTGCCCGCTACACGGATCGCCTACATCTCAATCAAGCCCAGTCCGGCGCGTGCTGCGCTGATACCCAAAATGCGCGAAGCCAACCAGCTGATTCGGCAATTTGTCGCCAGTGGCGACCATCTCGACTTCATCGACGTCTTCACCTCGATGCTCGACGCCACCGGCCAGCCGCGCGCCGAGCTGTTTCAGACGGACACGCTGCATCTGAACGGCGCGGGTTACAAACTGTGGAAGACGATCATCGCGCCCTACGTGCACTGACGACCGGCGGTGCGCCGGTCGAAAGCTCCCAGCATTCGGTGGACGAAACCGCCAAGCCGTCCCGTAGCCCACGAAAAACGTGGCGGTGACGAGCGCCGTGTCGAGCCACAACGGAGTCGCGGCTTGCTTATCGCCGACGCCGACGAGAATCATCAGTAAAACGACGGCGCAGAATACCGGCGACGCCGCTGCTTCCAGTTGCTCGAGCCAACGCCAAATTATGCGCAAAACCAAGCGGCGAAGCTGCTGAGCAATGGCCAAATACTTGCGCAATGCAAAGAGAAAATAAGAGCTGGAAGCGAAGCCGACTCGGCATGACCGCTGAGACCGACTTTCCTCCGACCCATGAGGCTGAAAGGCGATTTGTATGACCACAGCCAGAGACTATGCTGACGGGGCAGAGATTTTCGGCGCCAGTGAAACCGCGACCTTCAATTGCGTTGGCACCGGCGCATTCATCTTGATCGCGTTGCTCTTGGTCATTGCGGCCTACTTTTCACCGCATATCTGGCATCATGGTGAGGCGCGGGAAGCACTGGTCATCCAGGATATCGTCAACCACCATCGATGGCTCTTGCCGCTCCGCAACGGCGAATTGCCGTCCAAACCGCCGCTCTATCATTGGATGGCGGCGACGTTTGCTTCATTCATGGGGGTTTCCGATTTTACCGTCCGGTTGCCGTCGATCGTCGGTGCGGCCCTGTTAGCATGGATCACCTACTCGATCGGCAGGTTGGGCGCCAACCGCCAAACGGGGTTGCTGGCCGTAGGCTTTCTCATGGCAACGTTCGAATTCTGGGATTCGGGTACCGAAGCGCGGGTCGATATGCTGTTTGCGGCTTTAGTCGCCGCTGCGCTTGCCGCATGGTATTTCTGGTATCTTTCCCGACGCGAGGTTGCACGTGGCATGGCTTATGTCGCCGTCGCCTTGGCGGTGCTCACAAAAGGTCCTGCCGGCGCGGCGCTGCCCGGTATAGTCATACTCTCTTTTCTCCTGTTCAAACGGGATGTCGGCGCGCTCGGCAAGTTTTTCTCCTGGTCTTGGGCATTGTTGGTTCTTATGCTCGATCTCGGCTGGTATTGGGCCGCCTATCAGCGCGGCGGTGTGGAATTTTGGCATAAGCAGATCATCTATGAAAACGTCAATCGCTTCTTCGGTGCCGCAGAATTTCACACGCGAAGGAATCCGTTCTCGCAAGTCGTTTGGCTCATCACTCAATTGTTTCCGTGGAATCTTGCCTTGGTCGTCGCTTCGGTTCGCTGGTTGCGGCGACGGCGGGAGGATTCATTCGGCCATTTTCTGCACGCCTGGTGGCTGACGATATTCGCATTTTTCCTATCCGCAGCCGGTCAGCGCGGAGTTTACCTGCTACCGATCTATCCCGCGGTCGCACTGCTCGCGGCGCGCGAGTGCGCGGCGTTTTTAAATGATCGGCAAAGGAACGAGCGCTCCCTGTGGGTTCGGCGCTCGGCAGCGCTCGCCATTGTGCTTGCCGCGATCGACGTGGCGTTGGCCATCGCGATACCACTCAGCCGCACGGTACAAGAAGACAGAAACGAACAGGAGGAATTTGTCGAAGCGGTGGTGCCCAAGATTGCCCGGGCACCGCTGTTGTACGCGGCGCCCGATTTTCCGGAAACGGCGCTGCTCGTGCTGGCCTACCGGCTTAAGCGCAACATTCCGTTCCAGTCACTGCCATGTCAGGGCGATTATTATTATTTCAGCAGCGCCAACCTGGTAGGTTCCTGTCCGGCGCAAATAGGGAGAATCGTGTCCAGTGCGCGCAAACGAAACTTGCGATTGCTTTACGTATCGAACAAGAGGTGATCCGGCTGTATAGGCCGGCGATCCAATGCAAAGCGACGGCAGGCTAGACCGTCTGATCCGAATCGCTCCGGGTATCGACGGCGTCGCTTAGTGGTTTTTGTTCGGCAGGCGATTTCGTCAAAGGCAGATAAATTTCAAAAATAGTTCCTTCCGCGGGCTGACTTTTGACGGCGATCCTGCCGCCGTGATTTTTGACGATCCGTTCGCAAATCGGCAGCCCCAATCCTAAACCCTTGGTCTTTTTCGCGGTAAAAAACGGCAGAAAAATTTTCGATAAATTCTCTTGTTCGATGCCATACCCGGTGTCGGCCACCGTCACAACCAGCATCGGCGCCGCGCCATTGACAGGCGCCAGCTTCGCGCCGATGGTTAACCTGCCGCCGTTGGGCATGGCGTCGATGGCATTCAAATAAATGTTGATCAAGACCTGCTCCATTTGCTGCGCGTCGGCATCGATCGGGGGTAAGTTCTCGTCCACCTGAAAACCAAGCTCGATTTTTCGTTTGTAGAGATGGTTGGCGACCAAGTTGACGGTCTTTTTGACAACGAGTTGGATCTCCGTCGGGCAGAGCTCGGCAATGCTCGGACGAGAGAATTGCAGGAGCTCCTGGATGATTTTTTGGCAGCGCTTGGTTTCTTCGTCGATGATCTTGAGATACCGATACTGCGGGCTTGAAGGATCGGTCTCGCTCAAGAGATCCTGAGCGAAGCCCATGACGATACCGAGCGGGTTGTTGAATTCATGCGCCATCGAAGCCGTGATCTCACCCAGCGACACCAGCCGGCCCGAGGCGATTAGTTGCTGCTCCAGTTCCTCGGCCTGGCGGCGCAGTTTTTTTTCGCTTTCACGCAGCGCTTCATCAATCCGACGCTTTTCGGTTAAATCTCGAGTGACGACCGAAAAGCCTACCGTGTTCAGACGCTCATCCAGCAGTGCGGATACGACGGTGTCCGCCCAAAATCGCGCGCCGTCCTTGCGGACGCGCCAGCCTTCCTGTTCGCACCGCCCGCTTGCCACGGCCTCCCGGAGCGCTTGTCCCGGTAATCCACGTGCTTGATCTTCCGGGGTGTAGAAGCGCCCAAAAGGCTCCCCGAAGATTTCCTGCTGCTGATAACCCTTAATCTTTACAGCCCCCGTGTTCCAAGACGTTACTCGGCCATTGGGGTCGAGCATGAAGATCGCATAGTCCTGCATGCTTTCCACCAGAAGACGGAAACGCTCCTCGCTTTGCTGCAGCGCTTTTTGTTTCAGTCGCTCGTTCATGTGGAACAGATCGACGAACACGGCAACCTTCGATTTCAGTACTTCCGGTACAACCGGCTTAAACAGATAATCGACGGCGCCGCTCGCTACGCCGCGATGCACATCGGCTTCCAGCGTATCGATGGCGGAAAGGAAAATGATCGGGATATGGCGCAGGCGCTCGCTTTGGCGGATCAATTCGGCGGTTTCGAAGCCGTCCATGTCCGGCATGCGCACATCGAGTAAGATCAATGCGAATTCTTGTCGCAGCAGCTGGCGCAATGTTTCCCGACCCGAGCGGACCGTAACCAGGGTTCGCCCCGGTCCGGAGAGCAGTGCCTCCATCGCGAGCAGCGATTTTTGATCGTCGTCGACGATGAGGATATTAGCTGTCAGTTCTGAGTTCATAAGCAACTCGTGGCATCCTCTGCTTGCCGAAGAGCCAAATTCGCAGGAGCGCGAGTAACTCCTCCGTGTTGACGGGCTTGGCGATATAATCTGAGGCGCCGGCCTCGAGACATTTCTCGCGATCGCCTTTCATGGCCTTGGCAGTCAAGGCGAGAATCGGCAAGAGCCGGTGTTTGGAGTTCAGTCGAATCCGGCGCATGGTTTCATAGCCATCCATCTCCGGCATCATGATGTCCATCAATGCGGCGTCGATTTCCGGGTCCTCGTCGAGCAGAGAAATGGCTTCCGTGCCATTTTCGGCGTTGACCACTCGCACGCCGTGTTGTTCGAGCAGGCTGGTCAAGGCAAAAATGTTGCGGACATCGTCGTCGACAACGAGCACTTTCTTGCCGATCAGGGCTTCATCCGATCGGTGCAGCCGCTCGAGCATCTGCTGTTTGTTGGCAGGCAGATCAGCCGCGACGAGATGCAGAAACAAGGAGACTTCATCGAGCAACCGCTCGGGCGATTGCACGTCTTTAAGAACGACGCTTTCGGCCATGCGCGCCAGGCGCAATTCGTCCTCATCGGTTAAATCCTTGCCGGTGCATACGACAATCGGCAACTCCCGCAGATCGGGATTTTGCCGGATGCTCTCCATCAGTTCAAAGCCGGAAATGTCCGGCAGACGCAAGTCAAGGATGAGACAATCAAACTTGGATTCGCGCAGCGCTTCTAAAGCTTCCGCGCCCGTTCCTGCTGTGGCAATTTTCACATCCTCGTGACTCAGCAATGCGACGATGCTTTGGCGCTCGATCTCATTGTCTTCAACGACCAGCAAGCGGCGCTGGCGTGACTGAGCGTATCGCACCACCCGGTCCATTGCCTTCTTTAGCTCGTCAGTCGTTGCCGGCTTGATCAAATACGAAAAAGCGCCGTGCCCGAGGCCTTGCAGGCGCTCTTCCTCGACGCTGATGATCTGGACTGGAATGTGTCGCGTCGCCGGATCCTGTTTTAAATGATTGAGCACCGTCCATCCAAGCATGTCCGGCAAGAAAATATCGAGCACGATCGCCAGGGGTTGAAACTGGCTGGCGAGAGAGCGCACGTGCGCTCCGTGCGTCGACACGACTCCTTTCAGCCCTTGTTCCCGCATGATGTCAAGCAAGACCTGGGCAAAATGCGGATCATCCTCCACGATCAGGACGACAGGATCGCCGGGCGCCACCGATTCCCGGTCATCCGGGATCTGCTCCGGCTTGGGGACCTGATGAACGATCAACGGCGCCGGCCGCAGTGCGCTGCCCATTTCCGAAGCAACGCCGACGTGCGGCCCGAGATAGTTCTGGGGCAAGTAAAAGGTAAAGACACTGCCGTGATTGGGCGCACTGTTGAGGCGGATTTCACCTCCCAGCAAAGTGGCGAGTTCGCGGCTGATCGCGAGCCCTAAACCCGTGCCGCCGTAACGCCGGCTCGTGCCCGCGTCGGCCTGATGAAAGGCCTCGAAAATGATTTTCTGTTTATCCGGCGAAATGCCGATCCCGGTGTCGTGAACTTCGAAGGCGATCACTCGCGACGCATTTCTCAATCCCACATGATCCGTGCTCCAACCGCCGGTGGCGACGTTCATGCGGAAATTCACGTGTCCCTGAGAGGTAAACTTGAAGGCGTTGGAGAGCAAATTTTTCAATACCTGTTGGAGCCGTTTGACGTCGGTATTGATACTGCGCGGCAGCTCGAAATCCATCTCGATGTCGAAGGCTAGGTGCTTGGTTTCCGCGAGATGGCGGAAGCTGCGCTCGACGGCGTCGCGCACGCTGGCGAACGGAACTTCTTCGGGCTCCACGGTTACGGTGCCCGACTCGATTTTGGACAAGTCCAAAATGTCGCTGATGAGATTCAACAGATCGGCGCCGGCAGCGTGCACGTTTCGGGAGAATTCCACTTGTTTGGTCGTGAGATTGCCTTCGGCATTCTCAGCGAGCTGTTGCGCCAAGATCAGAATGCTGTTTAGCGGCGTGCGCAGCTCGTGCGACATGTTGGCAAGAAATTCCGATTTGTATTTGGAAGTCAGAGCCAGCTCGGCGGCCTTTTCTTCCAAGGCGTAGCGGGCTTGCTCGATTTCCTGGTTCTTGCGCTCCACCTCGGCATTTTGCTCGGCGAGCTGTTGGGCTTTGTGGCCCAATTCGTCATTGGTTTGCTGCAATTCTTTTTGTTGGGCTTGCAATTCGACGGCAAGCTTTTGCGACTGCTGCAGCAATCCTTCCGTCCGCATCGTCGCCTCGATGGTGTTGAGCACGATGCCGATGCTTTCGGTCAATTGTTCGAGAAACGTCAGGTGAGTCGGAGTGAATTCGGTCAGGGAGGCCAACTCGATGACCGCCTTGGTCTCAGTTTCGAATAAAACCGGCAGCACAATCAGGTTTCGCGGCGGCGCTTCACCCAGACCGGAGCTGACGCGGATATAATCATGTGGAATGTCGGCGAGCAAGATGCGGTTCTTCTCGAGCGCGCATTGGCCGACAAGCCCGTCACCGAGGGCCAACCGCGTGCGCTCGTCTTGACTCATGACGCGTGCATAGCTGGCTAGCATGGCAAGATGGGGCTGGCCGTTGCTCGAGTCCATCTGATAAATCGCGCCGCATTGCGCATTCACCAGCGGCGCCAGCTCAGAAAGCAGCATTTGACCGACCGTGGTCAAGTCGCGCTGGCCCTGCAGCATGTTGGTGAACTTCGCAAGGTTCGTCTTGAGCCAATCTTGCTCCATGTTTTGATCTGTCGTAGCGCGCAAGTTTTGGATCATCGCGTTGATGTTATCTTTGAGCTCGACGACCTCGCCGCGGGCGTCGACCTGAATTTCTCGGGTCAGATCGCCCTTAGTGACCGCGGTGGCCACGTCGGCGATGGCGCGAACCTGAGCGGTCAAATTGGCGGCCAACAGGTTCACGTTATCGGTTAGATCCTTCCAGATGCCGGCGGCGCCGGGCACGTTCGCTTGACCACCCAATCGTCCTTCGACGCCGACTTCGCGCGCGACGGTGGTTACCTGCTCGGCGAAAATCGCCAGAGTGTCGGTCATGCTATTGATCGTTTCAGCCAAGGCTGCCACTTCACCTTTGGCTTCGACGGTGAGTTTTTCTTTGAAGCTGCCGTTGGCAACGGCGGTGACTACTTTGACGATGCCGCGCACTTGCGCGGTCAGATTGGCCGCCATGACGTTGGCGTTATCGGTCAAGTCTTTCCAAGTTCCGGCAACGCCGGGAACGACGGCCTGACCGCCGAGCTTGCCTTCGGTGCCCACTTCGCGGGCAACGCGGGTGACTTCAGCGGCGAAGCCGTTCAGCTGATCGACCATCGTATTCATGGCTTCTTTGAGCTGAAGAATCTCGCCGCGCACGTCGACTGTGATCTTTTTCGACAAGTCACCGTTGGCGACGGCAATCGTCACGTCGGCGATATTACGCACCTGAGCGGTCAAGTTGCCGGCCATCAAATTGACGTTATCAGTGAGATCTTTCCAAGTTCCGGCGACACCGGGGACGACGGCCTGACCGCCGAGCTTGCCTTCGGTGCCGACCTCACGGGCGACGCGGGTGACCTCGGCGGCGAAGGCGTTCAACTGATCGACCATCGTATTGATGGCTTCTTTCAGCTGAAGAATCTCGCCGCGCACGTCGACGGTGATTTTTTTCGATAAGTCGCCATTGGCCACGGCGATGGTGACATCGGCGATGTTTCTGACTTGCGCCGTAAGATTACCGGCCATCGCATTGACGCTGTCGGTCAAATCTTTCCAAGTTCCGGCGACACCGGGAACGACGGCTTGACCGCCGAGCTTGCCGTCGGTACCGACCTCGCGGGCGACGCGCGTGACTTCGGCAGCAAAGGCGTTCAATTGATCGACCATCGTATTGATAGTGTCCTTGAGCTGGAGAATCTCGCCCTTGACGTCGACGGTGATTTTTTTCGACAAGTCACCATTGGCCACGGCGATTGTGACATCGGCGATGTTACGGACTTGAGCAGTCAAGTTACCGGCCATCATGTTGACGCTCTCGGTCAAATCCTTCCAGACGCCGCTGACGTCGCGCACTTGTGCCTGACCACCGAGCTTGCCTTCGGTGCCGACTTCGCGCGCCACGCGTGTGACCTCGGCGGCAAAGGCGTTCAGCTGATCGACCATGGTGTTCATGGCTTCTTTTAACTGGAGAATTTCGCCGCGCACGTCGACGGTGATTTTTTTCGACAAGTCGCCATTGGCCACGGCGATGGTGACATCGGCGATGTTACGGACTTGAGCGGTGAGATTGCCGGCCATCATGTTGACGCTCTCGGTCAGGTCTTTCCAGACGCCGCTGACGTCGCGCACTTGCGCCTGACCGCCGAGCTTGCCTTCGGTGCCGACTTCGCGCGCCACGCGTGTGACCTCGGCGGCAAAAGCGTTCAGCTGATCGACCATGGTGTTGATCGCTTCTTTGAGCTGGAGAATTTCGCCGCGCACGTCGACGGTGATTTTCTTCGACAGGTCGCCGTTGGCCACGGCGATGGTGACATCGGCGATGTTACGGACTTGAGCGGTCAAGTTACCGGCCATGATATTCACGCTCTCGGTCAAATCCTTCCACACGCCGCTGACGTCGCGCACTTGGGCCTGACCGCCGAGCTTGCCATCGGTGCCGACCTCGCGGGCGACGCGAGTGACTTCCGCCGCGAAGCTGCGCAGCTGATCGACCATCGTATTGATCGCTTCTTTGAGCTGGAGGATTTCGCCGCGCACGTCGACGGTGATCTTTTTCGACAAATCGCCATTGGCGACGGCAATGGTCACGTCGGCGATGCTGCGCACCTGGGCGGTTAAATTACCGGCCATAAAATTGACGTTATCGGTGAGATCTTTCCAAGTTCCGGCGACACCGGGGACGACGGCTTGGCCGCCGAGCTTGCCGTCGGTGCCGACCTCGCGGGCGACGCGGGTGACTTCGGCGGCAAAGCTGCGCAACTGATCGACCATGGTGTTGATGGTGTCTTTGAGCTGGAGGATTTCACCTTTGGCGTCGACGGCGATTTTTTTCGATAAGTCACCACTGGCCACTGCGATGGTAACGTCGGCGATGTTTCGAACTTGCGCGGTAAGATTGCCGGCCATCGCGTTTACGCTGTCGGTCAGATCTTTCCAAGTTCCGGCGACACCGGGGACGACGGCTTGACCGCCGAGCTTGCCGTCGGTGCCGACCTCGCGGGCGACGCGCGTGACTTCGGCGGCAAAACTGCGCAACTGATCGACCATGGTATTGATCGCTTCTTTAAGCTGGAGAATTTCACCGCGCACGTCGACGGTGATTTTCTTTGACAGGTCGCCGTTGGCAACCGCGATGGTAACGTCGGCGATGCTGCGCACCTGAGCAGTCAAATTGCCGGCCATCATATTGACGTTATCGGTCAAATCTTTCCACGTTCCGGCGACACCGGGGACGACGGCCTGGCCGCCGAGCTTTCCTTCAGTACCGACCTCGCGCGCCACGCGGGTGACTTCTCCGGCGAAGGCGTCGAGCTGCTTGACCATGCCATTGACCATTTTTGCTGTGCTCAGGAACTCGCCGCGAAGAGGCAGTCCTTCGGCTTCCAAAGCCACGGTCTGTGACAGATTGCCTTTAGCCACGGCGCCGATCACGCGGGCCATTTCCGCCGTCGGACGGACGAGGTTTTCGATTAGATCGTTGAGTGCATCGACCCTGCTTTTCCACGATCCTCTGGACGACGCCGGCGAAATGCGCTGGGAAAGTTTTCCCTCTCTCCCAACGACGCGGCTTACCCGCTCGATCTCTTTGGTGTTTTCCGACATCATTTCGATGATATCGTTCAAGGTATCTGCGATTTTGCCGTCAATGCCTGACCAAATGGCCGGCAATCGAACAGTGAAATCGCCTTTCTTCACCTCGATGAGCGTTTGCAAGAGTAGTTTGGTATCGAGTTTGTCGTCATCGATGTGATGCGCCACCTGCTTTGCCATGGTTTCTCCGGTTAGTGATAAAAATTTGCTGACCGTCTTTTGGCAACCGTTGGTTGCTTCTCTCTTCCGTTCTTCGGGGCGGTTTTCTCGATGCCGCGTGGACTGTATTTATAGCGGCTCGTTGGAGAGAAGGGAAGAAAAAATTGCCTAACGGAAAGATCGCAGGAAAGGAGCCGTGAGCTGGGTTCATCGTCCACGACAGTCGTCCTTTTCACACTGCTACTCCATGGCCGGGCCGTTACGAAGCTAGCGACATCAAAACGTCAGACTCCGGCCGGGCTATTTTTATTTCGCTGTCAGGAATTGCTGGACAAAAACCAAATTGCGCCCAGACGGCGCAAAATTCACGCCATTCACTAATTTGAAAGGAATGTTTAAATAATAGAGAGATAGGAAGTCAACAGCGGAAAATTTGTATGTATTCATCGCTCTAGTTGTTAGATTTTCCCCACAGCCCGGCGGAGAAGCGCCACGCCTATTATTTTGACGAGACGGCAGGCGGGGTCCGGATGATCGCTTTTAACGGCAGATGGTCAGAGGCGATGCGCGTGAGGGGTGTTCGGACGCGGAAAACCTTGACCAGCGCCCCCGCGGGGGACACCCATATGCGGTCAAGGGCAAATATAGGAAAGTAAGAAGGGAATGTACGCACGAGGGCGGTTTTTCCAAGTTGGGTGTGGATCCAGCGCAATGATCGCCCGGTGGGCAACCATTCATTAAAATCGCTCAATATGATGATGGTGGACGCGCGCGGCTCTGATATCGCGAACAAAAGTTTTTTTACTTGGAAACGACGCTCGGCTGGGCGTAGTCCAAGATGGGTGACGATCACGCGCACGGTTGCACCGTGGATTTCCAGCTCGGCATCGATGGCGCCGCGCGGTTCGCGACCGGGGTAACTGAGATTCAAATTGTGCACCGCTAGAATTTTATAGCGGGTCAGCAGCACGTTCCCATAATGTCCGTTTTTGCGCTCCACGGCGGGCCCCGGAATGGCCTGTAACCCGCTGGCGGCTGCCAAATAATTCATCTGATGCAATTCTTCCGTACCGCTCGCGTCGCTATGCACTTCCTGCAGCCCGATGATATCGGCACCGCTTTCCTTGATCACCTCCGCGATGCGCGCCGGATTACGCCAGCGATCCGAGCCGACACATTCGTGAATGTTATAGGAGAGGACGGAAAAAACTTGCATGACCGCGGTAGTTCAGTGAAATTCCGCCGATTTTACCGTCGTCGATGTTTTCCGTCTGGCTGGGCTTTGCCTACTCGCGAGCCAGCGGCGAACGGCAAAAATGCTCAACAGCATGATAAGTACGGCGCCGCTGAGAACGGCAAAGGTCACCGCACTTGGATTGCGAATCATCTGTTCGAGTTGACTCTCAAAAAAAGTTATTCCCACAACTCCCGGGCTCATTCCTAAAAACGTTCCAAGCACAAAATCGCGAAACGGAACATGAACGGCGCCGGCCGCCAAATTGACGAGCGAATAAGGGGCCACGGGGATCATCCGCACGGCTGCCACCGCTAGCACGCCGTGCCTCGAAATTAGGCGATTCATGCGGTTTAAGCGCTTGCCGGCAAAACGTACCACGTTTTTGCGTCCCAATTGACGGCCGATCGCGTACAGAAAAATCGCACTCAGAATAGAGCCGCTTAATGAATAGACCGTCGCCATCCATGGATCGAAGGCGTAAGCGGTGGCAATGATCAGGATCATGACAGGGAACGCGGTGATACCGGCTAGCAGATAAGCGCCGATAACCCACAACGGAGCGCTCGGAGTTTCTTGCAGTGACGCGGTCCACGATTCGATGGTGTCGAGATCGATCCATTCCCGCAGGCCGGTCCAGCGCCAGGCTGCTGCCAGCGCAAACATAAAACCTAGGATCGCCACTCCCCGTAGCAGCGCGCCGCTGGAGGATCCGTGCTCCTCGGATAAAACGAATTCGTCGATCAGTTTTTCCGGGGCGATGGCGGACTCGGGATCGACGATCGCCGACTCAGGGATCATTTGATCGAGCCATTCCGGCACCGAGCAATCGACGAGCTCCAAGCTGCGCGCACGACTGCTGCGTAGCTTCTCGATCGTGGCGATCAGCGAGTGTGTTTCGGCCAGTGTTCGACCCACGTGGTCAGGCGTCGAGCCGAGATGTTCTGCGAGGAGCGAATTTCTCAAATGGGCAATCGCTTGTTCGGTTCGTTCGTTGCAGCCAGTTTCCAACGCGAGATCGCATTCCGTGTCGAGCCCCAGGGAACGGTTGCTGACGTTGGCCGAGCCGATGCGGACGAATTGATCGTCCGCAATCAAGAGCTTCGAATGTACCGACAGACAGTCCGTGCTTTGACCGTCAACGACGGGGCAGAAGACGCGAAGCCTGTGATGTTGATCGGCGTCGCGTAATCGTTTGATCAGACGCGCGCGCAGCACATCCATCGTCGCGCTTTCCAACCAGCCTTGGCTTGCCTGCGACATGACGATGACCACCTCGGGTCCCGCGCTGTCGCGCAGCCGCTTTACCAGAGCCTCGCCGACGACTGCGGAAGTCAGATACTGGTTTTCGATATAAATCCAGCGGCGTGCTGCCGCGATAATGTCTTGGAAAAGACTTTCGATCTCTCTGACGCCCTTGTGGCTACCAAACTGTGGCTCGGTGCGGGCGATGGCAACTTTAACGTCGCTTAGGTCCGGCTCCAGCGACGGCGGCCAGCCGTCGACCGTGATTCCGGGCGCACGCGGGTGGCGTCCCGTGATGCTCCACCAACGGTGACGCACGAGCTCGCCCAATGCCGCAGCGATTTCGCCGGACGCCGCGATCTGAACGTCGTGATGGGGTGGCAGAAAAGCGCCGTTGAAGTCGACGCGTCGAAAGTCTTGCGGCCGATGTTCCGGCGTGTCCCAGCGTCCCTTGGCCAAATCGAGGCCACCGACGAATGCGATGGCATCGTCAATGACGACAATCTTGCTGTGATGGGAAGCGCCGACGGGATGATCTCCATCCATATGAAAATGCACCCGGGGGTGGCGCTGCCACCCCGGAGCGAAGAACGGCAGTACTTCACGCTCCAGCGCGTAAATCATCGCGAAATCCCATGTCAAAATATGAACATGGAGACTCGGCCAGCGCGCTGCCAATGAATTGAGATAGGTGCCGAGATCCGGGGTCGCGTGTCGACGGTCCCCGTCGAGTTTTAGGTGAATGCGGCTATCGAAATCCCATCCCTGGATGAAGATCGATTCGCGTGCTTGCTCGAGCGCCTCGGCGAGGGCGGCGAAGTAAGCCGCGCCGTCGACCAGGAATTTGACGCGCGAGGCGTTAGCGACCTTCCAACAATTGCGACCTTCTCGCAGAACTTGTTCCGGCATCTAGTTAAAATTCTAACAGAGTGAAACCGAAGTGCTATACGGCTAAGAGAACCATTGCGGTGAGGAATTCTTCTTGAAACCATACGGCTTGGATCGTGAACCGTGCCGGAGCGAAGAGTTGCGAGCGCGGTGGGAATGTGGTGGAAAGGCTATCGGATGGTAAAAATTTCGTTGTAGAGCTTCGTTGTCGCCTCGGAGTTTTCCAGCGCTTCGGCGTCCTGGATGTGCCTTCTGAATCCTCTAAACATACGCGCTGGATCGGCATCGACACCGTTCCGACCGGGGACGCGATGAAAACTGCGCACCATCTCCTGGCCTTTTTTCGACAGCGTAAAATCAACGAAAAGTCTCGCCGCGTTGGCATGCGGCGCTTGCGCGGCGATCATGATCGCATTGACCTGCACGAAGACCGGTTCCAACGCGACCCAATCGATCGGCGCGCCCCTGGAAGCGAAGCTTTGCAGCGTATTGCCGGCGGCCAGGGTGAGTGGAAATTCTCCGGCAGCGAGTAACTGGATGCGGTTCGACGGGCTGCCGGCTTGTATGGCGGGTTCTTGGCCGGCGAGCTGTTTAAAATATCCGAGCGCCTTATCGCGACCCCAGACTTTCATCAGGCCGGAAAGAATGAGCGCGCCGTTGTCCGAACCCAGCGCGATCTTCCGTCCCTTCCATTTAAGATTCAGCAGCTCCGCGTAGCTCTTCGGCACGTCGTCTCTCTTGACCATGCGAGTGTTGTAACCAAGAAACCATGGGATGACGTAAGCAGAGTGCCAATAGCCCTCGGCGTCTCTCAAGTCGTCGTCATAAAATTTCGCTTCGGGCGACACATAACGGCCGAGCAAGCCTCGTTTCTTCAACGGGAGAATACTTTCGTGGTTGGTGTTGAACACATCGAAGAACGCTTTCTGCGCTCTCGCCTCGTTGAGTATTTTATTGACCAAAACCCCCGAGCCGGCGCGCACCACCGACGGCTTGATGAACGGATATTTCTTTTGAAACTCGTCGGCCATCGGTTTGGAGTCCTGCAGGCCCGCGGTGGTGTACCAAATCAACTCGCCTTCTTTTTTCGCACGCTCTAAAACTGCCCGATGATCCGTGTCCTGGGCCGGCGCAACCGAGCAGAAGGCTAATGCGAAAAGGAAATAGATTAAGAGCGCGGAGAAAGCATGTAGTCGCATGATGACGCGCATGGGTTTCAGTGCGCCACAGTTACAACGGATCAAATCGGCCTGTCAAACTTCAAGACTGGATCTTACGCCAGCCCTTCAATTAGGCAGGTCCTGAGCGATAAATGAGCATCCGAGCAAAAGTTGCAAGCTTGTAACGCTGATTTCAACGAGAATATCCCGGTAAAACGATGGCATCGGCATTGCTCCATAATTCGAATTTTGCGCGCCAGAGAGCCTTGTGCTATAGGGCGGAGGTGCCGATGGGCATGTTTTGTCCTTTAGTCGCTCGTTGCCGATTAGAAAAACAAAGTTGCGGTCGAGCGCTGTGCTCCGGCGGATCATCGTACTCGCTTAAGTGAAAGACGAGCTGCGTATAATTGACGAACCACCCAGACCAAGGAGGCGTCACGTGACAAGTAAAGCTTCATCGAGTTCCATCAAGCTGGCAATCGTTTCTTTTCTGCTCTCCGCCTCCTGCTTTTCTTTCGTCTTCGCCGCCGGCGCGCCAGCCGGCGAATCCCTCGCCCAGCTTTACGAAAAGGCCAAGAAAGAAGGGGGCAAGGTTACCCTTTATGCGCCTCTTTCCAGTAGAGCTATGGAGGTGATTCCGCAAGCCTTTATGAAAAAATTTCCCGGCCTGACGGTGAACCACATCGATGCGACGCCGGATGAGCTGCTTGCGCGCGCGAGCGCCGAGGCGCGCGGCG
>DASWCL010000020.1:0-7936 GCA_036390135.1 Binatia bacterium
CGCTCGGTGACGGCGAGATGGGCGAAGTCCAAGGTCGTGGTGCCGTAGCGCGCCATGTGCGCCGTGGCGATGGGACCGAAGGAAGCCGCAGCATGGTGGATGCCGAAAGGAGTGATGAACTGCGCGTCGCCCTTGACGTCGTTGGCCCGCTCCGCGCGCGCGGCGCGTCCTTGGCTATAACGATTACGCGCTTTGAAAACCAGAACGTTTTTACAGATTCCCGAGTGCACGAGCATGGCGCCCGAGAGCACCGCGCCGCAGTTCCAACCGCCGCCGCCGTCGCTGTAGAATTCGAAGTTGCATTTCTTCAGACCGAGCGCGCGGACCAATTCCCGCACCATCTGGCCTTCCGGCTGCCGGTGGTAGAAAGAAACCACTCCATCGATGTCCTGGACCTGCAACCCCGCATCCGCGATCGCCTTGAGGCTTGACTCAGCGGCGAGGCTTAACGTCGTGACTCCGGATTTACGCGAAAACGCGGTCCAGCCAATCCCGGCGATCGCCGTTTTGTCTTTGATCGGTTGCTCAGGCATGTTTACCTCTTTTTACTTGATGCTTTGTTCCCTACTCTCGTCGCGCTTGTTCGAACCTATACGTTCAATCCATGCGAAGAGCTTGCGTTTATGTGATTCTCAGTTGGAAAAAATCTCTTTCAATAGCTTCGAGTCTTCGTCGAAGTTTTCGGCCCAGGCAGGGTCGACGGGCACAATCTGGGCTCCTCTCACTTTCATGCTCTCATCTTGAGGCAGGTCGGATCTCGCGACCAATCGTCCGGCGCTTTGATACAGTTGTTGTCCTTCTTTAGACAGCAAGAAGTCAATGAGCAATCTAGCCGCGGCGGGGTGCGGCGCTTGAGCAATAAGACCCACTCCGACCATGAGGCCCGGCAGCGGACCGGGCGCAACCCAATCGATCGGCGCGCCTTTTTGCTTTAGCCGATTAACGCTCACGGCGTTGGCGTTGATCTGCAGCGCTATTTCACCGGCGGCAACCAATTGGGTTATGAGCGTCTGCCCTATACGCAGCATGGGATTCTGCCTGGACAACTCTCTCATGTATTTGACGCCCTTTTCTCTTCCCAAAATCTCCAGGATCGCCGTAAACCAATCGATCTTGTCCTTTTCCAAGATCATTTTATTTTTCCAGAAAGGATTCAGCAGATCTTCGTAACGCTTCGGCAGGTTTTGAGCGGAGACAAGTTTGGTGTTGTAAAGAACGACGTAGGGATTGTAATAAGTCGTGATCCAATATTTCTCTTCTTTGAAGTTGCGCGGGAAAAAGCGATCGTCGGTGGACGTGTATTCACCCAAGATTCCTCTTTTCTTCAACGCGTGGAGATAGAATGCCGGTGTTTGCATCACGTCCACCAGGGATTTTTTTGCGCGGGTCTCCTGCAGGACTTTGGTGACGATCCTTTCGCCTTCTGCCCGGTTGATGCTGACGTCGAGAAATGGATACTTCGCCTTGAAGCGACCGCTCATCGCGCCGGCTTCTTCTAAGTTTGTCGTCGTGTAAAAAACTACTTCACGTTCTTTTTTGGCCGCTTCAATGAGGTCTTCTCTAGTTACCGAGCTGGACGTTTGAGGACAAGCAAAAGCAACGACGGCGGCGAGCACTAGAGCAAAAGAAACAGGCTTCATCTATCACGCTCTCTAACGGTGGTTGTGATCAGACGATATCCAACAATCGCATGTTACGTCAACCTAAGGTCGACTAAATGCACGCGTTACATTGACTTTCGTCTTTTGCTGTAGCTAAGAAATGTAAAGTACAAAACGCTCTCGGGGGGTATTCTGATGTTTGTTCGACATTCACTGTTCACCGCGATGGTTTTTCTCTCGAGCCTTTTGGGAAGCGCATGGGCCCAGAACGCCAAGCCAATGACTCTGGCTGATTTGGCTAAATACACCGGCGCTGACCGCGGGCGCTTACTTTATGACGGGGCTAAGAAAGAAGGAAAGTTTTCATGGTACACCTCGCTGATTGCTAACAAGGAGATCGTTAAGATCTTCCAATCCAAATATCCAGGTGTAACGGTAGAGACGTATAGAGAGAGCGGCACACAATTGGCAACCAGAGTTTTAGCCGAGGCGCAGTCCAAGCGTTATCTCGGAGACGTCATAGAAACTTCGCCGCCGGGGTTAATGGTATTGCGCGATAGCCAACTTCTCTTGCCGTATACCTCGCCGTATCTGTCTGAATATCCCGACGCCGCCAAACAAAAAACGCCCGGCGGCCTAGTGCTTTGGACGACCGACCGGGAATCCTATATCGGCGTTGGCTATAACAAGAATGTGTTACCCGCCGCCGACATCCCTAAAAACTTTGACGATCTGTTAAAGCCCGCGCTGAAAGGAAAAATGTCGATCAGCAGTGACGACGTCTCGGCTCGATTCGTCGGCGCCATGATCAAATCGAAGGGCGAAGGGTTCGTAAAAAAATTAAAGGACCAGGATGTTACGGTCCATGGGGTTAATGGTCCCGGGTTTAACGAATTGATTGTATCGGGAGAAGTTCCAATATCGTTCAGCGCTATTCACAGCAATATTGGCCATGCGGTCAACAACGGCGCGCCAGTCGCCTGGGTGCCCATGGATCTCGTCGCCGCCATCTCCGGCAGCGCGGCTCTTTTCTCTCACGCCCAGCATCCTTATGGCGCGTTGTTGTTGATCGATTTTCTTCTCAGCCCCGATGGACAGAAAATGCTGATAGAAACGTTCAAACACGGGAGCCCGTTGAAAGACTACGGATTTAAACGCTGGTATCCTGAAGAGGGCTTAACCACTTCCCAATACGATGAGGCAATGGATCGATGGCAGAAACTTGTCTCCGGATTCATGCGCAGGTGATTGGTCGGGGCAACTATCGCGTGGAAGATCATCCCATCAATGTCCATGCTATGCTCGACAATAATTCTCAGTTACAGAGAAATTCTAGCCTCTTCAAGCATTTCCTCCGTGTTGAACTGGCAATTTGAACAGCAGCCGCGTTATCTCAAACCCAACCGGTCAAACGTCCCGTCTTTCTCCATCTCTTCCAAAAAACGCCGGTCGATTAACTGCTCCGGTTTTACTTGCTTGGCCCGCGCATCGGTCCTGCTGATTTCATCGAGCGTCGCCTGGATCGCTCCCGGCTTGATGTCCAGTTTCGGCTCCAAGACTTTCAGTTCCTGCGTGTAAGCCGCATCGAAAACTTTTCGATCGGTGAGATTGATTTTTTTGGCCATGATTCTGTACGCCAACTCGCGATCGGTCACCATGAGCTTGAACGATTCCGCCATGGTGTGCATGAACTGGCTAATGACCTTCGGCCGCTTGGCGATCACCGAGCGCAGCGTCACGAAACCCGTCGCGACGTACGATGGTTTAATTTCTCTGCCGTCGATGACGTAGTTGAATCCCGCGAAGGCGGCGCGGGTGTCCTGGGGCGTGGTCATCGAAGCCGCATCGACGGCGCCCGAGCTCAAGGCGATGAATGTTTCCGGCGCGCCCCCGGTCTGAATCAAGTTGGCATCGCGCAGCGGATCCAATCCTTTCTGGCGCATCCCGTAAAGCGTGAAATAATGGGAGTTGCCGCCGATGCGCCCCACGCCGATTTTCTTGCCTTTGAGATCCTCGGGTTTTTTAATGTCCGGCTTGCCCATAATGCTGTGCGTGAGAACATTTTTCACCGAGCCGATAAAGACGAAATCCGTATTGCCGCTCAAGAACGCGCGGATCGGCCCCTCGCCGCCGACGATGGCCACGCTGCCGTTGCCGCCGCTCATCGCCGCTGTGACGATTCCCGACGAGACGATGTAGATAAGTTGAAAATCCAGATCGTGTTTAGAATACAGCCGCGCTTCCTCGGCGAACCACGGCAGGGCCATGGCAATGCTCGGCGCGGACTGAAGACCGACGAGTTTTTCCACGGCAATGGCCGGCGAGCCAGCGCGCAAGAATCCACTGGCAGCGGCCAAGGTCAGAATCAAAAATCGCTTGATCAGAAAGTTGCCCATGATCGTCTCCTCTTGCGGCATTGAGTCACTACTACAGCCGCGCCGATCTGCACAACTCCTAGCCCGGCCTGCCGTCGATTCTAAATGCATGCATCGTAAACTGTGGTGAAATGACTCCAAGCAGCGCAGCATTCACCGGGACGAGCGGCCGTGATGAAACATTGTTACCGCTTTGTCAGCTGCTTGATGAATCCCGAAGTCTCCATTTCTTGAACGAAGCTCGAATCGACGAACGCTTTCGGATCCGCGGCGGCGGCTTTCGCATTTTTCGGCGCCATGTCGTCGAGCAAAGTCTTGATTCCCGCAGGATCTGCGTAAGGAAAATCCATCAATACGGAAGTGTAGTTCCGATAGGTCCGTTCGAGCCCCTCCGGGTCGGTGAGCTTGGTGTACTTGCCGATGATCGCTTTCGTACTTTCTTTGTCGATCTTGATGTAATGGATCGCTTCAGTGATCGCGCGCGCGAATTTTGCGATCACTGGCCGCTTCGCTTTGATAATCGCCTCGCGCGTTACCACGCCGTTGCCGTGCAAGGGAATTTTCAGCGTCGCCATATTGACCAGATCGCGAAAGCCGAGCCGCTCTGCTTCTTTGATAAACGGCTCGTTCATGATGGTAAACTGAGATATCCCTTTAGAAATAGCCGCAAGCCGCTCGGGGTTTCCGCCTGCCGGCACGATCCTGACGTCTTTTTCCGGATCGATTCCGAGTTTCTTGAGAGACAGACGCATTCCCATATCGGAGATGCTGCCAAACCGATTGACCGACCCGATCTTGCCCCTAAGTTGCTCAGAATTCGTAATGCTCGCCGCGCTAATGATGTGGTCGATAAACGTCGGGATAATCGAGAGAACCATCACAACATCAGCGCCGCCAAGGCGGGGATTAACGACATTCGGGGCCGAAGTCACGACGATGTCGAGGTCGCCCGCCACCAGCGCTTGCATCGCCGGCGGTCCCGCGCCGAAAAAGATCGACTCGACCAGCAAACCCTGCTTCGCCAGCAAGCCTTTGTCCTGCGCCACCCACAGCGGCGTATGCGACGCCGTCATCGCAGCCCAACCGACGCGAACCCGATCCTGAGCCGAGCTCGTCGACGCAACGACGAGGAACAGAAGTGCCAGGACCCCGCCCAAAAATTTCGACATCTTAAACCACCTAACTCTTCCCATCCATCACTCCATCACTCCATCACTCCATTTCCGATTTCTTTCATTTCACAATCGCGTAGCAATACGAGTCCCTGGGTTCAGGACTCAAATTGGGATGAACCGACCAGCGCCGCAAAACTCCCTCCCGCTGCATACTGGTTTTTTCCAAGACGCGCGCGGAGGCGAGATTGTCGACGTCGCAAACCGCCCAGATGCGATAGATCTCTTTTTGTTTGAGCGCCCAAGCTATCAGCGCCTTGAGCGCTTCCGTCATATAACCGCGGCCCCAATGGGCGCGCGCCAAAACGTAGCCGAGCTCCCATTTTTCTCCGCTCACTCTTGCGATCATCATGCCGATCACTTGCTTGTCGTCGATTCGCTCGATCACCCAGTGAAACGCCTTGCCGACGTCCCACGCGAGCTGACACATTCGCATATATTCGCGCGTCTCTTCGAGACCTTTGTGCGCACGCCAACTGACATATTTGATGACTTCCGGATCTTGAGCATACTGACAAAAGATCGTCTCAGCATCCGAAACTTTTGCTTTTCTCAGTCGTAAGCGTTCGGTCTTGAGAGTCTTGGGCGGGTTTATCACTCTAGGAAAATCCGACTGCACATGATCGCCGAGTTTAGGGTCACGCCGAGAAATATTCAAGAGACCGGCGTGTGCGCGATCAAAAAATGGCGTACCGTAACGACTGGAACGTCTTGAACAACTCGAACGCCCTGGAAATTAGCGTCCGTCGATTTCTTTTAACGCCGCGCGCAGATAACTTTGGTCGACAAACTTGGCCGGATTGGGCGGGACCTTTAACTGATTCTGTTCCGCATAGATCTGCGCGACGATGGCAAGTCCGTCGAGCGTCACGTCGCCCACCGGACTCCACAATCCCTTTTCGGTATAGAACTCCCAGCCCTTGCGCGCGTATTCGCGCTTGAGTCCCATCTCCTTGGCAAGCAAATCCGCAGCTGCATCCTTGTTCGCATAAATCCACCGCGCTGCCAGCGCTATCGACTTCATGAACCGGACGACAACGGCACGATTTTTTTCCGCCCACGGCCGCAGCACGGAATAAACCGAGAGCTGGTAGTGCGGGATCACATCGATGAAGCGACCGATGGTATTAAATCCCTGCTCCTCGGCCACGTAATTTACCGGTAGTGACAGAGGGGCCGCGGCGATTTGTCCCGAAGCCAACGCCGCTAGCGCCTGCGGTGTCCCGCCGACGTTAATCAATTTGTAATCGCGCGGATACTCCAACCCCTTGGCCTTGAGCACGCGCCGGAAAGCGAACGCCGTTCCGGCAGTGAGACTGTTGGCGCCGAGCGTGGCGCCGCGCAGATCGTCGTAGGTCTTATAATTTTTGCCGGCCATGATCGACTGGCTGAGACCGTTGATGATGCCACCGATGATCACCATGTCCAAACCCCGGTCGAAGGCCGCGATCGGCGCATCGGAAGAGGCGCCGGAAACTTGCAGGGAACCACCGGCCAAAGCCTGCGTGGAAACGTCTGATCCGCGGATCAACAGAACCTCTACAGCAAGTTTTTGCTGATTGAAAAATCCCTGCTTCGACGCCACCCAGACCGGGCCGAAGCCGAACGTTTTCGCAACCACACTGGCGCGGAGTTTAACAGCTTCTTGAGCTTGGATGATCGGCGCGTGGCTAACGAGTGTGACTAAAAGCGTAAGGGAAGCGCGCAATCCGAACATGGGTCCTCCCCAATGCGAGCGCGAAATCTTCTGAGCCGCTGTCCTATAGTCATTCTGAGGCCCTTCGACGTTCTCAGGATAAACTCCGCCGAAGGATCTCGCCTTCTACAACGGTGATTCGGTCGGGATTCTTCACTGTCGTTCAGAATGACACCGCGGTCAATTTCACGATAGCGACACAGAGAAAAAACGCTTCTTCGGGGCGCCGGTCACATCAAGCGCTAGGTTTTGTATAACGAATCTACTTCCCAAGCGTGAACTGCGCCGCTACGTGAGAATTTCTTCCTGACGCCATTGCTCGATTGTCGCTCGGTCATAACCGAGCAGCTCGCTCAAGATCGAATCATTGTCGGCGCCGAACCGATTGGGTAAGCGCAGAGCTTCTTCGTTCATGCCGCGGAATAAAAATCCGCTGCGCGGAACTTCAAACGGACCGATGAGCGATTCGTCGAACGACGAGAAATAGTTTCTGTGTCGCAGTTGCGCGTCTTTGAGTAAATCCTCGCCCGTCTGCACCGCACCGGCGGGAACGCCAGCGGCTTGCAGTCTCGTCATGACCTCTTTGGCCGCGCGCGCCTGAGTCCAATCTCTGACAATCGCATCAAGAGCCGCGCGGTTTTCCAAGCGTGACCGCAAATTGATGAAGCGTGCGTCGCTCGGCAATTCCGCTCTGCCGATCGCGCCGCAGAACGCGCGCCACTCCTCGTCGTCGCGCACTGAAATCACGCACCAGCGGTCATCGCCCTGGCACCGATAACATCCGTGCGGCGCGGCGACCGCGTAATGATTTCCCCTTGGTTGCGGATCGGCGCCGTTAACCGAAGTTTCCAAATACGTCGTGCCCAAGACCGCCGCGGTGCCTTCGATCTGTGCGAGATCGATGGTCACGCCTTTGCCCGTGCGCCGGCTGTTGAGCAACGCGGCGACGATCAGCGTCGGCCCCATGACAAAACCCAAATGATCCGGATAAACGCCCTGGCTGCCGATCGGCCGGTCTTGCTCGGGATGATTCCAAAGATAAGTCATGCCTGAGAACGCGGTAAGGTTGAACCCCCAAGTGCCGTAGCTGCT
>DASWCL010000021.1:0-2986 GCA_036390135.1 Binatia bacterium
CGGGCAAGATTTTTACAGCGGCAAAGTGGTTCGCATCATCGTCGGCTTTTCAGCCGGCGGCGGCTTCGATACTTACGCGCGCACCTTGTCGCGTTCCATGGGCAAGTATATTCCCGGCCATCCGACGGTCATCGTGGAAAACATGACGGGCGCCGGCAGCCTGATTGCGGCCAACCACATTTTTCGCGTTGCCAAGCCGGACGGTCTGACCATCGGCGCGTTCAACGGCAATCTTATTTTGGCTCGGCTCATCGGCGCGCCGGGTGTCGATTTTGACCCGACAAAGATGGGTTGGATGGGAGCGCCGGGTAACAACCATGACCTTTGCGTGCTCAATCAGAAGACCGGCATCGCCACCGCGGAGCAGTGGCTGGCTGCCAAAACTCCGCTGCGATTGGCTGGCAGCGCCCCGGGGACGACCACCGATGATACCGCCAAGGTGCTCAAAGAGGCGATCGGCATTCCAATGCGTTTGATCACGGGTTACAAGGGCACGGCGGACATGCGGGTTGCGGTGGAGTCCGGCGAGGTCGACGGCATCTGTGGATTTTCTTGGTCATCGGTGCGGAGCACATGGCGTAAGACGATCGAGTCGGGACAAGTCATCATTGTGCTCCAAAGCGCGCCGAAAGCGCACCCAGACCTGCCCAAGGTGCCGTTGTCAATTAGTTTCGCCAAGACAGCCGAAGCCGGCCAGCTGATCGAGGCCGGCATTCATCAACCGAGTGCGATGACTTACGGTTACGCTCTGCCGCCGGGCTTGCCCAAAGAACGCACGCAAATTTTGCGCAATGCGTTTATGCAAGCCGTTAAAGATCCCGATTTTTTGAACGACGCGGCCAAAGCGAACCTGGAAGTCACGCCGTCTTCAGGTGAAGAGATCGAGCGGTCCATCCAGAAATTGTTCAAAACGTCGCCGGCGGTGCTGGCAAAACTGAAGGAAGTGCTTAAATAAACGAGGATCGAAAATAGATGATCGAGGATCGCGGTTGAGCACGTCAATATTCGACCACGACGATTTGAGACAAGTCTGGTTCCCGCTGCTTAAAGAATTGCTTTGACCGATGGTCGTTGTTTCATGCGTTCAAGCCATGAATTCAACCGCGGCAACGAGGGCGCCGGCAGGGCGCCGTAAGTCTCTGCGCGCAGCATTCGTGGCACGATAGCGATGTCGGCGAGGCTCAAGTCGCCCAGGAAAAAAGCTTTATCGCCCAGCGCGGTTTCGAGATATTCGAGCAAAACTCTCAGTTGCTGCCGTTTTTCTTCCACCGTTCCAGTGTCGCGCTCGGCTTCGGCCTTGCGCATTTCGCCGCGCAAGTCCCAATAAGGCTCGTGGGCGTAGTTGAGCGCGTAATCGACCAGCACTCGTCCACGGCCGCGCAGATATGGATCCTTCGGCATCAGCGGCGGATCGGGATATTTTTCATCCAGATACTCGTTGATGATGCAGGATTCGAAAAGCACTTTGCCCTCTTCGGCCAGAACCGGAATTTTGCCGTAGGGATTGAGCTTTAGAAACTCGGGTGTCTTTTGTTCGCGATTGGCGAGTCGAACCCGAATGCCTTCCCACTTGAGGCCTTTTTCCGCAAGCGCGATCTTAACTCGGTCTGAGTTCGACGACGGCACGTCGTGATAAAGCGTGATGGCCATAATAAGCCTCCATTCCCTGAAGCTGCATTTCCTTTAGCACCGCAAATTCTTCGTCGCAATGAAGTTCTGCAATTTGCCTGCGCGGCGCTTGCTGAGACATTTCGTACGCTGGCGCGATTAAAGGCGTTTTTTGCCACACATTGAAAAAGCCTTTTACCCGGTTATGCTGAAAGATAGCATGTGATCCGCGATATCCAGGTCTGGATGAGTCGGGCGCGACGGTTCATGCTAGAGCGACCATGGTAAGACCGGAGACGTCTGAAACTTCTTCCGTGACGGAGCACCGCAAATGGGCACAGCGACCGGATATTTCGGGCCTTGCCGAGGTCCTTCATTCGCTGAACGTCCGATCGATACCTTTGACCGGCATCTTTCTGATGTTGGTCATGGTTGCGCTCAAGCTCGGCAGCTCTTTCTTTATCCCGGTGTTTCTGGCTCTGCTGCTCAAGTTTCTCTTCGCTTCGGTGATCCGTGGGCTCAATCGTTTTTACATTCCGACCGGCGTCGGCGCGGCGCTGATCATCGTATTTTTGCTCGGCAGCGTGGGCACGTCCATTTACCAGTTGGCGACGCCGGCGCGCGACTGGATGGTCAAACTGCCGCACACCATCCGCGTGATCGAGGTGAAACTTGGAGATGTCAAAAAATCCATTCAGCAAATTAGTCAAGCGACCAAGGCGGTGGATCGTCTCACCGACCTGGACGGCGGGGAACGAGCGCAGAAGGTCGAGGTGCGTACCGCCAAGTTCGGCGAAACGTTGTTGGGTCCGACTCAGGACTTTCTAATCGGCGCCGGCATCGTTTTGATCTTGCTGTTTTTTCTATTGGCGTCCGGCGACTTGTTCTTGCGCAAGCTCGTTGGGGTCTTGCCACGCTTCAGCGACAAAAAAACGGCGGTGGAGATTTCGCACCGAATCGAACACGACATCTCAATCTATCTTTTGGCCATTACGGTGATCAATGCCTTGTTCGGCACCGCCGTGGGTTTCGCCATGTATTTTCTCGGCCTCCCCAACCCTTTTTTGTGGGGCGTCATGGCCGGGTTGCTGCATTTTATTCCGTTCTTAGGCGCCATTGTCGGCCTCAGTATCGTGACCCTGGTGGCGCTTGTGACCATTGATCAAATGACCACTATCTTGCTCGTGCCAACGGTTTATTTTTCACTGAACCTTCTGGAAGAGTACGTTGTGTTGCCGTTTGTGCTTGGACGCCGGCTAATGCTCAACCCCGTGGTCTTACTGTTATGGCTGATCTTTTGGGGATGGCTCTGGGGCGTTCCGGGAGCTCTGATGGCGGTGCCGTCTCTGGCGATTCTCAAGATCGTCAGCGACCACAT
>DASWCL010000022.1:0-13513 GCA_036390135.1 Binatia bacterium
TATGCAGCAGATGAAAGCGAATATTGTGGTCTTCGATCGCCGAATAGAGCTCGACGGGGATGGAGACAGACCGAAGGAGAGGACGCCGCAGCCTTGGTATCACCGAGCAAGAGTTGATTCTCGGGATGTCCAAGACAAAGCCAGAGCGATCGGCGACGGTGGTTGAAATGAAAAAGGCGTTGTTATCGTGAGCCGCTTATGATAAACGCAAATGTGTGGACAAAACGATTCGAGAGTACCTTGCAAAGATCGGCGCCAAGGGCGGGAAGAAGTCCAAGCGAACATTGACGCCCCAGCAGGCAAGGGCGATGGTAAAATCGAGAGAGCGAAAACGCAAAGCGAAAGGGAAGTAATGCCGGCGCACCTAAAGCAAAACAAGTATGGCGTCTGGTATCTTGTCGACGGCTATCTCTGCAGGTCACTCAAGACGAAAGTGAAGCGCGAAGCCGATGTCAGGCTCAAGCAATATCAGCAGGGGAAGTTCGGCTTGATTCAAACGCCGACGGTTCAGCAGTTCTACGACGAATGGATCGCCAGGAAGATCCCGCCATTAGTCCGCGAGTCCCAAGCCAAGGACTATCGCCAGGCATTCAACGCGTACATATTGCCGCGCTTCAGGCATACCGTTTTGTCCGATATCAAGACAAAGGACCTGGGCAAGTTTCAAGCGGAGCTAATCAACAAAGGGCTTGCCGTCAAGACTTGTCGTAACATCATCGACGGATCATTTCGGGTTATGTATCGCGACGCCAGGATCGAGATCGGCGGCGATCTAGAAGGCAAAGACCCGTTTATTGATATCCAATGGCCACGTCAGCCCAAGACAAAGCCCGATCCCTTCACCGCAGAAGAGGGGGACAGAATTATCTAGTGGTACGTCGAAAACGACTTTTTCTATTATCCCTTGGTTGCGTGGCAATTTCACACCGGCATGCGGTCGTCCGAGACCTTCGCTCTAACGTGGCGGGATATCGATCTCGAAGCCGGCATAGCCTCTATCAACGAGTCGAGAAACATGGGCATGACAGCAGCAACCAAGACGGTCAATAGCGAGCGGATCATTCAGATAGATCAGGCGCTGATCAGTATCCTAAAGCTGCTACCGTCCCGAGAATTGGGCATCCCGCATGTATTCGTTGGCAAGAGAGGCACGCCCATGACCAAAAAAATGGGCCGAGCACTTCTGGAAAGCGCAGATAAAAAAGGCTGGTATCCAACGGCACCGGAAATTTTACGCGACGTGGCACACTACTATCACTGAGCTAGTAAAGGCGGGACACAACCTAAAGGCGATTGCGGACTATGTAGGGACGAGCGTGGCAATGATCGAGCAAAACTACTGCGCGAGACTACCAACTCAATGCGGGCAATCGAGAAGTTTTCGAGAAGTTGGCAAAAAAAGTTAATGAAATTATGGTTGCGGGGCCGGGATTTGAACCCGGGACCTCAAGGTTATGAGCCTTGCGAGCTACCAGACTGCTCCACCCCGCGTCAATGATTGGAATAATCTTTCTACCTTGCGTCTTGGACGGAGTCAAGTTAGGGAAAGGACGTGATGGAAAAATATCGAAACCCACTGCTTACCGTCGACATTATCATCGAGCTCGCCGGCGGTGAAATTGTTCTGATCGAGAGAAAAAACCCGCCGCACGGCTGGGCCTTACCCGGCGGGTTCGTCGATTACGGTGAATCCATTGAAATCGCGGCAGTGCGGGAAGCCAGAGAAGAAACATGTCTAAATGTAAAGCTCAGGGAACAATTCTACACTTACTCTGATCCGGCCCGCGATGCTCGCCATCACACGGTGTCGACGGTTTTCATTGCCAGCGCGGAAGGTGTTCCGCATGGCGCTGATGATGCCAAAGTTGCGCGCCCGTTTGGTGAAAACGATTTACCGATGCCGTTGGTTTTTGATCATGCGCAGATCTTGCGCGATTACTTTATCTTTAAAAGGAGCGGACAGCGCCCGAAGCCCTAATCGATCGGAAGCTTAACTTAGCTTCAGCACTGCTTCGCGAATCCGCGCGCAGCCTTTTTCGATGTCTTGGAGAGATGTCGCGTAGGAAAAGCGAATGTGCTCATTGGAGCCGAAGTCTTCTCCCGGCACGCCGGCGACTTTTGCTTCCTCCAGCAGATAATCAGCGAGATCGCAGGGCGAGCTGAGTTTCTTTCCAAGCCCGGTCTTGCCGAGGAGTCGGCCGATGTTGGGAAACACGTAAAAGGCGCCCTCAGGTTTGCGACAAGTGATTCCGTCGATGGCGTTGAGTTTGTCGACGATGACATCGCGCCGTTTTTGAAACTCCCGCGCCATCACCGTCACTTCGTCTTGTTTGCCGCGGATCGCTTCCAAGGCAGCGGCCTGGGCGATGGACGTGGGGTTGGACGTGCTCTGGCTTTGGATTTTGCCGGCGGCAGCGATGAGGTCGCTGGGGCCAAGGGCGTAGCCGATGCGCCAACCCGTCATGGCGTAGGTTTTCGAGACACCGTTAACGATGATCGTACGCTCGCGCAAATTTGGGCAGAGCGTTACGATGTTGTGGACTTGAAAGCCGTCGTAAACGATCTTCTCGTAAATGTCGTCAGCGAGAATCAGGCAGTTGTGCTTTTCGAGAACGCCGACGATTCCCAACAGCTCGTCTCGACTGTAAGTCGCGCCGGTGGGATTGCACGGACTGTTTAATAAAAATACCCGCGTGCGCGGCGTCAACGCCGCTTGGAGTTGTTCCGGTTTGATCCGAAAGCCCGAAGCTTCATTCGACGGAATCAGCTTCGGCACGCCGCCGGCCAATAAAGCCATATCTGAATAACTGACCCAGTAGGGCGCGGGAATCACCACTTCATCGCCGGGATTAACGACTGCCTGCAGGACGTTGTACAAGGAATGTTTGGCGCCGCAACTGACCAGCACGTCTTCTTTGCGATAGGCAAGGTCGTGCTCGCGCCGATATTTTTCGCAAATCGCTTCGCGCAACGGCTCGATGCCCTTGACGTCGGTGTACTTGGTCATGCCTTTGCGCAGGGCTTCGACGGCGGCTGCCTTGATGTGCTCGGGAGTATCGAAGTCCGGTTCCCCGGCCGAAAAATTCACGACGTCAATGCCTTCGGCGCGGAGCTTGCCCGCCTTGGCGGCGATCGCCAACGTCACCGACGGCTTAATCAGCTTGGTTCTCTCGGCAAGTAGAGTCATTAACGAAAATCCTCAGCGCTTAAATTTCTGATTGAGCTTCTTTAACACGTTGTCAGGTACCAAACCCGAAACGTCGCCGCCCAAGCTGACCACTTCCTTAACCAGACGAGAACTGGTGTAGAACTCGGACTCGCCGGTCATCATGAACAGCGTTTCGAGTTGTGGCTTGAGTCGGTGATTCATCATCGCCATTTGAAATTCATATTCGAAATCCGAGATCGCCCGCAAACCGCGGATAATGACCTTGGACTGTTTTCGCTCCGCATATTCGACGAGCAAGCCTTGAAAGGAATCGGCCTGGACTCTACCTTTCAGCTCTGCGAAAACCTCGCTGATCATTTGCAGCCGCTCCGTCACCGTAAAGAGCGAATGGTCTTTGTCCGGGTTGGTTGCGATGGCGACAATGATCCTGTCAAAAACCCGCAACGTGCGTTTGACGAGATCGACATGGCCATTGGTGATCGGATCGAAGGAGCCCGGATAGATGGCAATATTGTCGCTAATCATAGGACCTATCCTCAATCAGCCGGATCAGATGTTGACGTGTGTTTAAAGAACGACAGCAGAGTATCACCATATCGCCGTTGATCATTCAAGATGAGAGTGTCGTAGCGTGTTTGCACAGCCTCGCGCGCGCTATGCTCCGCCACCACGGTGCCGATGGCATCGACCAAATTGCCTTGAGCGATCAGCTTCAGCACGATTGCGACGACTTTGTGGTCATAGGGCGGATCGAGAAAAATCATATCGAATGTTACGCGCCGCTTGGCCAGTGACCGCAACGCCCGCACCACCGGCAAAACCCAAACGTCCGCGCGATCGCCGAATTCCAGCCGGCGAAGATTTTCTCTGATCGCGCCAGCCGACCGCTCTGAAGCTTCGACCAAAGTTGCTCTTTCGGCGCCCCGGCTCAATGCTTCGATGCTGAGATTGCCGGTGCCGGCAAAGAGATCGAGAATCCGCTTGCCGGAAAAATCACGCGGCAGGATATTAAACAGCGACTCTTTGACTCGATCCGCGGTTGGCCGAACTGCTTCACCCTTCGGCACAACTAAACGACGGCCTTTTGCTATTCCGCCGATGATTCGCATTTAACTCTGTGCAGCGGCAGGGCTGCAAATTTGCCTCCATGCAAAGGCGCGTTACGTGCCCATCCACCGTGGGCGTGGATCAGTACCGCTTTCAAGCAAACGGTCCTCGATGAAACCACATTGGCGGTAGCAAGATAAAGCGCAGGTGTCAAAAGAGGGCGGAAGGAGAATACCCTGAAGCTCAGCTAAATTCGATCAACCCGGTCCGCTCTCAGCCTATGCCGAGAAGGAGGTGCCGCAGCCGCAGGTCGCGGTGGCATTAGGATTGGTAAACTTGAAACCGCCGCCGTGCAGTCCGGAAACGAAGTCGATGACCGTGCCGGCCAAATATGGAGCGCTGGCGCGATCGACATAGATAGACACGCCGCCTAACTCCAGGATCACATCGTCCGGTTTTTGCTCTTTGTCGAAATCCAACTTGTAAGAAAAACCGGAACAACCGCCGTCTGCCACGCCGACGCGCAGCCCATGTCCTGTCCGCTCGTCGCGGCTCAGAAGCTTTTTAATCTGCTGAACTGCGCTTTCGGTCAGTTTCAGGTCCAGTGCAGTGTTTTCCATAATTTGCCTTCTTTAAGACTAATGCGCGTAGGCTGTCATGTCAACAAGATCGAGTCGCGCGCAAAGGCGCCGATCATTTCGCGAACAAGGCCTCGACGAAGCGAGTCGCATCGAAAGGTTGGAGATCTTCGACATCTTCGCCAACGCCGATGTACTTTACCGGCACGCCGAGTTCTTCTTGAATGCTGATGATGACGCCACCCTTGGCCGTGCCATCGAGCTTAGTCAGAACGATACCGGTGATATCCGTCGATTCCTTAAATACTCGAGCTTGTTGCAGGCCGTTTTGACCCGTTGTCGCATCCAGCACTAAAAGCGTCTCGTGGGGCGCATCGGTTTGCTCTCGGGTAATCACCCGGCGAATTTTTTTTAGTTCTTCGATCAGGTGCACTTTGGTGTGGAGACGGCCGGCGGTATCGATCAACAGGACATCGATAGCGCGGCTTTTCGCGGCTTGCATTCCATCAAAAACCACCGCCGAAGGATCCGCGCCCGGACGATGCTTGACGACGTCGACACCGGCCCGTTGACCCCAGATATCGAGCTGTTCGATGGCGGCGGCGCGAAAGGTGTCGGCCGCCACCAGCAGAACTTTTTTGCCAGCGCCGCGATATTGCGCGGCGAGCTTGCCGATGGTCGTGGTTTTCCCGACACCATTGACACCGAGAAAAATGATCACCCACGGTTGGGCCGCAAAAGGCGAAACGTCACCGGGCACCTTTCCTTGGAGCATCTGAATCATCGCTGCTTGCAGTCGGGATGACATGTCCTGAGCTGTGTCCGCGGTACCGTCCGGCGACTGGCGACGCAGTGACTCCATTAGTTTTTGGGTTGCCTTGACGCCGACGTCCGCCGCGATCAGACTTTCTTCCATGGCGTCGAGCGATTGCTCATCCCAGCGGCGATTTTGAAAGATCGTGCCGATGTTCTGCAGCAAGCTGTCGCGGCTTTTGGACAAACCTTGCTTCAAGCGTTGAAAAAAAGATCCACTTTCCATGATTTAATACTGTTTGAACGAGCCCCAGGAGTCAAACCGGGTTACAGCAGGAGGAGCGCGGCAGGAGTGAAACGCTAGTTCATCCGGACGGAAACGACCTTCGACACGCCCGGTTCGGCCATGGTGATGCCGTAGAGAACCTCAGCGGACTGCATGGATTTCTTGTTATGGGTGACGAGGACAAACTGCGAGTGCGTACTCATCTCTTTGACCATCTCGATGAACCGATCGATATTGGCGTCATCGAGCGGCGCATCGACCTCGTCGAGAAAACAGAACGGACTCGGTTTGGTCAAGAAGATTGCAAACAAGAGGCTCACCGCGGTGAGCGCTTTCTCGCCGCCGGACAAGAGCGTGATGAACTGGAGCTTTTTGCCTGGCGGTTGAACGATGATCTCGACGCCAGTTTCGAGATAGTCGTTCTCGTCGGTGAGCACTAGCTTGGCCTTGCCGCCGCGGAATAGACGCGGAAAGATCGCTTCGAATTTTTCGTTGATGGCTTCGAAGCTTTCTTTAAAACGGAGCCTGCAGACGCGGTTGAGCTTGACAATGGTTTGCTGGAGGTCGGCGATCGATTTCTCCAAGTCGTCCTTCTGCTGGCTCATAAATCGAAAGCGCTCGGTGAGCTCTTCATACTCGCCAATCGCCGCCAAGTTCACCTCTCCCATTCGGTCCAAGCGGCCGCGCAGATCGTCGATGTCCGCCAAGAGTTCGGTTTTTGACACAACGTTATCGGCCGGCTCGATGGGGAGCGCTTCCAGACCGAGGTCGTATTTTTCCCGTAGATTGGCGGCCAAGTGCTGGAGCTCAAGCCGCTGTTCAGCCAGAGCCAACTGAATGCGGCTTTTCTCTTCTTGGCAAGCTTCGCACTGGGGCCGGAGCTCTTTGATGGTTTCACCGATTTCGGCAAGCTGCATGGAGACATTTCGATAGTTCTGCCGAGCATTTTGCAGCTGCTCTTCGAGGGTTTGAAGCTCCGTTCGGCTTCGCTCCAGTGTCTGATCGGTGCTCGCCAGCGCTTGCTCAAGGTCGATGCGGCGCCGTTGAAAGTCCGACAAACGATCCTTACGAGCCGCGATTTCTTGCGCAGTTTCCTGCTGAAGCTTGATGCGATTGGCCAGATTGACGTGGGTATTGTCCTTCTTTTCGCCTAAGGCCGCGCGGCGGATGCGCGACTGAGTGACTGCCGCCTCGGCGGCTTCCTCGGCTTGGCGCAATGCGGCGAACTCGGCTTGTTTTTGCATCAGGCGGCTTTCGCGCTCCGCCTTTTCGTCCATGCCTGCCTGCATCATGCCATAGCAATGTTGAATCTCGTCGTTGAGGAGATGGACGGTCGTGGTGAGATCGCTTTGTTCCTGGTTGAGTGCTTGAACGGCTTGCGTAATGTGTTCACGTTCGCGCTGTGCGGCGCTATGCTCATGTTCGATCCGCACTTGCTCGATTTCGAGACGGTGAAGCTCCGCCGTCAAGAGAGTTTTTTTAGTTTCGGCTTGCTCCAGCTCTTGTTTGAGCTGATCACCCTGGCGCTCTTCGCATGGCAGTTGGCCGTCGAGCTCGGCAAGAATCTGCTGGAGATCGCGCATGCGGCGGCGCTGCGACAGAAAGCCCGCCTCGAGCGGCGCTCCGCTGCCGCCGGTAACGATCCCCATGGGATCGATCACTTCGCCTTCAGGAGTAACCAGGGTGCTATAATAACCGTTGCGGTTCCAGAGCGACAAACCGGCCTGCAGGTCGCGCACTACGACGACATCGGAAAGGAGATACTCGGCCACGTCGTGATAGCCTTCTTTAACGGAAATCACGTTCATCATGGGAGCGACCACTTCAGCTTCGCGGAGCGGCAACTCCTTGTGAGTCTTGCGCGACAGCAGAAGTGGGATGAAGCTGCCACGGCCCGATGCTTCGTTTTTCAAGTATTCGATGGCTTCGACGCCTTCTTGCTGCCCCTTCACGATAACGTACTGTAAACGATCACCCAAGACCGCAGTCAGCGCCTTTTCATAAGCCTCGGGAGCCTCGATCACTTCGGCAACTAAACCATGGATGCCGTTGGGTGACGCCTCCTGCTGTTTTTTGAGCATGATGGCACGTACACCTTCTTGGCAGCCTTCGTAATTCTTCTGTAAATCTTCCAACGACGCCAAGCGCGAGCGGTTTTCCTGAATACGCTCTTTGAGGCAGGTGATTTTTTTCTGCTTGTCTTCCCGGGCGTTGCTCAGGGCATGAATGGACGCGGTTGCGAGCGTGGCTTCGAGCGTGCGCCCACGAATGGCCTCAAGGCAGGCCGCCAGCAATTGATCGGTTTGGGCGATTTTTGCTTGGCATTCCGACAGTGTTACCTCGACCTGAGTCAGCTCTTCGTGGCTCCGCGTCAGTTCAGTACCAATTTCCCCGCGCCGTTTTTCTTTGGCCAGGGCGTCATTCTTTAGATTGGTGATCTGGTTGGCCGTGTCGATCAAACCTTCCTTTTCGCGGTCCACTTCACTTTGCAGCGTTCGGACCTGAACCTGAAGTTTTTCGAGTTCACCTTCCTTGTCGGAAAGAAAAGTCTCCTCGAATAGCGAGAGTTGGACGAAGCTTTCGTTGGCCTTGTGGAGTTCCTCGATTTCCTGGGCAAGGCTTGTGGTTTTTTCCTCGAGCTGCAAGAGCGAATTGCGCGTTTCAGCCTCGCTCTGCTCCAGTTGCGCAACGTCTTTGCGGAAAAAATCACACCTTTGTTCGTCGGCTTGGATTGCTGTGCGACGCTGGTACAGGGTTTCTTGCTGTAGGCCAATCTCCTTGTCGGCTTCCAGCAGCGCTAGGCGCAAGGATTCATTCTCTGCTTCTTTGCGGTGCAGCGCGGCAAGGAGCTCGGCCCAACGGTTTTCCACGCCAGCGAGTTGCGCTTCTTGGCGAGCGATTTCTTCGTTGAAGGCTTCGCGCTGCAGGGCGGTGAAAGCCAGTTCTTTATCCTTGAGATCCGATTTTAACGCGCGATAGCGCTCGGCCTTTTTGGCTTGCAATTCCATCGAGCGAATTTGCCGCTCGATCTCGCGCACGATGTCCGTGACCCGCAGGAGATTTTGTTGCGTGCGTTCGAGTTTTTTTTCGGCGAGAAGCTTTCGGCTCTTGTACTTGCTCGTGCCGGCTGCTTCTTCGATCAGGCCGCGCCTTTCTTCCGGCTTGGAGTTGACCAGTTCATCGACTTTGCCTTGCTCCACAATCGAATAGGCTTTGCTGCCGACGCCGGTGCCTAAAAAAAGCTCCACGACATCTTTGAGACGGCAGTTTACTTTATTGATCGCGTATTCCGATTCGCCGGAACGAAATAGGCGGCGGGTTACCATAAGCTCGCTGAAGCTACTATATTCGGCGGGGCTCCGACCGTCCTCATTATCGAAGATGAGAGAGACCTCAGCCATTCCGGTGGGTGGCAGGCTGTCACTGCCGGCAAAAACTACGTCTTCCATCTGCTGGCCGCGGAGGTGGCGCGCGCTCTGCTCCCCCATCGCCCAACGCAATGCGTCAACGATGTTTGACTTGCCACAGCCGTTGGGGCCAACCACCGCGGTAATGCCAGGGTTCAATTCGACAACGGTCCGCTGAGCGAACGACTTAAAGCCGATCATTTCGAGGCGTTTTAAACGCATAACTCTTTCTATCCAGGCAATTTGATGGCACTTTTAGGCGGTGAATTTATCTGCAATATTCCACAGCAAGAATGGGGTGTCAAGCAGAAAATCACAATATACGGTGCGGCAGTACGACATTTACCGCAAGATATAGGCGGCCATGAATTCCACGCCGCTCAATGTATTTGGCCGAGGAGAATGTGCTAAATTGCCGCGTTAATCTTCATCACTAGGGCGGCGGATGACAAGGCGCGCAGAAAAATAAAACTATTTTTCAAGCAGTTCTGTGTTCCAATAAGAGACGTCGATGGTATTCAGAAAAGGCATCCATTCTCTATATCGAGACATACTAAACGTCTCCTGCATGAATGGCGTCCATTGGGGCTTCAGCGGTTTTCGCACCAGGGGCATGCTGGCTTGGTGCGGCGTCCTGCCGCCCTTGCGCCGATTGCATTCATGGCAGGAGCACACCACGTTCTCCCAAGTCGAGGTGCCGCCTTGGGAACGGGGAATGACATGGTCGAGATTGAGGTCATGTCGGGGTAGGCGCCGGCCGCAATACTGACATGTGCATCTATCGCGAGCGTAAATATTGTAGCGGCTAAAGCGAACCTGGCGCTTGGGCACTCGGTCGTAGGTGACCAAAAGGATCACTCTGGGAACTCGGATAACGCGGTTAACTAAGCCGACGGTTTCGTCATGAACCGAGATCGAGAGCTCGCTCCAGCTGTCGAAATCAAAAGTTTGGTACTGCTCGTTGACCGCCTTGGCGATTCCTTGATAGAGGAGCACGAAGGCGCGCCGAACCGATGTAACATGAATGGGCAAATAGGAGCGGTTGAGAATCAGGACTTTGGTGTTCAGTATGCCATAGACGGGCGCGGCAGCTGGATATGTCATAGCGGACTTTCGATATTTAACCTTCGGTCAGAGCGGTCCATCGGTATCCGCTTAAAAATATCGGGCGGGCGAGCCATTGTCAATTCAAGCCATTTTGCGGCAATCGGAGCCGTGCTTGAAGTCGAAGGTGAATTCTTCTATAAACACAGGTGTTTACATTTACGCTTTTAGTGGATTCATCACCGCCGCAGGCGATTCCACCTCACAGAGTCCCTTCCAGCCTTGATCCGATAATCGATTCATATGAAACAAGAAATCTACATCAACTCGACGCCGCAGGAAAGCCGTATCGCAATCATGGAGGACGGCCAGCTGGCCGAATTCTTGATTGAACGAAAAGCAGACATGGGTGTGGCGGGAAATATTTACAAGGGCAAAGTGGCAAGGGTTCTACCCGGCATGCAGGCCGCTTTCGTTGAGATCGGTATGGAAAAGGCGGGCTTTCTCCATGCCTCGGATTTCTCAACCGAGCCCGAAGACGTTCAGATCCTCAGCTCCTCGGGAGATGATGTCGAATTCGAAGAAGCGCCCAGGCCACCGTCTTCGCGCAGACTACCGCTGGAGAAGCAGATTTCACGCGGGGAAGAGATTTTGGTTCAAGTCGCCAAGGACCCGCTCGGCACCAAGGGCGCAAGGGTGACGTCTCATGTTTCGCTCCCCGGTCGCTATATGGTTTTCATGCCGGGGACCCGGCACATCGGTATTTCCCGGCGCATCGAGAGCGAGGACGAGCGCAAGCGCTTGAAGGAGATCGCTCAGTCCTTGAGGACCGACGAAGGGGGTTTCATCTTGCGCACGGCTTGCGAAGGACTCAGCAAGCGCGAGATTCAGCGGGATTTGAGCTTTCTGACAAAATTGTGGAGCCGCATCCATAAGAAGGCAGAGGGGATGCCCGCGCCCGCGCTGATCCACCAGGATCTCGATCTGATCGTGCGCACGATGCGCGACTTCTTTACCGCCGATACCGCGCAGGTGGTGGTCGATGCGCCGAAGGACCACCGACGTATCATCGACTTTGTCCAGAATTTTATGCCGCGCCTCAAGTCCAAAATTGTGCTCTACTCGGAAAAAAAGCCGCTCTTCGAAGAGTACGCAGTTGAGGAAAAAATCGCCAAGGCGTTGGAACGGCGGGTGTGGCTGCGCTCCGGCGGCTATATCATCATCGAACGCACCGAGGCGCTCACCGCCATCGACGTGAACACCGGCCGGTTCGTCGGCAAGCGCAATCAAGAAGAGACGATTTTCAAGACCAATTTGGAGGCGACCCAGGAACTCGTGCGTCAGCTGCGCCTTAGAAACGTCGGCGGGCTCATCATCATCGATTTCATCGACATGGAGAAGGAAGCGAACCGCAAGAAAGTGTACGAGGCACTCAAAGAGGCGCTGAAAAAAGACAAAGCCCGCACCAATATTTTAAAAATTTCCGAGCTCGGTTTGGTCGAGATGACCCGGCAGCGAACGCGTGAGAGTTTGGAAAATCAGTTGCTCCGGCCTTGTCCGCACTGCGAGGGACGGGGACGAATCAAATCCGCAGCGACGGTCGCTTATGAAGTTCTGCGGGCGATCAAACGGCAAACGGACGGCGAACCCGATCACAACGTCGTGGTACGCTTGCACCCCGATATCGCCAATTTTCTCTATGACGAAAAAAACAACAGCCTGGAAAACCTCGAGCGCGAAATAAACCGGCGCATCATCATCAAAGCCAGCCAAGACTTACATCAAGAGAAGTACGAGATTACGGAAGCCTAATCTCAATTCTTCGGCCAACCGTGAATGTCTGCTTCGCGCCGAAGTTTATTGGCGTCATAAACTTCCCACTGCATGGCCGATGGGCACCACCCAGAGAAGGCGGAGCGTTTGCGGGACCTTGAAAAGCGTTCTCAACTCCGGTTCGACTTCCTCGCGCACCGAAACTCAAACCGTGCCGAGATTCATGCCTGCCGCCGCCAGCATCATTTGCTGCACGGCGTTGGCGATGCTCGCCTGAAAGTGTTTTTCGCGGTGGCGGCTTGACGAGTGGTCAAATAGACCTGCTTCGTGCACGCGTCGCCGCCCACGAGCACCCGCACGCTGCGGTCGCGTGCGGATGATATTTCGTCTGTTTCATGCCAAATCCTCTGACGTCGAGCGCGGCAACAGTGTGATAGGAAAATAAAGGAGCAAGCAAAGAATTTTTGTCGTTGCAGTCGCACAAAAACAAGTAGGGGCGGGTTTCAAACCCGCCCCTACCAAGATTCAACGCGCTGTGCAGTCAATCGCGCTGCTCAGTGGTATTCCGCGCCGGGTAGCGGATTCTCAACCGCTTGTTCCAGCGTCGTGGCGCGCTTCCATTCATTTGCCGGGCGGCTGTGGCCGTCGGTGCCGATCTGATCCATGGCGGCGTAGATCTCGATTTTGTAACCATCCGGATCGTAGAATTCTAAACCGGGATTACCGCCCGGTCCGCGCCGGCCCTCATAAAAGATCGTGACACCCTTCGACCTCAAGAACTCGCGAATCTTGAACAGCTCCGACACCGTGGCGACTTCCAATGCCATGTGGTCGAAGCCGACTTGGCCGCGCTTCGGCAGCTCGCTTTTTTCGGTCGCTTGAACCAGGGCGACGGTATGGTGGTCCGTAGCGTTACGGAAAAAGGCCATGCCGGTCTCGTTTTTATCGGAAAATTTAAAACCCATGATATCGGTCCAGAACTTTGAGCTGCGCTCGATATCGCTGACCGTCAGAACCACATGGCCGATTTTCTTGATTTTGATCGGAGATTTTTCCTCTGTCATAAAATGCTCCTTTCGATTGTTAAAATTGGCGCAGTTGCATCGTCGCCAAAGCTAGCGATTTTCTACCACGGAATAACGGCTTAAGGCAAAGCGGAAAGAATCGCGAATTAGCTATGCCGCAAGGTCAGCCACGGATGAATTTCGCGACGACTTTGCGGCTATAATGGCGCATCGAGCTTAAATCCAGCGAGCGGCGCTTGAGCATGTCGAGGCGAATCATTTTCCACTGAATGCTTTTGGCCAGCGCGCGACGCTCGCCTTCGTCTTCGACGTGCTTGATCAGGTCTTCGAGCGTGTGGATGTCCTTGAGCAATTCGACTTCGGGTGGCAGGACATGGGCATTCTTGAGCACATGGTAGCCGATGCGCAGCTCTTCCGGCACCCAGCTCAAG
>DASWCL010000023.1:0-8000 GCA_036390135.1 Binatia bacterium
CAACTTCTGGAAAAGGTATTTTCGCTAAATGCTTCACAGTTATCTTTACCCTCCACGGGTTGTTGTCGGCCTACGGCTCTGCAGTTTCAGTGGAATCGCTTAATTCTAATCACTTGTTCGGCGATCCGCCCACAACCTCGCCGACAGATACCACACGGCTGCCACGTTGAGAAAAAGGATCAGCGTCTTCGCCGTGCTAAAGCGCCTGACGTCGCTGAGTAACTCGAGGGGAATTAACGACGCGGTGATGACCACAGTCAAGTACTCCGCCCAGCGCTTTAGCATCAGCAAACCCACCCCTTCGGTCATAAGGAGCGCGGCATAAACGAAGGTGCTCACTTCGAAGAATCTCAAGTCCCGACGATTGAAGCCCACGATCCACGATAAGAATCTGCGGACGTAACGGTTCTCCTGCCTTAACGACAGCAGCGCCGTCCAATGGAAGAACTGTTCCGTAGTATTTCTGTAAAGCAGGGTCGCGGCGCTGATGCCGACGATTAGAAGCAAAACGCCCTTGACCAGTTTAAATATCGCGATCAAGCGCACCCAATTATCACTTTTTCTCTCTAGCATTGTAGGAAAATCCAACCTCTGTCCCTTTACCTGTGGCCAAAAACCGTCCTCAGCGCGCCGGGGTAGTATAAAGCAATCGCGCGGTGGTCTCAAAATGATTCGTATGTCTACCGCCGGGAGCAATCGCCATTACGTTTTTTCTCCGTTCGTTTACTTGACTCTCGGGCTGAACTAGTCCAACTGATAGAGCTACAAAAAACAAATTCTCGCAATCCTCTTCGACGTGAACTTGTCGGAAACTTCCACGACATTAACAACGCGCAAAAGAAATCTCGCCGCCTTCGGCGTCATGTTGGTGATTTTTCTCTTCGCCATCGATACGACGATCGTCAGTACGGCAATGCCGACCATCGTCGCCAAGCTCGGCGGCCTCGAACTCTACAGCTGGGTTTTTTCCATCTACATGCTCACTTCCGCGCTGACGACGCCGTTGTTCGGAAAACTATCCGATCTCCACAGCCGGCGCCGTCTCATGCTGATCGGCATCGGCATTTTTGTCCTTGGCTCGACTTTGTGCGGTGCGGCGCAGAGCATGGAAGCGCTGGTGCTGTTCCGCGCCATTCAAGGACTCGGCGGCGGCGCGATTTATGCGCTCTCGTTTATCGTCGTAGGGATACTCTACCCGGCGCAAGAACGCGCCAAGATGCAGGGCGTCATCAGCGGCATCTGGGGCGTCGCGGCGGTCCTCGGGCCGCTAGCCGGCGGCATCATCGTCGAGAACTGGAGTTGGCGCTGGGCGTTTTTCGTCAATCTGCCGATTACCGCAGTTGCTATTGGTCTGATCGTCGTCGGACTCGAAGAATCCGCCAGCGAGCGCCGCCCGCACAAGCTCGACGTCGGTGGAACTTTTACGTTACTGTCGGCGTTGCTCCTGCTGTTTTACGCGCTATCGCACGACGCCCATGGCGCGCGGCTGCTCAACGTTGAGCTCGCCGTGATTATCGCTCTCGCGGTTTTACTTCTGATCATTTTCTATTTTATCGAGCGCCGTGCCGCAGAACCGATCATGCCGCTGGATCTATTTCATCTCAGCCTGTTTAGAGTCTCGGCTGCCGTCGCCACGCTAGCGACCATGGGGGTATTTGGCGCCGTCAGCTATTTACCGCTCTATCTTCAAGGGGTCAGCGGGCTCACGGCCTCGCGTGCCGGGATCGTGCTGCTATTCGTCAGCGTGGCATGGACCGCCGGCAGTCTGCTCGCCGGCCAAGCGCTTAACCGCGTCGGTTATCGTGCAGTGGCTTTAGCAGGCATGACGCTACTGACGGTCGGCTACAGTTTTTTCGTCGCCTTCGGATCTGAGCTCAGCGTGTTGTGGATCGTCGTCAGCGGAACACTGATCGGTACGGGTATGGGGATGGCCAATCTAACCACCCTCGTCGCTGTGCAGAATTCCGTGCCGCATCAACGCCTCGGCGTGGCGACTTCCACGGTGATGCTCTTTCGCTCCTTCGGCGGCGCCTTTGCCGTGAGCCTGATGGGCACCGTGCTGTTAAATCATATGCAGCGTGGCCTCGGCGAACTTGCCGGCGGCGGCTTTTCCGCTGCGTTGCTCGATAAACTCGCGCAGCCGCAAAATCTCCTGGAGCCAGCAACACGGATGCAAATCCCGCCGGAGCTCCTGCCGAAAATGATCACGATTCTGAGCGACTCGATCTGGCACGCGTTCTTAACCGGATTCGCCTTCATGTTCTGCGGCGTTGTGTTGAGCTTCTTCCTGTCGACCCGTTCCCCGAGTGAGACGGCAGATGCGCTGCAAAACACCGATTAGCGAGGGCGGTGGATCTCCCATGGAGCATGGTCGTTGACAGACGACACCGCCAGCCTGTACACCGGACCCCGGTACTCCATCAGTCCAATACTTCAACGAGGAAGTAAATTGCCGTGAGCGAGCAAACCAGCACCGTCACTGCCGTAGCCGCCGCATCGTCCGACACACCGACGCTCGAAGCCACGCTGCAACAGAAACGACTCGCGCTCAGTGTGGTCAGCATGTGTCATACACTCAATCATCTGCAGTACAGCATCACTTCGGTCATATTTCCCGTCATGATGGGAGAGCTCGGTTTCGGTCTGCTTCAGCTCGGCGCGCTGTCGGCGATCTCCAATTTTGTCGGCCAGGCACTTCAGGTGGTTTATGGGCTATTCACTGGTTTCTTCAAGCGGACGGTCATCCTCGGCACAGGTAACGTGATTGTCGGATTCTCCGCCATTGCGCAATTTTTTGTCGGCAGTTATCCGCAGCTGCTGGTCGCGCGCGTTGCCATCGATGCCGGATCGAGCCCGCAGCATCCTCTCGGCGCGAGCATTTTGTCGCGCTTTTACCCCAAGGCGCGCGGTTGGGCGCTCACGTTTCATCATTCGGCCGGCAGCTTTGGCTCCTTCATTGGCCCGGGCTTGGCGTCGATCGCCTTGCTTTACATGAGCTGGAGAACGGCGTTCGTCGTTTTTGGCACGGTGAGTCTGATCATGGGTCTCGCGCTTTTCGTCGTCCGCGAGCATACGTCGGCGGCCGACGAAGCCAAAGAGCGCAAGGGCGACTTCAAAGCGAATATCGATGCGTACCGAGTCTGCCTCAAGAACCGCAACATTGTCTTCACCTCTCTTGTTTTGATGGTAGGCGCTGCCGGTCGCGGCACCGGTATCAATCTCACTTATCTTGTCCCCTTCTTCATGGAGCGTTTCGATGTTTCTGTATCGGTCGGCGGATTATTTCTAACGCTGTTGCAAGGCGCCGGCTTGCTCGGTCCGCTCGCCATCGCTTGGGTATCCGATCGTTTGGGAAAGCGCGCGGTCGTCACACAGATCACGCTCCTGTTGTCGGCGCTCATGACCGTCTGGCTCGCTTATCAGACTTCCCTCGGCCTGCTTTTTTATTTAAATTTGATCCTCTACGGCAGCGTCGTCGAAGCGCGCAGTTCGCTGACGCAAACAATGATCAGCGACTTCGCCCGCGACGATCTCACCGACGCGGCTTTCTCAATTTATTACTTCGTCGGTTGCATTTCCGGACCGATCTGGACTTTGATCGTCGGCTACGTCATGCAAACTCACGGTTTCACACCGGCGTTTTTGGTCGCGGCTTCAACCTATATTGCGGGCATGTTACTGTTAACTTTAGTGAATGAACGAGAGCAGCCGGTCCCTCGCGGAAGTTGATGCTACGGTTGCGTAACGTCGCAATCACACAACGCGGCAAATGACTCGCTCATCGATTTTATTTCATGCTCGCCCAATCCGTAGCGCTGCTCGCCGCTATCGTTCACGCGTTGAGTTTTATCCTTTGCAAGCGCGGCCTGCGTTTCTCGACGCCGATCACCATCACGTTTGTCTCGCTCCTCGTGCAAACCGTCGTCCTGTTCGGCGTTGTGCTCACTTACACGGGGCTGCCGAGCACGTCGACGTTGCTGTTCTCCATTTACGTCATCTCCGGAATCCTCCAAGCCGTGGTTCGCCAATTGACTAACATCGGCATCGAGAAGATCGGAACCGCTCGCAGCGCACCCATCCGCGCTTCGGTGCCGCTCTGGAGCGCGTCGATCGCGATCCTTTTTTTGGGCGAAAAAATGACCGTCGCGATCGCAGCAGGCACGGTCCTCGTGGTCGGCGGAATATTGCTGATCTCGTGGCGCGCCGGCGAAGCGGTGGAGGACTTTCGCCCCTGGTACGTCGCCGCACCTTTGCTCGCCGCGCTACTCGGCGGCGCCGTTTACCCACTGCGCCGCTACGCCCTGCGATTTTCCCACGAACAGATTTACTTCGGCGCCGTCGTCGGCGCTGTCGGCTTCCTGTGCGTTTGCCTCTATCTAGCGCTGCCTTCGACTAAAGAAAGTCTCGTCTGGAACCGCGCCTCGCTCGGCTATTTCATCGCCGGCGGCGCCTTAGAGTCGTTCGGCCTGCTCCTGGTATTTTACGCTTTGACGTTCGGTCCGGTGGTCCTGGTCACGCCCATGACGGCAACCATGCCCCTGTGGATTTTGCTCGCGAGCAAATTCTTTTTGCGCGACGTCGAAAAAATTACTCCGCGCGTCGTCGCCGGCGCCGCTTTTGTTGTCGTCGGCACGATCGCCATGGCGTTGGTTCGCTAAGGCGCTGCTATTAATCGAATCATGGATCATGCTATATAATTAATCCATCGATCCCAGGAACGGAGGTCACCGCTATGGCAAAACTGTCCCTGCGAGTGAACGGCAAGTCCCAAACGGTCGACGTAGAGCCCGACATGCCCCTGCTCTACGCTCTACGCAACGATCTCCAACTCAACGGTCCCAAGTTCGGCTGTGGCCTGTCTCAGTGCGGCGCTTGCACCGTGATCATGGACGGCAACGCGATTCGTTCCTGCGTCACTCCCGTCAGTGCGGTGCAGAACAAATCCATCACCACCCTCGAAGGGCTGGGCACAACTAAAAAGATGCACAAGATCCAGCAGGCCTTTGTCGACGAGCAGGCAGTGCAGTGCGGCTACTGTATCAACGGCATGATCATGTCGACCAAAGCTCTTCTCGATAAAACTCCCAGGCCCACCGATAGCCAAATCAAAACCGCCTTGGCCGGCAACCTGTGCCGTTGCGGCACGCATATTCGCATTCTGCGCGCGGTCAAACGGGCTTCGGGTCAATTGGCCTAAGGGCGAATAAAGATGAAATCCATGGATCTCACTCGAAGGCAGTTTCTCAAAGGCGCCAGCGCGCTGATCGTCAGCTTCAACCTATTGCCCTCTCTCCCATCGGTTTTCGCGCAGTCGAACTTGCTGCCGAACGGCGATCTCGATCCCGCGCAGTTGGATTCCTGGCTCGCCATCGCGCAAGACGGCACGGTGACGCTTTTCACTAGTAAGGTCGATTTAGGGACTGGCATCTTGACCGCGTTGGCGCAGATCGCCGCCGAAGAGTTGGACGTGTCGTGGAAACAGATCAAAGTCATTTCGGGCGACACCGCGCTCACGGTCGACCAATCGGCCACCGGCGGCAGCCGCACGGTTGAACGCGCCGGCCCGCAGGTCCGCCAAGCCGCGGCCGCTGCCCGGCAAGAGCTCATGCGTCTCGCCGCGGCAAGACTGGGCGTTGACGCAGACAAACTGAAGGTCAAAGACGGCATCGTCACCGCGCTCGACAACCCATCGAAAAAAACCACGTACGGACAGCTCGTCGGCGGCAAGAAATTCAATGTCAAAATCACCGCTCAAGGCGCCGCCGCAGATCTTAAGCTGGCGCAGGACGTCAAACCGAAAAACAGTAAGGACTATCAAACCGTCGGCACTACCGTGCCGCGCTTCGACATCCCGCCGAAACTTACCGGCGAAGCGGTCTATATTAATGATTTGCGCATCCCCGGCATGTTGCAGGGCCGCGTCGTCCGACCGCCGATGATCAGCACTGATCCGCTCGCTATCGACGAAGTATCGATTAAAAATATCCCCGGCGTCGTCAAAGTCGTGCGCGAAGGAAAATTCGTCGGCGTGGTCGCCAAGACCGAATGGGCGGCGATCAAAGCGGCGCGAGCGCTGAAAGTCACGTGGTCGAAACCGACGACTGAATTGCCGGCCAACGCGGAGGAACTTTACGCTTATCTGAAAAGCACCAAGCCGATGCGCAGCCAAAAGGTAGTGGAGAAAGGCAACGTCGATAGCACTCTCGCTCAGGCCAAGAAGAGCTATTCGCGCACTTACCGTTGGCCGCTGCAGTTGCACGGCATGATCGGACCGTCGTGCGCCATCGCCGACGTGAAGTCGGACAAGGCGACGATTTGGTGCGGCACCCAGGGACCGTTTCGTTCGCGCAAGAATATTGCCACGTTGCTTAAATTTCCGGAAAAAGATGTGCGGGTGATCTACTACGAGGGCTCGGGTTCCTATGGCCGCTTGGCGACGGAAGATGCCGGCGAAGACGCAGCTCTGTTGTCCCGCGCGGTCGGCGCGCCGGTACGGGTGCAGTGGTCGCGCGAAGACGAGCATGGCTGGTCGCCCAAGGGGCCGGCGCAAGTCGACGAAGTCAAAGCCGCGCTCGACAGCGACGGCAAATGGATCGCTTGGGACTTCACGGACTTCAGTTTGCCGCGCACCGAAGCGGACGGCACACCCATGCTGGCGTCGGTGCAAGTCGGCATCAAGCCGGCCAATCCTGACGCCTCCAATGGCGGTCAGAGCGCCGGCGAGATCTACGGCGTCGACCACCAGCGCATCTTCGCCAACCTGATCAATTGGCGCTTCGCCGAACCGATTCCGCTGCGCACCAGCCAACTGCGCGCCCCCGGCGATATCGCGCGCTGTTTCGCGACCGAATGCATGCTCGATGAAATCGCCGCCGATCTCAAAGTCGATCCGGTGGAATTTCGTCTGCGCTATCTGACCAAAGACCAACGTGCCAGCGAATGTTTGCAAGCCGCCGCAGACAAAGCCCAATGGCAAAAGCACGCCTTTCCGGGTCTGATCGTAAGCGGCAACATGGCCAAAGGACGCGGCGTCGCGCTGACCCGACGCTCCGGCGCCTATGTCGCGACGGTGGCGGATATCGAGGTTAACAAAGCCAACGGGCAAGTCGCCGTCAAACGGATCGTTTGCGCCCACGACTGCGGCCTGATCGTCAATCCCGACGGTGTCAAAAATCAAATTGAAGGAAACGTCATCCAAGGCGTCAGCCGTGCGCTCTTCGAAGAAGTGATGTTTGACGGCAACGGCGTCAGCAGCCTCGATTGGAGTAGCTATCCGATCCTGCGCTTCACCGACCTGCCGCCGTTGGACGTCGTCCTGATCAACCGGCCCGACATCGCGCCGCTCGGCGCCGGCGAACCGGCAACGATTCCGGTGGCGGCGTCCATCGGTAACGCGATTTTCGATGCGACAGGCGTACGTTTATATGAGGGACCTTTCACCACCAAGCGCGTGCTGGCGGCGTTACAGAAAACAGCCTGATGCTTTGGTGTTTTAGGAGATCCGAATAACCTTGTGATATATAACAAAGCCACGCTTAACATCGGCACGCGCCGCAACAAGAATCGCTTTCACATTCCTTCAATCGAGAGAATTATCAACTCGACACGACAAACCATCACCTGAAAGGAGCTGACTCATGGCCAAGTATTCCCTCCGCGTAAACGGCAAGAATCAAACCGTCGACGCAGAGCCCGACATGCCGCTGCTCTATGCCCTGCGCAATGATCTCCAATTGAATGGCCCCAAGTTCGGCTGCGGCCTGGCGCAGTGCGGCGCCTGCACCGTCGTCATGGACGGCAACGCGATCCGCTCCTGTGTCACCCCGCTGAGCGCTGTGCAGAACAAGGCGGTGACGACGCTCGAAGGTTTGGGAACCACCAAAAAAATGCACCGGATCCAGCAAGCCTTCGTCGATGAGCAAGCCGCCCAGTGCGGCTACTGCATCAATGGCATGATCATGTCGACTAAAGCGCTGCTCGATAAGACTCCCAAACCCACC
>DASWCL010000024.1:0-10559 GCA_036390135.1 Binatia bacterium
GTGGCATAGTTTTGCAAGGTTTGACCGAAGTGTTGCCGTAAAGAGTCTGCTTGCGCAGACAATATCTTGGTAACGGCACGGGCGGGATTCAATGCAAGCTTTGCGACGCCTGTGCCTTCAAGCGAGGCAATTCATCCCCGATGAACTTCTGCATAGACTGCGGTGCCGTAAGTTAGAACTTCGGTCACCCCGTCGGCGATTTCGTTGGCGTCATAGCGGACTGCGATCACCGTGTTGGCGCCTAGCTGCGCGGCATGTTCGTCGGTGCCCCGACATCTTCGTACCGGTTCCGCGAATTGGCTACCACCCGCTTTTTGTAAACCGCTGGATCGCGCGTCGGTCCTTCTTCGATGGGCGACCGGGAAAGTCAAATTCCGGCGGGCGCTGGAGCTTCAATTGTGCGATAGCGGCTTCCCGTTTGCGCAGACTCTCTTCGGTTTCTTCGTAGAGTTGCTGCGCTTGTGTGGCGGAGCCCCGCCGCCGCGCAATGGCTTTGACAATGATCGTCCATTCGTACGGGCCCCGGCGAATATTTATCTGATCACCGTGACGGACGATCCGACTCGGTTTCGGGCGTTCGCCGTTGATTTCGATTTTACCGCCGCTGACGGCTTCGGCCGCCAGCGATCGCGTCTTAAAAAAGCGCGCCGCCCAAAGCCATTTATCGAGCCTGAGGTTTTCGTCGTCGCACTTGTCCATGGAAGTAAGCTTCGGCGTGAACGATCACGGCCAAGAAAATTTCGGCAGAGTGCTGTTCTGTAACAACTTATAATCCGTAAGATCAACCTGTAACGGCGTCACGGAAATGTAACCGTCGTGCACCGCTTTGCAATCGGTACCCTCCTCGTCGGCAAAGCCTAAATCATCGCCACCGATCCAATAATATTTGCCGCCGCGCGGGTCGATTCTTTCGATGATGTTTTCGCTGTAGTGGCGTTTGCCCATGCGCGTCGCGCGCCAGCCTTTGATTTCGTTTTTTGTGATCGCAGGAACGTTCACGTTTAGCAGCGTTTTTGGGGGAATGCCGTGCTCGGCGATGCGCTCGACCAAGGTCGTAGTAAATTCCGCAGCAGCGCGAAAATCGAAATCCTTAAACGTCACTAACGAAACGGCGATCGCCGGAATGCCGAGGAGCGCTCCTTCGATAGCGGCAGAGACGGTGCCAGAGTAAATGATGTCGTCGCCTAAATTGGGTCCTTTATTGATCCCTGAAACCACCAAATCCGGCTTGACCGGCAAAAGTCCCGTAAGCGAAAGTTTCACGCAGTCGACGGGGGTTCCGTCTACCGCCAAACGACGGGGAGCGATCTCATGCACGCGCAGCGGGCGGTGCAGCGTCAAGGCATGGCTCATGGAGCTTTGCGCGCGGTCCGGCGCCACGATGTAGATTTCACCGTAAATGTCACCGATATTACGCAGACTTTCTTCGAGAGCGGTCAATCCTTCGGACTGGATGCCATCGTCATTCGAAAGCAAGATGATCATGCCCGTATTCTGGCAAAGAAGCCGAAAACGGACAAGGGAGGCGAAATCGGATCGCGCAGTTTGTCTTGTTTCCAACGGCGCGGCTAAGTTATAGATTTGAATGAAATCGAGGAGAGCTCTTCTATGGCAAACGCAGAAATCGTTGCGATCGGATCAGAACTGCTTTTGGGACAGATTGTCGACACCAATTCCGCGTGGATGGCGCAGCGCCTGACGGCGCTGGGCGTGAATCTCTATTTCAAATCCATAGTCGGCGACAATCCCGGTCGGATGAAGGAAGTCATCGCGCGCGCGTTGGAGCGAGCGGACATTGTCATCACCAGCGGCGGGTTGGGTCCGACGCAAGACGACTTGACTCGCGAGATCGTCGCTGAGGTGACCGGAAGAAAGCTAATTCAAAATGCCGAAATGTTGGAACAGGTCGAGGAACACTTTCGTCGCCGCGGTCGAACCATGACGCCGAATAACATTAGGCAATCCTATATGCCCGAGGGCGCCATTCCGGTCAAAAACCCCAATGGCACCGCGCCCTGTTTTATCGTCGAAGATCCGCGCGGCGTGATTTATTCGCTGCCGGGCGTGCCGGTGGAGATGAAATGGCTGTTCGAGAACGAGGTCGAACCTTATTTGCGGCGGAAGTTCAACTTGGCTGAGCTGATTCATTACCGCGTGCTGAAAATCGTCGGCGTCGGCGAGAGCGCGGTGGACGACAAAATCGGCCACTTGATCGCCAACTCCAGCAATCCGACGGTCGGCGTTTTAGCGCTGCCCGGCCAAGTCGACGTCCGCATCGCCGCCAAAGCAGCCAATCGGGAGAAAGCGATGAAAATGATCGCGCCGCTGGAAACAGAAGTGCGAAATTTGCTCGGCAATGCGATTTTCGCCGCTGACGACGAGGCGATGGAGCATGTGGTCGGCCGGTTATTGCGCGAGCAGAAAAAGACTGTGGCGGCGTGCGAAGATTTGACTTGCGGCCAGTTGGCCGAACGGCTGCAGTCGGCAAGCACGGAACACTTCGGCGCGGGCTTCATCTGTAACAGCGAAGCGGCGCTACGGGCCTTGTTGAATCACGCGAGCATTGAAAACCAAGTCGACGTCTTGCTGAAAGATCCGATGGCGCTCACCGATGAGCTGGCTGCGGCGGCGCGCGCCCAAGCCGGCTGCGATTTAGGCTTGGCGTTGCATGCGATTGCCGATCCGAACAGCCAGGTGCAAAATCTGGCGCGCGGTCAAGCTTACGTGTCGCTCACGGACGGCAAACGTTTTCTGCGGCGCGAGAGCACCAGCGCAGGCCGCGGCGCTTACGACCGCTCGCGCATGACGCTCAACGCGATTGATCTTCTACGAACGGCGCTGATCGAAGGGATAAAATAAACTTAGCTTCTTGGCTCGGGCTCCTAGTTCGGGTTCGGATGGTTCCGCTAGTTGCCTGGCAAAACTTTTGGCGCAAGCGCGTGCAGTTGATTTAGCGGCTCTTCAAGGCTTTTGATGGCCTCGATCCAGAAATTTGGGTTCCCGATATCCATGCCAATTGTTCGCTTGACGACGTTCTCGGCCGTATCGCTGCCGGCAAGGCGGAGAAACTCTTCATACTTCGGCAGGAAATTTGGCCCTTCTTTCTTGAACATGCCGTAAAGACCGCGGCTCAGCAGATAGCCGAAGGTGTATGGGAAATTATAAAAAGTGAGCCCGGTAATATAAAAGTGCAGCTTCGAAGCCCAAAAAAAGGGATCCTCGCCGCCGGATTGCAGCGCGTCATCGAGTATTCGTCTTTGGGTGTTGCTCATTAATTCTTTGAGTCTGGAAACGCTCAGCGGTCCGCTCGCCCGCTCCTCATAAAATGCCTTCTCAAATTCAAAGCGCACCGGGATGTCCAAAAGATAGATGGCGCCGTGGCCGACTTCGACATCGAGTATGAGCGCTTTCTGCCGATCGCTCACGCCCGGATCGTCGAGTAGTCCGTTCATCAGCACTTGTTCGCCGAACGTCGACGCAGTTTCAGCCAAAGTCATCGGATAGCCGCGCGCAAAAGGACGTACGTCGCGCATCAGAAAGCCGTGATACGCATGGCCCGATTCGTGCGCGAGGGTGAGCACGTCGCCCAACGATTCGTTATACGTCATGAAAATTCGCGATTCCTTGCTCAGCATCGAGCTGGTGCAGAAACCTCCCGGTCTTTTGCCCGTGCGAGGTTCCCAGTCAACCCAGTTTTTGGCGATCACTTGGCGCTGAAAAAACTCGCCGAGCGCCGGATATGCCCGTACGAACGATGCACTGACCATTGACTTGGCTTTTTCCCATGACAGCCGTTCGTCTCCGCAAAAATCGAGTGGTGCGCCGAGATCGTACCAAGCGATCGCTGGCTGCCCCATGAGGTTTGCCTTGAAGCGAAGAATACGTCGGGGAATCTCCAGATTCGCATATAAGGCTTCAAACATGGCGTCGAGGGTCTTGCGCGTGATGGCCGCTTGGAACAACGCGATATCAAGGAAGTGATTGACCCCGCGGTGGCGGTTCAAAGTTAACCGAGTGCCGGCGATGGCGTTGAGGGCGCCGGCCGCCGTGTCTTCGATGGTTTGCCATGCGGCGTTGCCGCCGTCGAAGGCGGCTTTGCGCACGCGACGGTCACGGGCCTCCATCAGCGAGCGGCGCTGTGACATGGGGATACGCTCGCGGCGACCGTCGGGAAACACCATGTCGAATTCGAGCTTCGAAGCCACCGTATCGTAGAGCCGTCCCCAAGATTGAATGCCCTCGACGCCGAGGTCGGTGGCAAGCATTTCTTTTTCCGTCGACATCGTGCGGCGCGCTTCTTCGCGCAGGCGATTCAAATAGTTTTGCGCGCCGGCGAGAGCGCCTCTGCCGCAGAATTCGTTGAAAACGGCATCGGTCGTGTTTTTGACGGCGCGCAAGAGCTCGATTCTTATTTTGCCGAGTTCGGCACGGGTGCGAGTCAACTCCGCTTCTTCTTTGAGGTAGGCTTCGTTGCGCGCATCCGACGAGGCCAGGCAGCTGATGTAGGAACCAAGGTGCGACATGCGGCGCGATAGGTCCTCGTTGCGCAGCAGCACCTCTTCCCAGGCGCCCGCAGATTCCGAGGTTAGCCCCGCCAGTGCCGCAGCGGTTTGTTGAAGCACAGCGACATCCGTGCGAATGGCTTCCTTGAACTCAAGCATCGCTGGGCCGTTGAATTCGGCAAAATAACTTGTGAGATCCCAGGTCATGATTCTTTCAGTTTCTTGTTTCCATTTCTTGGTTTCTAGTTAACCCGCAGCGGAAATTAACACCCGCAATGCGAAATTCAGATTTCCACCTCAGTGCCGATTCGTCGCTCCAGTGCCTTGCGGTAGACGAGGTGAGCCGCTGCAACGTCTTGAATCGCGATGCCCACCGACTTGTAAAGGGTGATCTCGTCGACGCTTTGTCTTCCGGCTTTAGTTCCCGCAAGGACTTCACCGATCTCGGCATGGATCGCGTTTTCGGCGATACTTTTCTCTTTTAGGGCGAGCAGAATGTCGCCGCATTCGGCCATGATCGCGTCGCGCGCGTCGACGATGATCTTCGCGCGCGCCAGAGTGCTGCCGTCAATTTCGCGCAGGTCGGGCCGATGGGAGCCGACCGCGTTAATATGCGCGCCGGATTTAAGCCAATCTGATTTTAGTATCGGTTCCTTCGCCGTAGTAACCGTGACGAGGAGATCGGCGTCGCGCACGGTTGCCTCCGCGCCCTTCGCGACTTCGATTGTGACCTGAATTTGTGACTCTAGGTCTTTTTTGACGGCGGTGGCGCTGGTACCGGACGGGCTGTAGAGCTTGATCTTGGCAAATTGTCTCACATGCGTGAGCGCTTGGATATGCGCCCGCGCCTGAACACCGGCACCTAAAATTCCCAGCACCTTGGTTTGCGTATTCGCCAGCGCTTTGGTTGCCATCGCCGAGGCGCAGGCGGTGCGAATCGCGGTGATATAGCCGCCATCCATCGCGGCAACCATTTTTCCGCTCTCGGCGCTGAAGAGCATAATCGTGGCGAGGATTGCCGGCAAATTGTTTTTGGGATTGTCTTGAAAGTAGGTAACGACTTTCATGCCGAGCGCTTTATCTTGGATCAAGAATCCGGGCATACTGGTGATGCGGCCTTGAATTTGCGGCAACGGGACGACTAGGCGCACCGGCATGACGGCCTTCCCCGTGGAGTACTGGACGTGGGCTTGTTCCAAAGCTACGATCAATTCGTCGATATCGATGAGGCTTTGAACTTGTTGCTCTGAAAGCACCAGCATGGTTCATTCTGATAGCATAAATTTGCCCGCGAATGGTAGGATCACACACGTTAACCCAAGGAGAATCCATGGCGAGACACGAACACTTGATTAATCTTGCCGAAGTTCCGGTCGACCAAATCAACGCGCCGGAGGGATCGGCGTTCGGCGGCAAGCGCCAGCGCGTGGGCGCGCATATCGGCGCGCACAAATTGGGATATAGCTTCTTTTACGTTCCGCCCGGTAAGGCGGCTTTCCCTTTTCACACCCATAGCGGCAACGAGGAGATGATTTACATCATCGAAGGCGAGGGCGTTTTACGATTCGGCAAAGATGAAATCCCGGTTAGCGCAGAAACGGTCGTGGCGTGTCCGGCAGGCGCCGAGTATCCTCATCAGCTCATCAATACCGGCGCGAGCGAGTTGCGTTATTTGGTGGTCAGCACGATGGACTTTCCCGATCTTTGCGAATATCCCGACTCCAATAAAGTCGGCGCGTATGCCACTGCTGCGGTGGGTGCGCCAGCAGGATTTCGCGCGCTCTACGTGCGGGACAAGAACGTTAGCTATTACGACGGCGAGGATGGCAAAGAAATCGCGCGCGTTATGAGGTCGGCCTCTCGTTTATGAGGCAACGCGCCCGGCATTTTGTCCTTGCGTCACTTGGATCCTTTGTCGGCTTCGTCGAGCGCGGCCTTGCTTTTTTCTTCGCTCTGCTTGAGCGAATCCTTTGCGCCTTCCAACGCGTTGAACGGCTGCGTAACGACTTCTTTAACCGCCTCTCTGCCTTTGGTCACGGTATCCGATTTTGACTCGCAGCCGTAGAACGTGAGCCACGCAGCGGCGAGCGCGAAGAGAACCGATCGGTATCTGTTCATAATAAAACCTTGCCTTTCCCCACAACTTGTTCGAGTTCAGCTCTGCTGATCTCGCCTTGGCGGATCATTCTGATCGAATCGCCGACAACTTCGGCGACGGTGGAGCCGTTTCTCGAAGTGAGTTCGCCCCCGTCGACGAAGACGTCTATTTTACCTTCAAAATATTTTCTCGCTTGCGCGACGGTTCGCGCCGAAGCTTGTCCCGAAGGGTTGGCGCTGGTCGCAGTGATCGGATGCCGGAGTGCTTTGGCCAGTTCGGTTGCGATCGATTGGTTGGAAATGCGCACACCGACTCCGCCGGACGAATTCAAAAGCGGCTCGGGAACGTCTTTGCGCGCCGACAAAACCAAGGTGAGCGGACCGGGCCAAAAGTTGGTGATAAGTCGTTCAGCGAGCGGTGGAACTTCGGCAACTAAAGCGCCGAGCATGTCTCGGTCAGCGACAAGTACGGGAATCGGGTTGGCGAAATCGCGGCCTTTGAGTTGGAAGACTTTGTCGACCGCGGCGGCGTTGAGCGCGTCGGCACCCAAGCCGTAAAGGGTCTCGGTGGGAAAAGCGATGACGTCGCCGCGCCTGAGGGTGGCGACAGCGGCTGAAAACGTTTCAGCTTTTGTTTCTTTCACTCTGGAGCTTTCGGTCACGCTCTTCGACGCCGGCGGCCATCTCTTTTTTGGCTTGTGCCAGTTTGGCTGCGACATTGGCATCCTTACGCGCGAGGATTTGCGCCGCGAAGATGCCGCCGTTGGCGGCGCCGGCTTTGCCGACTGCCATTGTCGCTACCGGAATGCCCGCCGGCATTTGCACCGTTGCCAGCAGCGCGTCAAGACCCTTGAGGCTCGAGGAATCGATCGGGATACCGATGACTGGGAGCGTTGTATTCGCGGCGATCGCGCCGGCCAAATGCGCCGCCGCGCCGGCGCCGCAGATGATCACCTCCAAACCTCGCTGCTCGGCGGTTGCAGCGTATTCGGCTGCTTTTGCAGGCGTGCGATGCGCCGACAGGATGCGGGTCTCATAGGCAATGCCGAAGGAGTCGAGCCGCTTTTCCGCCTCCCGCATCACATCGAGATCGGAATCGCTGCCCATCAAGATGCCGACTCTGGCTTTTTGGTCTGCCACGGTAGATTCCTCCGAATTTAATCAGTCTACGGTGTAGCGTTTAAAACCTTGGGTCTAAAACTCCAGACTCTGGACTCGAGAATTAGACCTTCGCCAACGCCCTTTGCGCGATGTCCTTGCGGTAGTGCATGCCGTCCCAGGAAATCTCGCCGACGCCGCGATAAACTTCCTTGACGGCCGCCGCAATACTTTCACCGCGAGCAGTCACGCCGAGGACACGGCCGCCTGAGGTCAGCCAACGATTACTTTGTTTAATCGTGCCGGCGTGAAAGACGAAACCATTGGTCCAATTCCGCAACTTATCGAGGCCGCGAATCTCTTTGCCTTTGTCATAGACGCCGGGGTAGCCGTTGGCGGTTAGGACGATACAAACGGCAGGTTCGTCGTGCCATTGTGGGGATACTTCATTCAATTTGCCATCAAGGGTCGCTTCCAGCAACGGAACCAGATCGCTTTTTAGCCGCATCATGATTGGCTGGCATTCGGGGTCGCCGAAGCGCGCGTTAAATTCCAAAACCTTCGGACCATCTTCGGCAATCATCAGGCCGACATAGATCACGCCGCGGTAACGAATGCCTTTCTTCTTAAGTCCGGTTAGAAGCGGTGCGAGGATTTCTTGCAGGATTCTATCGTGTATTTCCGGCGTCACCACGGGCGCGGGTGAGTAGGCGCCCATGCCGCCGGTGTTGGGACCTTCGTCGCCGTCGAAAACGCGTTTGTGATCCTGCGATGAAGCCAGCGGCAAAACATGCTCGCCGTCGGTCAATACCATGAAGGAAGCTTCCTCGCCTTCTAAAAATTCTTCAATGACAACTTTATCGCCCGCCTCGCCAAATGCTTTGCGCACGAGAATCTCATCGACGGCGTTCTCCGCTTCTCTGCGACTCTGACAAATGATCACTCCTTTGCCGCCGGCGAGACCGTCGGCTTTGATGACGTAAGGCGCTCTTTGTCGCGTTATATATTGCTTTGCCAACATCGCGTCGATAAACGTGCCGGACGCGGCGGTCGGGATATTGTATTGCTGGAGAATCTCTTTGGCAAAGGCCTTGCTGCCTTCAAGTTGAGCGGCGACTTTGTTGGGGCCAAAAATTCTCAGACCGCGTGATTCAAACAGATCGGTGATGCCAAGGGTGAGTGGCTGTTCCGGTCCGACGACGGTAAGATCGATTTTTTCTTTGCTTGCGAAGTCCGCGAGTTTTTCGATTTGTCCCGGTGCGATGGCAGCAAGCTCAGCAAGCTCGCCGATCGCCGCGCTCCCGGGAGCACAGTAAATTTTCGTCATCCGCGGGCTTTGGCTGATTTTCCAAACCAGCGCGTGCTCGCGCCCGCCGCTGCCGATCACAAGGATTTTCATAAATCGTGGAGAATCGAGGATGGAAGATAGAGAATCGCGATCTTCGATCCTCCATCTTCTCTCCTCGGAAAAAAAATCAGCTAGTGTCTAAAGTGTCTCATGCCGGTGAAAATCATCGCGATGCCATGCTCATTGGCCGCGGCAATGACTTCGTCGTCCTTGATCGAACCGCCGGGCTGAATGACTGATTTGGCGCCGGCGTTGGCTGCTTCGTCCAGTCCGTCGCGGAAAGGATAGAAGGCGTCTGACGCGACGGCCGAACCCGTCAGATCCAATCCGTGGGTTGCGGCGCGCATGACTGCGATTTTAGTCGAATCGATGCGGCTCATCTGGCCGGCGCCGACACCGAGGACTTGATCCGGCGCCGCGAACACGATGGTGTTCGATTTGACGTGACGGCAAACACGCCAGGCAAAATCGAGGGCCTGGTATTCTTCTTCCGTGGGTTTTCTCTCGGTCACAACTTTGCAAGCGCGGACGTCGATCTTGCCGGTATCCCAATCTTGGATCAACAGGCCGCCGCGCACGCGCCGTAGATCGTAGCCGCCGCCTTGGGGCTGACTCATATCGAGTTCGAGCAAGCGAATGTTGAGCAGCCTCTTCGCCGACGAGAGCACCGCCTTCGCTTCCGGCGTGAAGCTCGGCGCGATCACGATTTCCAGGAAAATATCCTTGAGCTCTCTTGCGGTCTCTTCGTCCACCGGTTGGTTGAAAGCGATCACGCCGCCGAAGATCGAAACCGGGTCGCAATCTTTGGCTTTGCGAAACGAATCCACCAACGATTTCTTCGACAGCGCGACGCCGCAAGGATTGTTGTGCTTGATGGCGACGGTGGCGATCTCTGAAAATTCCAAAACCGTGCTGAGCGCCGCGTCGGCATCCAAGATGTTATTAAAGGAAAGCTCTTTGCCCTGAAACTGTTTGGCGCGCGCGATGGTGGGACCCGTATCGCCATCGGTACCATAGAAGGCGGCGCTTTGGTGCGGATTTTCGCCATACCGCATATCCTGAATCTTCGATACCTGAATGTTGACTGTCTGCCCCCAGCGGCGCGGCTTTTTGGTTTCGTCGAGCGACGAGAAGTAATTCGAAATCGCGCCGTCGTAGTGAGCGGTGTGCTGAAAGGCTTTGCAGAAAAGCTGGAAGTGCGTCGCCGGCGAGAGGGCGCGGTTATTCGTCTTCAATTCCGCCAAAATCGCATCGTAGTCTTCGGGGTCGACGACCACGCCGACGTGTTGATGATTTTTCGCCGCGGCGCGCACCAGGCTCGGCCCGCCGATGTCGATATTTTCGACAATCTCCTCGAAGGCAGCGCCGCGCGCCACCGTCGCTTCAAACGGGTAAAGATTGACGACGACGAGATCGATGGGCGCGATACCGTGCTCCTTCATTTTGGCGACATGTGCGGGATTGTCTCGCAAGGCGAGAATGCCGCCGTGAATTTTCGGATGCAAAGTCTTTAC
>DASWCL010000025.1:0-4437 GCA_036390135.1 Binatia bacterium
AGGTCGCCGGCAGACCCCAGGCGCCGTAGAGGCTACCGACTTGAGCTTCAGGGTCGAGCGCGATCGGATAGCTGATTTTGAGCTCCTTGACGAAGTCCAGGGCGTCTTGTTTGCGGTCTTTAACAGCTACGGCCAAGACGACAAAGTTTTTCTGTTTATACTCCTGATATAACTTTTCCATGGCGGGCATCTCTTCCCGGCAAGGCACGCACCAACTCGCCCAGAAATTCAACAAGACGATCTTGCCGCGAAAATCCTTTAGTGAAATCTTCTTTCCATCAGGAGTGTTCAAGCTGAACTCAGGCGTCGGGGCGGTGTCTTTCATCGGTTGGAGGATCGGCACAGCCTTGTAATCAACCTTCGTTTGGCTCCACGCCGAAGCGAAACTCAGCGCGAGCAAGCTTCCAGTTAGCAGAACTGTGAGCCTAAGAAAACGGTCAATGGGATTCTTCACAAGATCTCACTCTAACCAACAGGTCAGCTGGACGCAATACACGTCGCCGCTGTCAACGCGTACGCAGTCCAAATGGTTTTAGAGATAAAGCCGACGGTAATTGGATGCGAAAGGAAGGAACAAAATTCGCGAATCGAAGTGAAATGAAAATGGAGCAGTCAACCAAAAACACAAGGCCCTCCGAGTAGGTTACTGGAGGGCTCTGTGTATTAGGCAACCAGAACGATTGCCGTAGCCGCCTGAGAGTGAGGAGGGTTTAAATCACCACCACCACACCACCACAACTTTACACCTACTTCTTTTTCTTTTTGGCTTTCTTTTTGGCTTTCTTTTTAGCAGCCATAAGCACCTCCTTTTAGGATTCCACGGGTGGGCTTTTTGATTGACGGGTGTTAAAACGGAACTCAGGCGAAGATAAACTAATACTCAAACCCTCCCATATTTTGTAGATGAGTTGATTATTAAGGCACAATAAGTTGTATGTCAAGAAAAAAATATCATTTTACAAAATATTTTGTCGTGTGCGCGTAAAGTTTACCGACGAGCAATTCAAACCGTGATCAAGTAATGACGGCGAATTAGGAGATAGCGATCAACAGCAGAGCGTTTTATTGTGACGTTTGATGCCAGAATCAAAAAAGCCCTTGAGGAAAATTTTTGCCGTTGTCTATCTTGATTGGGAGCTGACTCTTGCCGAGTTTTTTCATCGTCGTGAAATTTCTGCTCGAGTTTAAAACTGAGTGAATTATCGCCTTGCGCAGCGGGGGCGATCGGAACCGCAGCTGCCCAATCAAAGCGCAGAGGCGCGGCGATTGCCGGGCGGCCGCTCCGACTTCACTGAATCTGTAGCACCTTAATTGAATTGGACCGGTGGGAGACAGGCGATGAGTTTGCCGCTCGTCAAGATCCGGGAGCAGGGTTTATCAGGAAACATTCCGCGTGTGCTATCGCGGGGCCGTGGCACGTGCCAATTCGTCATCGATGATCCGCGCGAAAGCTTCGAGGGGTTGAGCTCCCGTTAAGGGTCGTCCGTTGATGAAAAAAGCCGGCGTGCCACTGACTCCAAGACGCGTACCCTCGTCAATATCTTTTTGTAATGCGGTTTTATGCACGCCACCTGAGAGGCAATCGTCGAACTTCTTGACGTCGATCCCGGCTTGCGCCGCATAGCGCTTCAAATCATCGGGAGCCAATTTAGGCGACTCGGTAAAGAGCGTGTCGTAATAGTCCCAAAACTTTCCCTGATCGTTCGCGCAACGCGCCGCCTCGGCGGCCCGCCGCGCCTGGGGATGGATACTTTCAAGCGGAAAGTCGCGATACACGAGCTTGACTTTCCCAGCGTATTTCTCAAGTAATTGCGTTAAGGTCGGGTGCGCGCGCTTGCAGAACGGGCATTCAAAGTCCGAAAATTCGACTATTGTAATTGGAGCGTTCGGCGGTCCTCGAAAAGGTGCTCCGTCCACAGATACTTCGACCCGCAACACCGGCGGCGGCTTTAAGTTGTCAACTATCTTGGCTTGTGAGCGGAGAGCTGTGAGAAACTCTTCGCGCTTGGCCGCCAACTTTTGGTTTTGTAAGAAAGCTCTGATCTGCTCCCGAACTTGAGCCTGCTCTCCTTTGATCTGCGCTTTATTGTCCTGGTAAAATCTTTCAATTTCCTGCTCCGTGACCAGACCGACTTTTGAGGTGATCTCAGCATCCAGTAAAGCAGGCACTGTGAGCTTGCGCTTGGCCGCTTCCTTTTCCAACAACTTGTCATTGATCAGCGCATCGAGCTTTTGGCGTTTGAGATTATAGATCTGCTCTTCGAGCTTGCTTAGCTGTCCGGCGAGACTTTTCTCGACTTCTTCAGAAGTGATCGTAACTCCGTCCACCTCTGCCAGTGCATCACTCGCCGCGTGAGCGGCTGTTGGAAAGCTGGATCCCAGCAAGAAAAGTAAGATCCAAAAAATTATCATTGGGGGAAGCGCTCCTTGGGTTCAGCCTTATGAAAGAAAAAAAATATTAGCACAGCAAAAAGGTGGTCTTTTTTGAAGAGAAAACGATCGTGAAGGTTTTTAACGCGAACCTCTCTAATCGTAATCCGCCGTGACCGGTCGCGCGCCCGAATAGTAGGAGAGAAGCCCCCATTGCTTCCGATTCGCTTCAACCACGAATGGCTTCCATATAACTGGCCACGATTCACACTGCTTCGTAGGCTGTCGCGCTATGCCAAAAATGGTTTTTAAATTCCTATACAGGCGGTTTCTCCCTATCATTTCTCCTGCATGAGCACCAGAACTCCGGTTTCACCCGCCGCGAGCCGCCCGGCATGAAAGGCCGCGGGCGCGTCGGCCGGAAAATCGTGGTGCAGCGCAGCGAAAAGTTCAGCCGCTTCAGGTTTTTTCTGACTTAGCGCGGCATAGGCTTGGGTGTAGCGGTCCAGCAGCGCCGGCGGGTGGGCCGGAGAGACCGGCACCAGGATGGGTACGGCATTCTTCCGGCCCTTCACGATTATGTCACCAACCGGACGAAACCCCTGGCGCCGGCACTGCGCGGCAGTCTCGCCGCTCACGGCTACATGGCTGCCGATAAACTTGTTCAGCCCCTCCACGCGGGAGGCGGTGTTCAGCGTATCGCCCAGCGCGCCGTATTTCAGCTTTCCGCGAGTGCCGATATTCCCGACCAGTGCCATGCCGGTGTGCACGCCGATGCGGGTATGGCCCCACTCGATGCCGCGCGCCGCCAGCCCGGCGCTGAAGCGCTGGCCCGCCTCGTCCATCGCCAGGGCGGCGGCGACCGCGCGGTCAGCGTGGTCCGACTGATGCATCGGCGCACCGAACAACACCACAAGACCGTCGCCGATGAAGTCGTTCACCAACCCTCCATTCTCCACCACTGCATCGGTCAGCACGCCGAAATACTCGCCCAGTAGCTCCGCCACGGTGGCGGCATCCAAGGTCTCGGCCGTGGTGGTGAAGCCGGCGATGTCGGTAAAGATAGCGGTGATCTCGCGATGCTCGCCGCCGAAGCTAGGCAGCGTGTCGCCCTGCATCATCTGGTTGATGATGCGCGGGTCCAGGTAGCTCTCGAAGCTGCGGCGCAGCTTAGTGCGTTCCCGCAGCCCGACCGAGTGCATGACAAAGTTGCAACCTGCCGCGCTCAGCACCCAGGCCAGCGCCACCGGCACGCCGGGCAGCAACAAGCCGGCCCCCCCAAAGCCCCAGGCGGTGGCGCCGGCCACCAGGCCGAGGACCAGCAGCAGCAGCACCAAGACCACCAGCACGCGCCAGACCAGCAGCGCCAGCAGCGCGCCGGCCATCGCCGCAGCCCAGATGGCAACATGGTCCAGCAGGCGCGGCAGCGGAACCGGGTTGCGCGATTCGCCATTGGCTATGCGTATCAGCTGGTCGGCGGTGTGCGCATGCAGCGCAATCCCGACCAGCGGCCCCTCCCCACCCCAGCCTGTGCTGAACGGCGTGGCGAAATTATCCTTGATGGAAAGCGCCGCGGTGCCAACTATCACAATGCGTCCGCGCAGCGTTGCCGCCAGGTCCGGCCGGCCGAGGATTTCGGAGAAGCTTATCTGGCGGAAACGTCGATAGCCGCCGTGATAGTCAAACAGCATCTGATAGCCAGCGGCATCGACCTTTGCGTAGGGGCCATACGGCTGGTTGACTATCGGGATGCGGCCCTCGCCCAGCCCCAAATCATTGTCCATTGGACGCAGCCGATGGCCGGTGTAGCGTTCGGCGAGGGAAAGGCCCATGGCGGGCCAGTTGCGGTTAGTGCGTTCATCGAAAGCCAATAGCAAGGCGCGGCGCACCACGCCACCGGCATCCGGCATCTGGTCGGAGAGCACCTCGCGCCCGGTGCCGCGCAGCGCGGGCGGCGGCGGAACCCCGTCATTTCCTACATCCGGCAGCTTGAAGACCCAATAGAGATTGTCGTGGGCGTGCTGAATGGCTTGTAACTCCTGGTTGCCCGGCGCCATGGGCAAGTCG
>DASWCL010000026.1:0-26760 GCA_036390135.1 Binatia bacterium
AAAGCGTCGGCAAAGCTGCGCATGCCATGAGGGACGATCATGAACTCCTGAATGTCGACATTATTGTCGGCGTGTGCGCCACCGTTCAAAACATTGAGCATGGGCACCGGCAAGGTTTTCGCGCCGCTCCCTCCTAAATACCGGTATAGGGAAATTCCCTGTGCCGTTGCTTGGGCATGGGCGACGGCCAATGAAGCGCCGAGAATGGCATTAGCACCGAGCTTGCCCTTGTTGGGTGAGTCGTCCAAGTCGAGCATGATTTGATCGATCGCTGCTTGATCGCGTGCCTCTTTGCCGCGCAAGCGCGGCGCGATTTTTTCGTTGACGTGCGCCACGGCGCGCGCCACGCCCTTGCCGAGGTAGCGCTTGCCCCCGTCTCTAAGCTCCACGGCTTCGTGAAGGCCGGTGGACGCGCCCGACGGCACGGTGGCGCGTCCTCTCACGCCGTTTTTCAGCGTGACGTCCACTTCCACGGTGGGGTGTCCCCGCGAATCCAGCACTTCACGCGCGCGTATCCGTTGAATTTTCATCGTTGTCCTCCGAATCGGCCTACCAACAACCAAGACAAAAGCATAAAATATGCTATATTGCCATGCGTTGGATCATGCCGTTACGTTTACCTTTACCACAGCGTTGGCCGATTTATTTATTCGGTTCGCTCATCATCGTGGTCTCCCTAGTCACCGTGGTCGGTGAGCGCGGGGCGGTGCACTTATGGCGGTTGCGCGGTGAGAAAGACCGGCTGGACGAGCAGAATTATCGCCTGCAAAAGGAAAATGCTGCCCTACGGGAGCGCGTCTACCGGATCCGCAATGACAATGCATTTCTTGAAAAGCTCGCGCGTGAAGAGCTTAATTTGGTGCGGCCCGGCGAAGTGGTTTATCGCTTTCCAAGCCCACCAAAACGCGACGCGGCGCTTACAAACGTTAGCAAGCCTGCGGTTGAAGCGCGCGCCAAAACGGCGCAAAAACAAACGCGATAAATCCGTCGGTGATCAGTTGGCTGCGACTTGTCGATTTGGTGGCTCGATAATTTTAAGGGGCCAAAAACAAAGCGCCTGAAGAGGAATGGTTCACGGCTGGTCTTTGAAAACAAAATGGTAGTATTCGTCCGTGTCCATAAGCGCTTCGAGCTCGGCGTCGCTCTTTAACCGAACCTCGACTAGCCATCCTTGGTTGTAGGGATCTTCGTTAATGATCGAGGGACGATCTTCGAGCTGTGGATTGACCGTTAGTACGGTGCCCGTCACCGGCGAGAGGAACTCGTGCACCGTGGATACGGATTCGATTTCGGCGAAGATTTCACCTTCTTCGATCTGATCGCCCACATCCGGCAGCTCGACGGAAATCACCGTGCCGAGCGCCCCTTGAATGTAATTGGTCAGTCCCAAGTGAACATGACGATCCTCGATGCCGACCCAGACATGTTGGTCGCTGACTTTGACTTCTTTTTCCATCGTATTTGTTTTTTCCCGATCACTATAGGGCCTGGCGTTTGAGTGTCAAGGGCACTGACGCGGCTTGACAACTTCGCTTTATTCGCAGTAGCGATAGTAAACCAATCGGCAACGACGGGGAACGACTATTAGGCGACTCCGCGCGGCTTAAGCGCACATAGAGCAGGAAAAAATGGACAATCTGGACGCAGAAGCCTCGGCGGCGGCGATCGTTGCCGGCTTGAAAAAAGCCGGCATCGATTTCGTTGCCACTCTCCCCGACGAGAAAATGCTCGAAGTGATCCGCGCCGTGGAAAAAGATACGGAGCTTAAACATGTGCCGCTCTGCCGCGAGGAAGAAGGCATCGGCATTTGCGCCGGCGCGTATCTGGCCGGCAAAAAGACCGCGATCATCATGCAAAACGCCGGTTTCTTAAACAGCTGCAACGCGCTCACTACGACCTCGCTGCAGTTTCAGATCCCGATTTTGATGCTGATCTATTATGCCGGCGATATCGGCGATCGCGGCTTCACCACGCTCGGCGCGGTCACCGAACCTGTTCTTCAAGCGATGGGGTTTCGGAGCTACGTGCTGCGCCACAGGGAGGAGATCGACACCGTGTTGCGCGGCGCGCAGATCTTGGCCGACGATGCCAAGAAGCCCGTTGCCGTCTTGTTAACCAAGAGCGTTCTCGGAGTCAATTGATGCAGCGCTACGATTATTTGCGGGCGATTGCCACGGAGGCGCGCGATGCGTTGGCGGTCTGCACGGGTTGGGGCGCGCGCGAATGGTGGGCAGTTCGGCCGAGCGAAGGCAATCTCAAAACCCGCACGCTCGGGCTGGTGTCGTCAATCGCGGCGGGTCTCGCCATCGCCCTGCCGCACCGCAAAGTCATCGCCATTGACGGGGACGGCGCTTTTCTCATGAATCTTTGCGGCCTGCCGACGATCGCGATGCAGAAACCCGGCAATCTCATTCACCTGCTGTTCGATAACGAAATCTACGAAGCGTCCGGTGGCACAGCAACCGCGTCACGCCATACCGACGCGGTTACAATCGCGAAAGGCGCGGGCTACAAGCACGCAATCTGGGTAAACACGCCGGAGGAGTTTAACGCGGAATTCGCGCGCGCATGGGCGCGCAACGAGTTGACGTTGATCGCGGTGAAAGTCGAACCAGGTCAACCCAAGAATCTGCCGCCGCTGCGCCTGGATGAGATCGAGAACAAATACCGCTTTATCCGCTATCTGGAATTGACCGAGAAAAAAGGGATTTTGAATCCCGGCTTCGATTCGAAGCTCTAGACGATTTAAAGCGAAGACGTGCCGGTTTTGCTTGGTTCCGATGGACTTTGCGCGGCCTGGGCTTTTCTCGATTTTCGCAACAACCGTGCCATGTCGGCACGCGACATTTTGCCGTCGCGACGCGGCAATCCCAACCAGTTCCATTGATCCGGGTAATTTCGAATCGCGGCTTCGATGTGGCGCGTGTAGACGGCGGTCGTGGCGACGACGCTTTCTTCGAGATCTGCACGCACCACTGGCGAGATCGGCGCGCCAACAGTCAGCACGATCGAATCGTCGGGCCGGCGGGTTGCGAACATCGGCAGAGTCACCGCGCCCGTGCGCAGCGCTAATGTCGCTGGGCCGCGCGGCGCCGGCATTTTCATACCAAAGAAATCGACCATCACATCGCCGGATTTGAACTCATCGGCAATCACCAACACAATGCGGTTTTCGCGGAGCGCTTTAAGAATGCCCCGCACCGCCTCGCGACGGGGCTTGGCAGAAATAGTCTGGACCCCTATCTGGGCGCGATACTCGTCCGTCAATTTTGCAAAGCGTTCGTCGGCGGGATGCTTGATCACCGCGCTGAATGGATAGCCGCTCGCCGCCAAGCGGCCGCCGATCAAAGTGAAGCTACCCAAGTGCGCGCTCAAGGCGAGCACGCCGCGACCCTGTTCGAGAGCGCGGCGAATATGTTCTTCGCCCTCCAACTTCACGGTGGAAATGATTTTCTCTTTAGAGAAATGCATCACGGTCGTGGTATCGAGCACGCCCCGGGCAAAATTCAACCAGGCGCGCCGCACGAGATCTTTCTGCCTTTCGCGGTCGGGAATCTCCTTGGCTAAAACCGTCGCGACATTTTCTTCCATCCGCTTACGATACTTCCATAAAAAAACAAACGCGATCCGCGCCATGAGTCGTATAAACCCTGTCGCTAGCCGTTCAGGCATGTACGGCAAGCCACCGATAAAACCGCGCAGCACATATTCGCCGCAGCGGTAGCGAAAACTGTAAATGAGCTGGCGAAAAATCAACTGGCGCTTGTTTCTGGCCATCTGCTATCTATGAATTCGTTTACCCAGCATTGCAAGACGGCCTCGGCGCAAACAAAGGGCGGCGACAGATTTGGCCCATCACCGCCCGGATGGTATGGAGTACTGGCTTTTAGTTTATCGACTGGCGGCGCGCTTCAAACGCCGGCCGGAGCGGCGCGCCATTGAGACGCTGCCTTTGTGTTTTGTGGACCGCCCGGCGAGTTGGTAAACCTTGGCTTGGGTCCGCTGAGCCAGCGCGTTCTTCTTCCACGCAGCCATTCCGCGGCGCAAGTAATCGGGAGTTAATCCCACCGATTCGCAGACGCTGTTGAAAGCGAAGATTCCGTCTCCGTCCAGTTCCTCAATCCACTCTTCGGCCTCATTGAACAGGGCCTTGCCCTTGACGTCATGGGCGAAGACGTATTTTTGGAAACATGCGATGGCATCTTCCAATATCGCCAGCATGAGCTTCTTTTCCGGCTCCAAATGCAGCTTGCGCCGAAACGTATCGAGATACTGATCCGGCAACAGCGTGTCCGGTTGAAATAGTGAGGTTACACGTTCTTCCATACTAAGTCCGGTATCGTAACTCATATCCACCACCTCCCGTTAGAGTGCGGCCTGAATCCAGGAAGACGACGAACAATATTCCATCCGGATCACGCCGCACTCGAAAGAGAAGAGGACGCTATTAGCTCCTTGCATGCCGGTCGGCGTAAAGCGGCGATCGTCGTCCGGCTAAGAACCTCGGTCACGCTGCGTTGAATTTCAGTCCACACGCCGATCATCGTGCAACGAGGCAACTGGTCGCACCCCAATTCATCGTCCAGGCACGCATTCACCGTCACGGGTCCTTCGATCGCCGCGATCACGTCGTAAAACGAAATCACGTCTGCCGGCCGCGCCAAGGCATAGCCGCCTAACGAACCTCTTTTCGACTTGATCAGCCCGCCGCGAATCAAGTCTTGAATTATTTTTTCCAAAAATTTTCGCGGCACCCCCTGGCGCTTGGCGATTTCCGCAATGGAGCAGCATTTCTCTGGGTCCTGGTCTGACAGATAAATCACCGCCCTTAATCCATAATCCACCCGTCGAGGAATCTGCATGAGCCCCATCGCTTTACCCCCTTGCCGTGATCGCGCCGCCGACCTTTTGCTGTTCGGGTCGCGCCTGCTGTGAGTTTCGCAGTCTGCCCAATGCCGAAAACCCCTCTAAGCGTTGGACGATCGCGGGCATCTTTTCGTTCACATAACGGATCTCGTCTTCGGTATTAAATCGACTCAAGCTGAAACGCACCGCGCCCTGGAGCCAATCCGCCGGCACTTTCATTGCGCGCAGCACGTGAGAAGGCTCCGATGAGCCGGCGGTGCAGGCCGAGCCGGTGGACGCACAAATCCCCTGTTGGTCTAACAGCACCAGGATCGATTCGCCTTCCAGATAGCGAAAGCTGATGTTCGAGGTGTTCGGCAAACGATCTTGCGCCTCGCCATTGACCCGACTGCCCGGACAGGATCGAAGCAACAAGGTTTCCAGCTGATCGCGCAGCTGCTTGATACGAACCGAATCCTCCTCTATGCGACCAAAGGCAATCTCCGCTGCTTTGCCCATACCGATGATTGCCGCGACATTTTCCGTTCCGGCACGCCGATTACGCTCCTGGTGCCCACCGATCATGAACGGTGGAAATGTCAGGCCGCGCCGCACGTAGAGCGCGCCGATACCTTTTGGGGCATAAAATTTATGGCCTGAAATCGTAAGCAAATCGATCGGCAGATCTTTCGCTTTGATCGGAAGTTTCCCTGCGGCTTGCACCGCATCGACATGAAACGGTATTCCCTTCGATCGAACGATGGCGCCAATTTCTTCGACCGGAAAAACCACCCCGGTCTCGTTGTTCGCCCACATGATCGACACTAGCGCTGTGTCGTCGGTCAATGCGGAGCGCAACTCCGCCAGATCCAGCGCGCCATTTTTATCCACACCCAACCAGGTTACGCGGTAGCCCCTCTTCTCCAAGTGCTGACACAGTCCTAACACCGCTGGATGCTCGACCTGAGTGGTGACGATGTGGCGCTTATCCGGACGCGCTTCGAGCATGCCGCGGATCGCCGCATTATCTCCCTCGGTCCCGCAGCTGGTGAAAATCACTTCGATCGGATCGGCGGCCCCGATCAGCGCCGCGATTTGCGCCCGCGCTTGACCGACTTTTTGCCCGACCTCACTGCCAAAGCGATGGATGCTCGACGGATTACCGTAGTGCTCCGTCAAAAACGGCAACATGGCTTCAGCGACTTCCGGCAATACTCGGGTCGTCGCATTGTTATCGAAGTAAATCTCGCCTGCCATAATTGTTCTCTGACTTCTGATTACTGGTCTCTGTTCTATCCGACGCTCCCCTCCAAGCTCACACCCAGAAGCTTTTGCGCCTCGACGGCGAACTCCATAGGCAATTCTTTGAAGACTTGCTTGCAAAAGCCATTGACTATCATATTGACCGCGTCTTCGGTCGAGATGCCGCGTTGGCGGCAGTAAAACAGTTGATCCTCGCCGATCTTGGAGGTCGATGCTTCATGCTCAACCTGCGACGCGTTGTTCAGCACCTCGAGGTACGGAAACGTATGCGCGCCGCATTTGTCGCCCAGTAATAACGAATCGCACTGCGAATAGTTGCGCGCGCCCGCCGCGCCTTTCATGATCTTCACTAATCCACGGTAAGTATTTTGCCCATGGCCCGCGGAAATCCCCTTGGAAATGATCGTGCTTTTGGTGTTTTTGCCGATATGGATCATCTTCGTGCCGGTATCGGCTTGCTGGTAATTGTTGGTCAGCGCCACCGAGTAAAACTCGCCGACCGAATCATCGCCTTGCAAAATACAGCTCGGATACTTCCAGGTGATCGCCGAGCCGGTTTCCACCTGGGTCCACGAAATCTTCGAGCGCTCACCCAAACACTTGCCGCGCTTGGTGACAAAATTGTAAATGCCGCCTTTGCCCTCGGCGTCGCCCGGATACCAGTTTTGTACCGTGGAGTATTTGATCTGCGCGTCGCGATGGGCGACCAGCTCCACCACTGCCGCGTGCAATTGATTTTTGTCGCGCATCGGCGCGGTACAACCTTCGAGATAACTTACCGTCGCTCCTTCTTCCGCGACGATCAGCGTGCGCTCAAACTGGCCGGTCTCCGCAGCATTGATGCGGAAATAGGTTGACAGCTCCATCGGGCAGCGCACGCCTTTTGGAATGTAACAAAACGAACCATCGCTAAACACCGCCGAATTGAGCGACGCAAAAAAGTTATCGGTGTAGGGCACCACGGAGCCCAAATATTTTTGCACCAGCTCCGGATGATTGTGTACGGCCTCCGAAAAAGAACAGAAAATGATTCCCAACTCGCCGAGCTTTGCTTTGAACGTCGTGGCTACCGAGACGCTGTCGAATACCGCATCGACGGCGATACCGGCCAGGGATTCCTGTTCTTTGAGGGGGATACCCAGCTTCTCGTACATTGCGAGCAGCTCAGGATCGACCTCTTCCAGAGTCTTTGGTCCGTCCGTCTTCGATTTCGGCGCCGAATAATAGCGAATCGACTGGTAATCGATGGCCGGATAATGCACCATCGCCCACTTCGGCTCGGCCTCGGATTTTTCCAGCTTCGCCCAATGGCGGTAAGCTTTAAGCCGCCATTCAAGCATAAACTCCGGCTCGTTCTTTTTCGCGGATATGAAGCGAATAATCTCTTCGCTCAACCCGGGAGGAACGGTATCGGCTGCGATGTCGGTGATAAAGCCGTACTTATATTCGCGCCGAGTCAGATCTTCGACCGTGTTTGTGGCAGTTTTCATTTTCTATTACCTACTTCTTTCACTAAACCGTGAATGACGCACCGCAGCCGCAAGATTTCTTGACGTTGGGATTCTGAAAAACAAAGCCCGACTGCATCAGCTCGTCTTTGTAATCGAGCTCCGTGCCGCTCAAATAGAGCAAGCTTTTCATGTCGATCAACACTCTGGCACCGTCCTTTTCAAAAACCTTGTCGGTTCCTTTGGGAGCATCGAAGTCGACTTTGTACTGCAGACCCGAGCAGCCACCGCCGACGACCTTCACTCTCAATCCCTGCCCCTCCCGACTCTCCGCAGCAATCAATTCTTTGATCCGCGCCGCAGCACGCTCGGTGAGGCTGACTCCCATGGCCATAGATTTCTTCCTCCTCGTAAACGCCTAAGCGATTTTCGCCGGATTCTCGAGCTCAGCGTGTCGCTTTTGCCGTTTCACTTTCGCCCTATACAACGGTGAAATCTCTCTCAGCCGACGCACTTCTTCGCTGACTCGGTCAATCGTATAATCGATCTCCTCTGCGGTGTTGAAGCGACCCAAGCCGAAACGGATCGATGCATGCGCCAATGAATCTTCCAGGCCAATCGCCTTCAGCACGTAAGAAGGCTCTAGACTCGCCGATGTGCATGCCGATCCGCTCGATACGGCGATTTCCTTGAGCGCCATCATGAGCGATTCGCCTTCAACATGGGCGAAGCTGATGTTCATGTTACCGGGCAATCGTTTTACGGCGTCACCATTAATATAAACATCATCGAGCTGTTTGAAAATCCCCACTTTGAGCCGCTCTCTCAAGGCCGTGAGACGTTCACTTTCTGCATGCATTTCTTTTTGAGCAATCTCGCAAGCTTCGCCCAAACCGACAATCCCAGGCACATTGAGCGTCCCCGATCGCATGCCGCGCTCGTGGCCGCCGCCGTCAATCATCTCAGTAATTTTGACCCGCGGCTTAGTCGAGCGCACATAGAGCGCGCCAACTCCTTTCGGGCCGTACATTTTGTGCGCCGTCAATGACAATAGATCGATCCCCATATCCTCGACGTTTATGGGAATCTTGCCCACCGCCTGGGTTGCGTCACTGTGCAAGAGAATGCCTTTCCCCTTCGCCAATCGGCCGATCTCTTTCATCGCCTGAGTCGTGCCGATCTCATTGTTTGCCGCCATGATGGAAATCAGAATCGTCCTATCCGTCAGCGCGTTTTCCAACTCTTGAACATCAATAAATCCAGCCGCATTTACCGGCAAATAGGTGACTTGGAATCCATGCTTCTCCAAGACCTTGCAGCTATCCAAAACCGCCTTGTGTTCCGTCACACAAGTCACGATATGATTTCCCTTTTCGCGGTAAGAATCCGCCACACCCTTAATCGCAAGATTATCCGACTCCGTCGCGCCACTGGTAAAGACAATTTCCCGGGGCGACGACGCGCCAATCAGTTTTGCCACTTGCTCGCGCGCCGTATCGACGGCCGCCTCCGCCTCCCAACCGAACGCATGGCTCTTACTGGCCGCATTACCAAACCGTTCAATAAAATACGGCAACATCACCTCCATAACGCGCGCATCCACCTGAGTAGTCGCGTGATTATCGAGATAAATAGGCGTCTTGATCGTCATAAAGCGCAGACCCAAGCTATTACAGACCATTTAAGTCTGATATCAGACTAACCAAAACCCGGCGCACTGTCAACTTCAATCCATAACCATTTAACTGCTTGATATATCGGAATAAAAACAGCAGAAAGATCCTATGTCCGGCTAGACGCTGGTCGCAAATATTGCCCGGTAAATGAACTGGAAACCTTAGCAATCTCTGCCGGAGTTCCCACCGCAACGACTTCACCACCCTTAACCCCGCTTGTCGGGCCCAAGTCGATCACATAATCCGCGTCTTTGATCACATCGAGATTATGTTCGATGACCACAATGGTGTTACCAGCATCGGTTAGACGGTGAAGCAGCTCCAATAGTTTCTTCACGTCGTCGAAATGAAGTCCCGTGGTCGGCTCGTCGAGAACGTAGAGAGCACGGCCGAGAGATCTTCGGGCCAACTCACGCGCAAGCTTGACCCGCTGCGCCTCGCCGCCGGCCAATGTCGATGCTGGTTGGCCGATACGTAGATAGCCGAGCCCGACATCGCGCAAAGTTTGCAGCCGCTCCCGAATCGGCGGGAGGTTGTGAAGCACTTCCAGCGCTTGATCGACGGTCAACTCGATGATGTCGGCGATGCTAAGTCCCTTGTACTTGACGTCCAAAGTCTCGCGATTATAGCGCCGCCCCTTGCATACCGGGCAGGTGACGAAGAGGTCTGGAATAAAGTACATCTCGATCCGAGTGACCCCGTCTCCGGCGCACGCTTCGCAGCGCCCACTCCTCAGGTTGAACGAGAAACGTTCGGCCTTGTAGCCGCGCACGCGCGCTTCCGGTAGCTGGGCAAAAAACTCACGCAGGTGATCGTAAATTCCGGTGTAGGTCGCCGGATTGGAGCGCGGCGTCCGGCCGATCGGTTGCTGGTCGACACCAATCAGTCGATCAAAATGCTCCCAGCCGATCAGTTCGGCTTCGGACGAATCGTTTCCTTTCAAGCGCTGCAACCGCCGCTGTAAACCACGATAAAGAACCTCCATCACCAGCGTGCTCTTGCCGGCACCGGAGACACCGGTCACGCAGGTCATGGCACCAATGGGAATCTGCACCGTCAAATTCTTCAAATTGCGCGCGCGGGCGTTTTTGATCACGAGAAATTTTCCTGTTCCTGCGCGCCTATCGGATATCGGCAAAATTTTCATTGCACCCGACAAATAACGACCGGTGAGAGATTGGTTGTCCTGCAGAATGTCGGCAAGGGTTCCCTGGGCGACCACTTCGCCGCCCCGCTCCCCTGCTCCCGGCCCCATATCGATAATATGATCCGCCGCCTTTATGGTTTCGGGGTCGTGCTCGACGACGAGCACCGAATTGCCGGCATCACGCAGCTGGGTGAGAAGATCGAGAAGCTGCGCGTTGTCTTTCTGATGCAATCCCATGCTCGGCTCGTCGAGAATGTAGAGCACGCCCGCCATTCCCGAGCCGACTTGCGTTGCCAGACGCACTCTTTGAAGCTCGCCGCCGGAAAGCGTCACCGAAGAGCGATCCAAGCTTAAGTAATCGAGACCCAAACGAGCCAATACCCGCAACCGCGGAGCGATTTCACCGGCGATTCTTTCGCCGATGATCTTTCGCCCTTCGGCGCATTCGAGTCGGCTAAAAAACTCAATCGCGTCCGCGATTGGCTGCGCGGCGATTTGGCAGATGTCGTGGCCGGCGATCCGCACCGCGCGACTTTCTTTCCTGAGCCGGCCGCCGCGACAATCCGGGCACGACATGCCGGCAGAATCGCTGGTACGCTTCCCTCGCTGGGAAATTTCCCCCAAGCCGTTACACCGCGGGCAAGCGCCTTGGGGGCTATTGAAGGAAAATAGGCTCGGAGTAACCTCCGGTGCCGCCGCACCGCAATTTAGGCAAACGAACCTTGGGCTGAAGGTCAACTCACGCGCCGGCTCGACGACATCTTCCGAGAGAATTTGGATCTTAATTATTCGATCGCCGCGGCGCGCCGCGATTTCGAGCGACTCGGCGAGTCTTTTTCGAATGCCTTCGCGCAGCGTCAACCGATCGATCACTAGATCAAGTTGGCGCACGGCGCTGACATCGAGCTTGATCTCGCCGCCTAATTCGGCCATCCGGCCATCGATCATCACACGAGTGAATCCTTGGCGCGCCAGCTCTTCTAGCAGATTTTGTGCGTTCACCGCCGTCGGCACCGGCACGGGCGTCAAGATGATGATGCGCGTTTCGGCCGGTAGTAAGAGCACCTGATCAACGATCTGCTCCACGGTATGCGCCTTGACCTCATGGCCGCACTCGATGCAAAACGTCTGTCCGACGCGCGCGAAGAGCAGCCGCAGAAAATCGTAGATACCCGTGATCGTGCCGACGGTGGAACGAGGATTGGCGAGACCGGGTTTTTGCTCGATGGCGATGGTCGGGGAAAGCCCGTCGATGCTGTCGACGTCGGGCTTCTCGATCTGCTGCAACAGTTGGCGCGCGTCTGCGGCGATAGATTCCAGATAGCGCCGTCGGCCTTCGGCGTAGAGCGTGTCGAAGGCAAGTGAAGATTTGCCCGAGCCCGACACGCCCGTGATCACGACGAAGCGGTCGCGCGGAATTTCCAGGTTGATATTCTTAAGATTATGAACCCGCGCGCCCTTGATGACGATTGTCGCCGCCATCGCAAGCTCTCACTAGACTCGGAATTCTTTGAGCTTGTTCTCGATCAGCGCGCGATATTCGTCGAGCCTTTGTTGGCAAGACGCTTCAAAACGCAGCACCAGCGCGGGCTGCGTGTTGGAGGCGCGGATCAGTCCCCAGCCGTCGGCAAAGCGTACGCGCACCCCGTCGACATCGATGACGTCATAGTGCTGGCGAAAATACTCGGTGGCCTTGGCCGCGATGGCAAACTTTTTTTCGTCCGGACAGTCGACGCGAATCTCCGGCGTGGAGACGCTCTTGGGTAAATCCGCAAGCAAACCCGACAGCGGCGTTTCCGAGTTGGCGAGAATTTCCAGCAAGCGAAGCGATGCATAAATGGCATCGTCGTAACCGAAATAGCGCTCTTTGAAAAACATGTGACCGCTCATTTCTCCCGCCAAGAGCGCGCCGGTCTCTTTCATCTTTGCCTTGAGCAGGGAATGGCCGGCTTTCCACATGACCGGCCGACCGCCGTTCTTGGCGATGTCGTCGTAGAGCCGCTGCGAGCATTTCACTTCGGAAATGATCACCGCATTCGGGTTGCGCTTGAGCACGTCGCGGGAAAACAACACCAACAACTCATCACCCCAGAGAATATTTCCCTTCTCATCCACGGCGCCAATCCGATCGGCGTCGCCGTCGTAAGCGATGCCCAAATCCGCTTTTTCACGTCTGACCTTTTCGATCAGCAGGTGCAAATTTTCCGGCACGGTCGGGTCGGGATGGTGAAACGGAAAGTTGGCGTCCGGCACACAAGCGATTTCCCAAACCCGGCAGCCCAGTTTTTTGAATATCGGCGGCGCCACCGGACCACCCACGCCGCTGCCGGCATCGACAACCACCTTCAACGGCCGGGCGAGCTTGGGCACGTCGGCCAGCAATTGCTTGCTATAGGGCGGCACAATTTCGTAGCGTTCCACTTTTCCACCCGGTTTTTCACGAAGCTCGCGGCGTTCCATTTTCGCGCGAAGCTCTTGGATCTGCTGGCCGTAGAGCGTGTCCTTGCCGAGACAGATTTTAAAGCCGTTGTACTCCGAGGGATTGTGGCTCGCGGTAATTTGAATGCCGCCGTCGGCATCGAGATGAAACAAAGAAAAATACAGCAACGGCGTCGGCGAGATGCCGATGTCGTAAACATGCAACCCGGCGGCAGCCATTCCAGCGATGACCGCTTCGGCATAAAGATCCGATGTCGCCCGGCAATCTCGTCCTACCGTAACGCATTTACCGCCCCTTTGGGCGATCGCCGTGCCGTGCACCCTACCGAGCAAGGACGCGAAGTCTTTGTCGAAATCTTTTTCGGCCAAACCACGAATGTCGTATTCGCGAAACACCGCTGGGTTCATGGCGTCCTCCGGTTGACCTTTCTGCGCGCCAAGCGCGCAGCTAAAAGGATCGCTTCCTTCATGCTGCTTTCGTCCGCTTTGCCGGTCCCAGCGATATCATAAGCGGTGCCATGATCCACCGAAGTTCGGATAAACGGCGGACCTAAAGTGAGCGCGACACCGCCAAAAAAATGATGCAGCTTGAGCGGAATCAATCCCTGGTCGTGGTACATACAAACAACCGCATCGTAGTCGCCGCGCGCGGCATGGTGGAATAGACTGTCGGCGGGAAACGGTCCGTAGGCTGGAATGCGCTTCTTGCGAGCCGACTTTACCGCAGGCGCGATGATATCAATTTCCTCATCGCCAAAAATGCCCTCTTCCCCGCCGTGCGGGTTCAACGCCGCCACCGCCAAGCGGGGCTTGGCAATGCCAAAATGATCTTTGAGGCTTCGATAGGTCAACTCCAAAGTCGTCTGAATATTTTCCCGCGTAAGTTTTCGCGCTACCTGGGTGAAGCGGATATGGCCGGTCACCGGGACCACGCGGAGCTTGGCGCCGATCAGCATCATGCGGCACTCGGCGGTATGGCTGAGTTCAGCGAGCAACTCCGTATGGCCGGGATAATTGTAGCCGGCACCGATCAAAATGCTTTTGCTGATCGGCGCGGTGGCAATGGCGTCAGCGACGTTTGAGAGCGCTAACTTTGCCGCCACTCGAATGTAGCTAAACGCGCCGTGACCACCGGCTTTGGAGGGAACACCCGGCCGTGATTCTTTAGCGGCAAGAGCGGACAAGGCACAGACGACGTATGCGCTCCGGTGATTGAGCAACGACGAGAGCCGTTGTCCTGGTTGCCAGCAAATTAACTCCGGGGCCTTTCTTTTGCCACTGCGGGCGCGCTGCAACACTCCCCAGTCGCCCAAAATTAACGGCCGCGCCACTCGTTTGATGATCGGGTCCGTGAGGGCCTTGAGAATGATTTCCGGACCGATTCCCGCCGGGTCGCCCATCGTAACGGCGATGATCGGTTTATTGGACATGAAAATAGAATCTTTGCACCGGGATAATGCGACTTCATTATCCGCGCTTATCGCTGCCGAGACAAGCAATCAGGGCTTTTTCGAGGAAAAAGGATTCAGCGAATCCAATACGTTCGAGAAGACCCCTTTTTCAGAGTCTTTCGGCGGCGGAGGCGGGGTTAAAACATCCGGCACATCGTCGACGTCTTCGGTCGTGAACAGCGGCACCCCAAGTACACTGACTACCTTCTTACCCGCCAATGGACTCTTGGGATCTTCCTCGTCAAACGGAGTCTCTTTGACGATGTACGAAAACGGATTAAAGTAACTCAAGAACGTTCGCTCTTCGCCGCGTCGAGTGGATCGATTGGAATTGGCCACGAGCGTGTTCATCGTGGCCTCTTTCGAATCTTCCGGCTTGAAAACAACGCCGGCCACTTTGACGTCGACCCGATGTTTTCGGCGCAAATCGGTTTTCATCCATTTTGTGAAGCGCTCTTCGAGGGCCTTGTTCAAAAGCTCTTCCTTGATCCGCGGCGCGGCGGTATTGAGGGAAAGCACGTTGCCGGCTTCGCGTCCTTCGAGCTTGACAATGTGAACCCCCATGCTGGTGCGAAACGGTTCGCTCACCTGACCGACGGATAATTTTTCAAACGCCACCTCTTCGAGACCCGAAATCAAAGTGCCGCGGTTGACCCACCCGATATCGCCGCCTTCGGCGCGCCCGGCTCCTTCGGAATTCTGCCGCGCCAACGCGGCGAAATCTTCTCCTGCGGCGATGCGCTGGTAGAGCTCTTTCGCTTTTGTAGTCGCGCTCTGAACGCGCTCCGCCGGCGCATTTTCCGGCAACGAGAGCAAAATATGGCGGATGCGGGCGCGGTCGTTGCCGCGATATTTTTTCGAGTTGAGTTTGTAATAGCGTTCGACGTCCTCATCGGTGATGCTGACTTTTCTTTTGACCTGACGATCGATGATTTCGCTTTTTTCCATCTCGGCTTTGACTGATGTTTTGTAGCTATCTAAAGTCTGCCCTTCCCTGCCGAGAGCGACTTTCAAATCTTCGTCCGATAAGCGATTATTTTTTTTGACCTGTTCGATGTAGCGATTGACGTCATCATCGTTGACGACGATCCCTGATTCGCGGACCTCCGCTTCCAAGAGTTTGTCGGTGATAAACTGCTCGAGCACTTCGCGGTCGCTGGTATTGATCGGGTTGAGGTTACCACTGGGGAAGCCGCGTGCCAACTTGCTTTTAGCGTAGCTGTTTACGTTGGATAGGGTGTAGGGCTCGCCGTTGATCACGACAATTAATTGTTCGATGACCGCGGCGCCAACGGGATGTGCGTTGACCAGGAAAAAAAAGATCAGGAAGCTTTTGGTCAGGGCTTGCCTCAGCATGGGCATCTCGACTTGCAGTAGAAAATCGAACAAATTCTTAAACTAGCTACCATATTCGAATTTAAAAGCCAACCCGCTGGGGCCCGATCGTGCCGCCACTTTGCCTCATTTTTCGGTGCTCGCCGAATTTGTCAATCGGCGGGTCACAGCGGCAGCGTCGCCTGAGAAAAACTCTGCGCCGCCGGCATGTCCTGAATCGAGTGCAGGAGCTCGACGACTTCTTCCACCAGCAGCTCCCATTCTAAATGTTGCGGGGCAAACGACAAGCGCCCGTCGGGCGAAAGACGAAAACGGCTTTTTTGTTTGCCGATCAGCTCCAGGAGTTTTTCGACTTTCACCGGCGACTCGGGATGGAACAGTAAGTAAACCCGACCCTCCGAAACGCTAATTTGCTGCACCAGAAACTCTTTCAGCGTGCGGCGCAGGTTCATGACCAGAAATAGATTATCGACGACGCTGCCATAGGGTCCGAAACGATCCTCGATCTCTGCCTTGAGTTCGTCCAATTCCTGGCTGCTACGCAGGCTCGCCAGACGCTTGTAAAAATAAAGTCGCTGATTGGCGTCGGGAATATACTTGTCGGGAAAGTAAGCCGAGATGCCCAATCGAATTTCCGGATCGACTTCCGGTAAAATTTCCTGACCTCGCAATTCCTGAATGGCCTTTTCCATCATCTCGGTGTAAAGCTCAAAACCCAGCGCGTTAATTTGCCCCGACTGCTGGTCGCCGAGTAAATTGCCGGCACCGCGTATTTCCAGATCGTGCATGGCGAGCTTAAAGCCGCCGCCGAGCCCGTCGATCTCCTGGAGCGCGCGCAAGCGCTTCTCGGCGTCCGGCGTGATCGCCTTTTCGCCGGGAATCAGCAAGTATGCATACGCATGCCGATGGGAACGGCCGACGCGGCCGCGCAGTTGATAGAGCTGCGCCAGGCCAAATTTATCGGCACGATTGATGATGATCGTGTTGGCGTTGGGAAAATCGAGCCCCGACTCGATGATCGCCGAACAAACCAAGACCTGGGTTTTGTTGTCGAAAAAGTCGAGCATGACTTTTTCCAACTCCCTTGGTCGCATCTGGCCGTGCGCCACGGCGATTTTCGCTTCCGGCACCAGATCGGTCAGCTTGAGCGCCAGGCGATCGATGGTTTCGACCCGGTTATGCAGAAAGAAAACCTGGCCGCCACGCTCGAGCTCGCGGAGGATCGCATCGCGAATCAGCCGTTCGTCATAGCGGGTCACGTAGGTTTGAATCGCCAACCGATCGACCGGCGGCGTTTCAATGATGCTCAGATCGCGGATGCCCACCAGCGACATGTGCAAGGTGCGCGGGATCGGCGTCGCCGTAAGGCTTAGAACATCGACCAGCTGGCGAAGCTTCTTCAATCGCTCTTTGTGCACCACACCGAAGCGATGCTCCTCGTCGACGATGACCAGCCCCAAGTTCTGAAACTCCACGTCTTTTTGCAGCAAGCGATGCGTGCCGATGACGATGTCGACCTTGCCTTTCGCCGCGTCTTGCAAGATCTCGGTGACTTCCTTCGGGGTGAGAAACCGGCTGACCATTTCGATCCGCACCGGGTGATTGCGGAAGCGGTGGCGAAAGGTTTGCAAATGCTGCTGCGCGAGGATCGTCGTCGGCGCCAGCACGGCAACCTGCTTGCCGCCTTCGACGGCGAGAAACGCGGCGCGCATGGCGACTTCGGTCTTGCCGTAACCGACATCGCCGCAAATTAACCGATCCATCGGTTTTTTGCCCTGCATGCCGGCGAGAGTCTCGTCGATGGCGCGCTGCTGATCGGGCGTTTCCTCGTATTCGAATGCCGCTTCGAATTCCTTGTACAGGTTGTCCGGCGGCGCAAAGGCGGTGCCCGCGCGAGCCTCACGGAGCGCGTAGAGCTGAACCAATTCTTCGGCCATGGCAAATATCGATTTGTGCGCTTTGGCTTTAACCTTTTCCCAAGCCGTGCCTCCTAAACGATCGAGGCCCGGCGCAGCGCCGTCGCCGCCGATGTATTTCTGCACCATGTTGATGCGGTCCACCGGCAAGTACAGACGGTCGCCGCCGTCGTACTCCAGGTGCAGAAACTCGCCTTCGACCCCGGCGACTTTTAAAAATTTGAGCCCGCGATAGACACCGATGCCGTGATCGAGATGCACCACGAAATCGTCCTGTTTGAGCTCGCTCAAGCTCGTGAGAAAATGGCTCGGGTGGCGCTTGGCCGAAGTCGTCGGTTGACGCTTGCGGGTAGCGAAGATCTCATCGAAGGTAACGAATATAAGGCGACCTTCCGGGAGGCGAAAGCCCTGGTTGAGTTCGCCGCAAACGATCGCGTGCGCGAAATCCGTGCGCTCGAACAATGCCGGCCCCCGCTCGTCGAGCACCGGCAGCTGAAAATTGTAATTGCCCAATAGCTCCCTCAGCCGCATCGCATCACCCTTGGTCGGCGCGACGAATATCACCCGCTCTTTGTCCCAAAGTTTTAGATGTTCGATCAAGGGCGCTAGCGACGGATCCTTGCCGGCGTACGCAGCCTCCTGGCGAATATCCGTGGTCAGATAAGATTCCACCGTGAGCGTCGATTCGCGCGCTCGGTCGGAGGCGGCCAAAATAGTAAGCGCCTCGCCTTGAACCTGTGAAAATTGTCCGAGCACGTCGCGCCATTCATGCTCGTTGAGATAGAGCGCGTCGACCGGCGCGACCAAGCGGTGTTCTTCTTTAGCCTGTTGGTTGCGGTCCCAAGTAAGCTGGCCAAAGCGCGCTGCCTCGGCTTCGACGTGATCTGCACCATCGAGCCAAATCAAAGTCTGCGGCGATAGATAGGAAAAGACCGGCACCAGTTCGCCGCAGAAATACGGCACCAGAAATTCGATACCCGGAAACGGTATGCCTTCTCGGACGGATTCGAGAAGGCCGTTCCTTTCGCGACGCTCGACTTCCAGTTCCAGGGCGCGCTGATCCAACTGGCGCACGGCGCTCTCCAACCCGCTTTGCTTCAAGGAAAACTCTTTCATCGGCAGCAGCAACATCTCCTCTTGCACTTGCGCGCTGCGCTGGGTCGACGGATTGAACTCGCGAATCGACTCCAGGCGATCGCCGTCGAATTCCAGGCGCTGTGGCCGACCGTAACCCGGCGAGAACAGATCGACGATGCCGCCGCGGACGCTGAAATCGCCACGCTCCTCGACCAGCGGAACGTTTTGAAAGCCCCACTGCACCAAGTGCTCGAGCAAGTGCTCACGCTGCAAGTCCTGGCCCGCCACCAAATACAAATAGGATCGCCGGAGCGATTCTTTAGCGATGACCTTTTGCATCAACGCGGCCGGGGTCGCGATCAGAATCGGCGCCGAATCTTCGACGAGCTTGTAAAGGCCTTCCAAGCGGCCGGCGATGTTGTCGGGATGGGGTGAGAGCTTTTCAAAAGGCAACACTTCCCAAGACGGAAACAGAAGCAAGCGCTTGCGCAGCGGCGCTTGCGCGTGCTCTTCGCCGAGAAAAAAATTTAGATCGTCGTAAAGACCTTCCGCCTCGCGCGCGCTCGAGCAAATGACCAGCATCGGCTGTCGCAAGCGAAGGGCCGCGAGCGACAGCACGAAGGCGCGCGCGCCGCCTTGGATGCCTTGAATCCGTTTACTGCCGGTCCAAGATCCTTGGAGAAATTGTTCGAGTCGCTGCGCCAGCGCGGGATCAGTCATGAGAAGAAGCTAAAGCGTTGGAGTTGTATTTTCGGAATGCTCGATGCCGGCGACGGAGCGGCGCCGGTTTCCACTGCCTTCGTCCATGCTTCCGCGCCTTGGCAAAGATGATGTACTTGAATCTGCAAAAACGCCGGTTGGTAGTTTTCGAAGCGAATCAGCGCTTGGTGAATCATCCGCACCGGTCCTCTGACTTCGCCGAAGTCGCAATACAAACGAAACGCAGCGGCGAGCTGAATCAAGCCTTCAAGAAACGGCTTATTCTCATCAGCGCTCTGCCGATACAGGTCTTCCAAAACTTCGTGGCATTCGAAAAATCGGCTGTCGTTAAACAGACGTATCCCCTCTCGCAGCCGAGCATCCATGGTTTCTGTAAAAAATATAGTTACCAGCTTCTCGGGAGAGCCTCAAGGCAGAACATGAGAGGCGATCATCAATTGCCGTACTATTTTTGCCGGCTCGCCCAGAGCCGCTTGTCATAATCTTCCACCGATGGGACAGCGGACAGCCAGATGCAGAGATCCGAAACCGACAGCACCAACGCCGACAGCGCAAAGGAGACGAGATAGCTGCCGGTCCAATCGTAAAACACGCCACCCAACCAGGAGCCGAGCGCGCCGCCGACACCCACCGCTACGGTTGAATAGCCGAGAATCGATCCGAATCCTTTACCGGAGAAGATATCCGCGGTAAGCGCGGAAAAAATCACCGCGCGCGAACCGAAACCGATACCGAAAAAAATCACATAGACGTAGAGCAGCCAAGCTTGACTCGGATCGCGCAGAATCATCAGCGCACCGACGCCGACGATGGTCATCGCGATGTTGAGCGTGTATGCCGCCTGTTTGGTTAAACGATCGGCGATGAAGCCGAAAATCACCCGGCCGAAGCTGCTGGTGATGCCGGCAAGGCCGAAAATCGACGCGGACAGGAGTTTGCTAAACCCCACGTCGACCACGTGGGCCACTTGATGCGTCACGATCACCGTGGTTCCCGAAGCCGCGGCGATGCGCGCGATAAACAGCAGCCAGAATTGTAGACTCTGCAAGGCCAGCCGCGCTGTCCATTGATTTTGATCATCTTGCTTCTCGGTACGTTGACGCAGGCGTTCGCCGTGAGGTCCGTGCTGGTAAAATAGCCAAACGACCGGTAAGAGCCCGATCGAGACAATCGCGGCATAGGTTTCAAGGGCGCGCGCCCAGCCATAACTTGAAATCATCCATTCGCTCAAAGGCGCGAGCAACATGATGCCGAGCCCGGTGCCGGCGTAGACGAATCCGATTGCCGATGCCCGTTTCGAGGAAAACCATTCAGAAATTAAAAAAATATGCGGCACCATGCCGGTGAAGGTAAAACCAACGGCAACAACGATGCCGAAGCAGATGTACAACTGCCAGAGCGCCGACACCTGGCTGCTCAGCAAGAGCCCGATCACGAGGATGAAACAACCGGCGATGGAAATCGTTTTGGTGCCGTATCGATCCAAAAGATGCCCGACGACGGGGGACAGAAGCGCGTCAACGACGAGCACGATGGAAAAAATTCCCGCGGTCGCGCCGCGGCTCCAGCCGAAAGTATCGAGCAAAGCGACGTTAAAAACCCCGAAGGAAGAATGAATCCCGCGGGAAAAACCGAGAACAACAAATGCGATCGTGGCGACGAGCCAAGGTGTGGGGGCAAAACGCATGTGAGAAATATTTTCTTTCATTAGCAGAGAGCTCGGAGCGCCACAAGACAGCCCGCATGATGCAACAGGACAGCGACGCAAACTTGTGTTTTCGCCGGGCTACGCTTATCCTACTGGCAATTTGTTATGACCTTTGTTCGCTTAACGATCGCGATTCTATTTGTGGCGTCATGCGCCGGGTTAGGTGTGGAAAGCGAGTTTTTAGCCGGACGCCAAGCTTTGCTGCGTGGCGAGCCCGATAACGCGCTCTCCTACTTCGATCGAGTCGCGCAAAGCGATCCCGGCTTCATCGCCGGCTCCGTTTCGCCACGCCGGAGTGTTTGGACCTATGTCGGGCGTGCGCACTACAATTCCGGAAGATATGCGCAAGGGCAATCAGCGTTTGAAAAAGCCCTCGACCGAATGAACGATGACTATATTGCAAAATTATATCTCGGCTTGACCCGTCTTCGCCCAGCAGCGCCGCCCACCCCATCCAAGGCGTTTTCATTCCAGGAAGTCACCTATGCCCTGCGCGAAGGCATTGAACCCAAGAGAGTCGCGACGTTGGCGCGTGAGCGCGGCGTCGCCTTTGATTTGACCCAGGAAACCGAGGCTCAATTACGAACGGTCGGGGCTGACAGCTTGCTCCTCAACGAACTAAAAAAAATCCGCACCGAGAACGCCAAACAAAACCAGACAAGCGACACTCAAAGGGCACAAGCCGTCAAAGACTTGACCGACGCAGTGACCGGACTGCGTGAGTGGCTCGATTACACGATCCTGTACACATCGCAAGGAAAGTTCTGGGATCCCTCCCAGCAAATCCGCAATCAAATTCAGCTTTGTCTAAAGCTGCTTGCCGCCCGGCCTGCCAATTGGGACGGGCTCATTTCAAACGCGGAATCGATCGGTTCATTATTCGAGGACGAGAGCGATCGCGCGCGCCGCGATGAGTCGGCGGAACGCAATCGAGAAATAAGACGATAAAGGCTCTTCGGATGTGTCGTCCCGGTCAGCAATTTAACTTGTTACCCAAGACTCGTTCGGCGTTACAGGCTCGTTTGGTCTGTTCGATTTCTTTTCGAACGCCTTCATCCAGCGGGTCCAAGGTTCTCGCCTTTTCCAGTTCCGCCAACGCGGCGACGTAGTTTCCTTGCTGGCGAAAAGACCCGGCGCGATCTATGTAGCCTGTGATTCCAGCTTTCGCTTGCTCGCTTACGATCGGCAACTTCGGTGGACCCGCTTGGTTAGTCTTCGCCGGCTTAGTCGGTTGCAAGATTGTTTGCGGTTCTTTGACAACAAATGTGAGCGGTGCGCTGCGCAGATCACCCGAGCGCGCAACCACTTCAACCTTGCCGGGGCGTAACGCCTCCAGCTCCCTACCGAGGCTAACTGAAGCGATGGCGTGATCGCTGATTTGCCATTCGATACCGCCGGAAAGATCCCGCTCCGCATTATCGGAGTACCACCCTTTCACGCGTATCGGCACTTTTTCTTTCGTGAGTAGTTCTCGGTTACCCGCGCTAAGACGCAAAGCAAGCAGCTTTACTGGAAACACCGGTTTGGGCGCGGGTTCAACAGCCTTCACGTTGACGGTCCATGCGGAGCTCACCACATCGCCAATTTTCGCTTTTATATCGGTGGTTCCGGCTTTGAGCCCCATGACGTCGCCGGTGTCACTGACCGTTGCCACTTCGGGAGCGCTGCTCGACCATGCGATTCCATCCCTCACTTGATTTTGCTTTCCGTCGGAATACGTTGCGCTCAGCTCTAGTTTCATCTTTTCAGACGGTTTTAGTTCTTTCCGTTCAGCGCGAATAGCCAGGTTCATCAAGCTCGGCACGGCTGTTTTTTCTGCCTTTTCGTCGGGCAACGGCGTCGGTTTTTCCTGTCGAAAATTTAGCCAAATCTGCCGTCCAGCCAGAAGCGCTGTGATCGCTACCGCGGCGATGATAATTTTCGAGAGATGGCTGCGTATCACATGAGGGCGCCACGAGCGGTGGTCGATTTTTTCGGTTGCCGGAACATCGTTTGGGGTGCTGGGCTGATCGAGAGAGCCGCCCAACACGGATTTTAGATCGGCAATGAATAACTGCGCGGCGGGATCGTCGATTGAACCATTCCAATTTACCAAGTCGGCCGCTTGAATGGCGCGAAATCCGATGGGAGGCTCGACTCGCTGTAGCAAAACTGGGACGATCGTCTTCCCGAGTCGACGTGCTTCCTCAGCTTCTTCGGTAACCCAGGGGCTTTGGACCGAATTTTCCGACCACAGAACAACCAGGCAGCGCATCTCCCGGAGCGCGTCTTCGAGTACCGATCGCCAGGTGCTTCCTGCTGGAATACGGCGATCCCACCACACTCGCCAACCGGCGGACCCGAGCATCTGCGCGAGTTGTGCCGCTACTTCGCGATCTTCGTTTGCGTAGCTTATGAAAATATCCGCCATGGCCGAAAACTCTTTGCTCCTCCCTGAGGCGTCCAGACTGATGCGCAAGAGCTAAATTGCAGTCGCTGTATTCTGAACGATGCGATTTTAGCAGATGTTACGAAATTTGTAATATAAAATGTCCAAAGGTGAGCAAAGCTCATTCAAACACAAAAACATCGCTGGCAGAAAGTTGCAGCGCACGACAGGAAATCGCCGGCGAAAACTTAGATCAGGCTAATTGACCCCGTCCGGATAGTGGTGATAAAGCGTCTTCAGCGATACGTTATCCAAGGAGTTTTTCCCATGGCGAATGCAATTCTACAAACCGACGTGGTGATCATCGGCGGCGGCGGCGCAGGAATACCGGCGGCCATCGAAATCGCTCGCGCCGGCGGCAAAACTATAGTTTTGGAAGCAGCGCTTGAATGCGGCGGCACCGCGGCGATCTCGGGCGGCGGCTGCTGTATCGTCGGCACGCCATTGCAAAAATCCCAGGGCATCGAGGACACGCCGGATTTAGCCTTTGAAGATTGGGTAAAATGGGGCGGCGGACAAGCAGACGAAGTCTGGGCAAGATTCTATCTCGAACACACACGACACGATCTCTACGAATGGGCGGAAAGCTGCGGCGCAAAATGGGTCGACATGAAGTTTCAGGAAGGGAACCGCGTGCTGCGCTGGCACCGGCCCGACAACAATGGCCTCGGTTTGATGACCGCCCTGATCAAAACCGCCGAGTCACTGCCCAACATCACGATTCTGACTTCGACCAAAGCCGGCAAGCTCTTAACAAAGGACAGCCGAGTCCGCGGCGTGACCGCGACCAAAGAAAATGCCGCGTTTGAAATTCACGGCAAAACCGTCGTCGTCGCCACCGGCGGTTTCAACTCGAATCTTGATATGGTGTTGGAGCATCGACCCGAGTTTAAAAAATTCAAAGTCATGGAAGGTTCTGGCTTCGGCGCCAAAGGCGAAGGCCACAAGATGATTAATGAGCTGGGTGGTTATTTCACGCACATGGATTGCATTTGGTTCTACGTTTACGCCACGCCGGATTACCGCGATCCCCAACAACGTCGAGGTTTGGTATTCCGCCAGGTCCCGGGCTATATCTGGTTTAACCAGCAGGGTAGGCGTTTTCATAATGAATCGATGACCGGCGGCGCTTCCGCTACACCGGCATTGTTAAGACAAAATCCGCCCCATGCCTGGGCGCTCGCCGACACGCCGATGTTGGCGAAGATCGACGTTGCCGATCCCTACTACCGCCGCGGCGACGTGATTGACCGCGCGAAGGTCGAAGAGCTGTTGAACCATTCGCCGTTTATAAAGAAAGCCGACACCCTCGCAGCGCTCGGCAAGAAAGCCGGCGTCGAAGACCTGGACAATTTTCTCGGCGAAGTCGCCGCGTACAACAAGTGTTTCGATGCCGGAGCGGAACGAGAGCCGAAGTTCGGCAAATCGCTCAAAGGATCGAAAAAGTTCGACACCCCGCCCTATTATGCGATTCAGATCTTTCCGCTCGCGCGCAAAAACTTCGGCGGTGTGAAGACTGATTTGCGCTGCCGCGTACTGAATAAATACTTTGAGCCGATTCCCGGCTTGTACGCCGCCGGCGAAGTCGCCGGTATGGCCGGCGGGCATATCAACGGCAAGGCGGGATTAGAAGGAACCATGCTTGGTCCGTCGATCTTCAGCGGCCGGGTTGCCGGCGCCTGGGCAGCCAACGAAGCCGGCTTCGGCTCGGGCTTCATTGGCAAGCCCAACCGTCCGGAGCTAGACTGAAAGCGGTTCAAAGTTCAAGGTTCCGAACTCCGACATTGAACGCTTGAACCTTGAACTTTGGAACAAATAGAATCACCGAAGCCGAAATGTCCAACGCCACTGAGTCCTTAGAGTCAACTCACACCGTTCGCGGCTACTGCGCCCTGTGCACAGCGCACTGCGCCACGGTCGCGACGGTGGAAGATGGCCGTGTAACTCGGCTCGATCCCGATCACGATCATCCCAACGGCGGCGTGATGTGCATCAAGGGCAAAGCTGCACCCGAGCTGGTTTACAATCCTGATCGCCTCGATTACCCGCGAAAACGCACTCGCCCAAAAGGCGACGCCGATCCGGGATGGCAGAGAGTTTCCTGGGACGAAGCGCTCGACGACATTGCGCAGCAGATTTTCAAAATTCGCGCGCGCCACGGCGCTCAATCCATCGCACTTGCCAAAGGCACCAAGAGCGGCACTTCGGTCGACGACGCGGAGCGCTGGTTAGGACGACTGCTTTATTCAATCGGCAGTCCCAATTGGGTTTCGACGACGCACGTTTGCAACTGGCACAAAGACACCGGCTTCAGTTACACCTTCGGCGCTAATCTACCGACGCCCGATCTCGAACATAGTAAAACCTTTCTTCTCTGGGGTCATAATCCGAGCTCCACTTCGTTGATCCTCGCGCACGACATCGTCCAAGCACGCTCCCGCGGCATGAAAACCGTCGTCGTCGATCCGCGCCGCATCGGCATCGGCGCCCAGGCAAGCATGCTCTTACAGCCCCGCCCGGGCACCGACGGTGCGTTGGCGTTGGCATTGATTCACTGTTTGATGGAAGAAAGCTGGTACGACGCCGCTTTTGCGCGCCAGTGGACAAACGGGGTTTTTCTGTTGAACGCGGCGACCAATCGGTTGCTCACCGAAGCTGACATTTCTTCCAGTGGTGCAGCTGACCGTTACGTCGTGTGGGACCAAACAAGTGACAAATCGGTGATTTATGATGCCGCGAGCGGCACGTACGATCGCGACGGTGTGATGCCAGCATTGTTTGGCGCGCGCGTACTCAAAGGCAACAACGGCGAAGAAATTCTCTGCAAGCCGGTCTTCGAGCGCCTCGGCGATATTGCCGCACCGTTCGCACCGGAACGTTCGGAAAAGATCCATTGGGTCGCGGCCGATAAAGTTTGGCAAACCGCCTTGCTGCTGGCACACAATCGACCGGTGAGTATGTACATGTGGAACGGCATCGGCCAGCATACCAACGCGACACAGACCAGCCGCGCGGTTGCATCACTCTACGCTCTTCTCGGCGACTTCGATCGTCCAGGCGGCAACGTGATTTTTCCCAAAGTGAAAGTCAATGAGGTCGACGGCAAGGAATTTCTGCCGAAAGAAATGGCGGCCGTGCGCATCGGACGGGAGCGCAAGCCGCTCGGGCCGCCGGCCAAGCCCGGCAACTGCGCCGCCTATGACGTCTTCACGGCGATCCTCGAAGAACAGCCGTACCCGGTCAAAGCCCTGTTGAACTTCGGCTCCAACACCCTCATGTCCAACGCCGATTCGCGGCGCGGCCGTGA
>DASWCL010000027.1:0-5626 GCA_036390135.1 Binatia bacterium
TATTTTTTCACGATCAATCTCGAAATACCAGTCCGCTGTAAGATTTGTTTAGTGACGCTTATTCCGTTTTCGCCGACATCGATAGAGTTAGGCAATTATGGCAAGTCTGGCACAGGTTTGGATTTGTTTCGTTGGTTGCTGGGCGCGATAACATTTTTGTCACTTCGGTTGGGAGAATAAAATGTTAGAGATAAATTCTCAGACTTCGGAGCGTAAGGAATCTAAGATGACCCCGAAGACATGATAAGGAGAATCCCTATGAAAGACGTCGAACGTGATCTCATAGCGACGGCGCAGCCCTATTGGGAAACTGAAGCGACGATCGTTCGGCGATTTTTCCAGAGCAAGCCGACGCGGGAGGATCATATTTTTTGGCTCAAGGCGCAGCTGTGGAAGGAGCTCCATCCGGTGGACGGTTATTTCACGGGGTTGCAAATAGAACTGAACAATCTGGCGGCTAGTTTTCCCGAGATCGATAAAACCATCGGGCGCCACCGGTATCACTCGCTCCTCGAACAACTCACCCAGGAGTTCAATCACTACGTGCTCATGGCTGACGTTCTCGAATATCTTCTGGGACATGCGGTTTCCGCCGAGGATACGTCTCAATTGCCGCAGGAGAAAAAACTCGGCGATATACGCAGAGCTTACGCGAATTCGGGCTCGGCCGTCGATAAAGCCGCCGTGCTCGTCACCGAAGGTGGCGGCGCGCGGATGTTTCGCGAAGGAAGACAGCTAAAGGGCAGCCAGCTCGAAAGAATGATTGCAAGGGCGATGGAAGTCGTCTATCAGGACGAGAAGAACCACTATAAAGAAGCCGCAAGGGAAGCGGCCCGCGCAGTTCAGACCAAGCAAGACCTGGCGCAAATGAAAAAGGCGGTGCATGAAGTAAGCCTGCAACGAGTCTACATGCGCAATGAAATGTTCAAAGCGCCGCTGACGAGCGACGAAATCAAAAGTTGCCTGGCATCTCACATGCATCGAGTAATCGACTAAGTTAGCCTTGCGTAACTTCCCTAACTCGTCACGCTCTTAGAAATCTGATTTGGGGTTAGGCAAGTTGGGCAAGTCTGGCACGCGCGCCGCGCGCTGTGATACTCCGCGGCCGTCCGAAGCGATCATGAAAAGAACTCCCGACCCCTTTAATCCGCTGGCTGAAAATCCGCTAGTGATGTGGCGATACTCAGGTTATCGTCCGTCGGAGCGCTGAAAGGAACCTTTTCTAGGTCTGTCAAAGTTGCCGCCAATTATGTCGTGCTATTGGTGTTTTCCGCTCGAAGCTGACAGCAGTCCAATGGCCGCGATGATACATATGCCGGCGGACACTGCCAGAGTGTGGTCGATGCCGATGATCGCGGCAGCGCTGCCGATCGCCAGCCCTCCAAGCGACCATAACCCGATATCCATGAAGAATAGACTCAGAACTCGGCCGAGCAAATGCGGCGGCGTTTCCACTTGGATCGCGGTATTCGAAGCGGCGCGACCGGCGACTTGGCAACCGCCAACCAGGGCCAGAAATACCAAGGACAAGAAAAAGGAGTGTGAGAAGGTAAATAAGCCGAGGAAAAGGCCGAAGCCGGTCACGCAACAGCAGATCCAGAAAATCCCCGGACGGAAGCTGCGCGTGGAAGCGAGCGACAAAGCCGAAACAATGGCGCCGGCTCCCGGAGCGGACATCAGAAGCCCGAACCCGGTGGGGCCGACATGCAAGATATTGGTCGCGAACATCGGGATGAATCGCGAGTAGGGCGCGCCCACGAGCGCAACGATATACGAAAGCGAAACAATCGAAAAAATCCGCCGGTTGTTGCGTAGATAGCCGTAGCCCTCTTTGATTTCCTTCCATACTCCCTGCTTATTGATCGGAGCTTCCCAGCGCGGCAGTTCCATCAGATAGAGATTCCAGATCAGGGCCACGAAGCTCAGGGCATTGAGAAAAAAGCATCCGGATATCCCGAGGAACGCAATAATCGCTCCTCCCATGGAAGGGCCCAAAATCTTCGAGAGATTGAAGAAAGACGATTGAAGCCCGATGGCATTGAGCAATTCTTCTTTGGGAACCATGCCGTTAACCAGCGACTGGCGCACGGTTTGATTGATCGTGTCGATACAGCCCAACAAAAAGGCCAAGACCGCGATGTGCCAAAAAAGAATGACTTTGAAATACACGGCGAGACAATAGACGACTGCTTGAACCATCGCCAAGCTTTGAGTGATGATCAGCACTCGCCTGCGGTCGAAGCGATCCGAAATGGCGCCGCCGATGGCGCCGAGGAACAAGCGCGGCACGGTATCGAAAAAACTTACCAGTCCAAGCAAAAAGGGCGAATGTGTGAGCTGCCAGACGAGCCAGCTTTGGGCGATGCTCTGCATGAAGTCCCCGGAGGTCGAAATAACATTGCCCTCTACGAGCAGCCGAAAATTTCGATGTCTGAGGGAACGAAAGGTTGAGAAATCGTAGATGCTGCGCATTACTTGCCGAGTTGTCTGAAGTTTTCAAATTCAGTGTGACGGTAAAATGGTCAGAAATCAAAGAGCGGGGTGACTCGCGGCCTGACAAAAACTCTTTTGCGCTTAAAACTCTAATCCCGAATACCTAGGCCAGCGCTACTCCACAATTTCATCATAGCCTCGCCCAAGAAACTCGACGAAGCAGAACCCATGGCCGAAGGGATCGGCCATGAGAGCGAGCTTACCCCAGTTGTGTGTAGCGATGGGCTGCTCTAGCCGCGCTCCGGCCGATAGAGCTCTCTGAACTGCGAGTTCGATTTCGTCAACCACGAAATCAAGATGGACCGGTGTCCAATGCCGCTGGTAACTTCGACGCTGCGAAGTTGTATCCGAGGCCAGCGTCTCGGGTGATTTGATGAGCAGGTAGATTGGCGCCGAACTTCCGAGCATCTCTACTCCAAAGGCTCCGAAGCGACGGCCGATTTCTAATCCAAAAACAGAGCTGTAAAAACTGGCTGCCTTGTCGAGATCATCGACGTCGAGATTGACCAGGAAATCCATAACGCATCGCCTTTTGCGGCAGCAGTTTTGGTTCAGCGGCGCCAGCGGCCCTCCGTCGCAACTAGGGTATCGGCGTCGCTGATTTCATAAGAACCGCCTGTCGAAGTGTTGAACCGAAACGTTTTCTAGGTCGATTCCTCGAGCACGGACAAAATATTGCCGGCCGGGTCTTTGAACCAAGCGATCAACGGCCCGCCGCCGCGAAAGATTCCCTTCTCGTCCGTTTTGAGTGTGCCATCGTAGCGCTCGAAACGCACTCCTCTCTTCGTCAACTGCTCCACGGCTTCCTCAATATTGTCGACAGGGAAATTGAGAATAGTGAAAGTCGCCGGAGCATGGTTCGGCTTGGGATAGATGAGCACTTTACTGCCGCCCGCGAGGTGCAGATTCAATAGGCCGTGAGTTTCAGAAACCTCCAACCCGAGCGTTGCGCCATAAAACTCCTTCGCCTTTTGAATGTCATTTACCGAAAATCCGCTGAATGCTTTAGTGTCTTTGAACTCTTTGAACATAGAATTACCTCCTGTCATCGCTGACTTCACAACGACCGCCCGTCGAAGTGCTGAACCGGAAACTTTTCCAAATCGATTCCTTCGAGGCAGCGAATATTGATCGCGGCCATCCGATTGCCCTTTGGATCGGTACCTTCGCCGTACGGGTGGATGCCGCAGGTCTGGCAAAAGCGATGCTTGATCACGTGCTTGTTGAACGTGTACGTGCCGATATCCTCTTCCGCTGTGAGCACATTCAACTGTTCGCGCGGTACAAGCCAGAGGAGAGATCCTTTGCGCGAACAGATGGAGCAATTGCATGCCATCGTCCCGTTGAGTTCGCCTTCCACCTCGAAGGCGACCTTGCCGCAGTGACAGCTACCTTTGTACTTCACGTGAAATCTCCTTGACTCTGTTAGTCCTCGGCACGCCGATTGTAGGGCCGTTTCTCGCTGCTCTTAATTTGGCTTTACCGCGCTCGGCTCCATGTAGATGAGCTCCCAGATGTGACCGTCCAAATCCTGAAATCCATGGCCATACATAAACCCGTGGTCCTGCGGCTCATTGTAAGTGGCGCCTCCGGCGGCGACTGCTTTTCGAATCATCTCGTCGACCTTTGCCCGGCTTTCCATGGACAAGCACACAAGCACTTCCGTGTATTTCTTTGCGTCGCAAATCTCCTTAGGAGTAAAAGTCTTGAACTTCGATTCAGTGAGCAGCATGACGAAAATATCATCAGTTACAATCATGCACGTGGCCGTCTCATCGGTAAATTGCTGATTAAAACTGAAGCCAAGTTTGGTGAAAAACTCGATCGACTTATTCAGGTTTTTCACCGGTAGATTCACGAAAATTTTACTTGCCATGTTTTCTCCTTTTGAAGATTTATGCCGCTATGAAGTATCCTTGTGCTCGCCATAGAACATCCGTTCGCCTTCGGCATGGGTGTATCGCGAAAGGCTGAAATCATGAAAACTGCCGGTGAACAGCGGTGCCAATTGCATCCATCGCTTACCATGACGCCTTAGTCGTCGATTGCTTGGTAAACTGCGGTCCAGAAATCGAGATCGATCCTCGAGGGGAAACCAAGGACCTGGGTCATCAGGATCGCGATCATGTCCTCCTTCGGGTCCGAATACCAGGACGTGCCAAAGCCGCCATCCCAGCCGAACCGCCCGGGCACCGACGCCACGTCGTCGCGGCGGATGATTATCGACATGCCGAATCCCCAGCCGCGGTTGTCCCCAAAGAACCATTCGGACCCTGCCGCTTGCCCGGGCGCAATCTGGTCGGTCGTCATCAGCTCGATCGAAGGCCTGGAGAGGATGCGCTCGTTGCCGTGTTTGCCCTTGTTCAGCATCAATTGGCCGAAGGCCAGGTAGTCGTCAACAGTCGAGACCAGCCCTCCCTCGGCGTCTGGAAATGCGGGTGGGCGGCACCACTGGCTGTCGCCGACGCCGTCATAGAGTTCGAGCGCCCCGGTGTCGGGATTGACTGCATAGCAGTTCGCCAGCCGATCGAGCTTGGTAGCAGGTACGCTAAAGCCGGTGTCCTTCATGCCCAGTGGTTCGAAGATGCGTCCACGCAGGAACGTCTCCAACGGCTGACCCGCAGCGCGCGCCAGCAACACGCCCAGCACCGAGAAGGCCGTCGGGTACATCCATTTCTCCCCTGGCTGGTGCATTAGCGGCAGCGTCGCGAAGCGGCGCATCCACTCGTCCGGCGCAGGAGGCGCCTGAGGCTTCGGCGGACCTGGCATGACCTGTAGCACGCTCGCGTCCCGCTGGATCGGTGTTGCGCCTGGCGGCGCCATGACGAAGCCAAAGCCCATGCGCAAGGTGAGCAGGTCGCGCACGGTGATCGGCCGCTTTGCGGGCACGGTGTCGTCGAGCGGGCCGTCGAGCCGCCTCAAAACCTTGCGGTCGGCCAGTTCGGGCAGCAGCCGATCTACGGGCTCATCTAGCCGCAGCTTGCATTCCTCCACCAAGATCATCGCTGCAGAGGCGGCAACCGGCTTGGTCATCGAAGCAATGCGGAAGATCGTGTCGCGCCGCATCGGGTCGCTGCGATCGATCGCCTTCATGCCGATATCACCGATATGCGTCTCGCCCCGCCGGCTGAGC
>DASWCL010000028.1:0-13286 GCA_036390135.1 Binatia bacterium
GTGTTGCCCGGAGCCAGGCAGTTTACATTGATGTTATCGTCGCCGACCTCGCGCGCGAGCGTGCGGGTGAAACCGATGGTCGCCGCTTTCGAAGTTACATAATGAATTCGTCCCGGCGCCCCGGCGAACGCCGTGCCGGAAGCGATGTTGATGATCTTGCCGGATCTTTGTTTGCGCATCGCCGGTAGCACGGCGCGGCAGCAGAAAAAAAGGCCGCGCAGATTGACCGCCATGAGACGGTCCCATTCTTCGGGATCTATCGTTTCGATCCGGCCGCGGTTCATCGGCACGACGGAAAACACCGCGGCGTTATTGATCAGCACATCGACGCCGCCGAAGTGTTCGAGAGCTTGCGCCGCCATGATCTTCGTCGAGGCTTCATTCGAAACATCGACGTGAATCCCTAGTGCCGGCGCGCCGATTTCCTCGGCGGTATTAACGGCTGCCGGCTTGTCGATGTCAGCGACGATAACCCGCGCGCCGGCTTTAGCGAATCCTCGGCAATAGGCCTTGCCGATACCGTGAGCGCCGCCGGTGACGATGACGACTTTGTCTTTCAGCCCCGTGATCATCCAATTTAGAAAACATCCGTTCAAGGTTCAAAGTTTAAGGTTGAACGTGAGAAAAAAAAGTTTCTGACATTGAACCTTGAACGTGGAACTTTGAACGTGACTCGTCTGCCTATCCCAGTGCCGGGTTGATTAAAGCTTTGGTCGGGAAAGTACCAGGTACTTCGCCGCCGATGGCGCGGATACAATGCTCGATGTCTTTCAGGGGAAAAACGTGGCTGACCATTTCCTGCACGGGAAATTTTGTCTCTTCAATGATCCGCAGCGCGGCTTCCGTAGCGTCGTTATCCGCCGTAAAGCAGCCCTGAAGTTTGATCTCGTTCCACACCAGTTTGTCCATCAGCATCGGCGTGACGGTTGTATCGCCGGTCAAGCCGCCGAGCACCATCGTCGATTGGCGGTGCAGGCAGTCGACGGATTTCAAAATCGCATTGGGGTTACCCGACACGTCGACAACCACGTCGCATAACTCGCTATTGGTTTCCTTGCGGATGACCTCCACGACATCTTCTTCTTCCACGTTAATGGTTCTGGTGGCGCCGAATTTCTTGGCGAGATCGAGCCGGGGTTTGTCACGGCCGATGCCGGTGATAAAAATTTTCGCTGCACCCGCGTGTTTCGACGCGAAGGTGCAGGAGAGGCCCTGTTGTCCGGGGCCTTGGATCAAAACGTAGTCGCCCATTTTGACCCCGCCGCGCCGGATCGCCCATTGAAAACCGTTGGCCATGACCGATCCGATCAGAGCCGCGGCTTCCGCCGGAAGCGCATCGCTGACTTTGGTCGCGAGCACGTCGGGCGCAAGATAGACGTAGTCGGCAAAGCCGCCGAACAGATGGGGCGGCTGATCGCACTTGGTGCGCCCACCATAGTTGGTGCGTTGGCGGCAAAAGCGCTGATTGTTGCGCCGGCAGTCGGCGCAGCGACCGCAGCCAAGGGCGCCTTTCAGTATGACGCGGTCGCCTTCTTTGATTTTGTGAATTTGCGCGGCGTTGCGACCAAGCTTCTCGACGCGGGCGAGAATTTCATGGCCGAGAATAATCGGATAGGGAACTTGCAACTTACCGTGCAGGTATTTTACGTCCGTGCCGCAGACGCCGCCCATCTCGACTTTCAGCAGTCCGCCATCCGGCGGAATGTCGGGCATCGGGTATTCGCGGATTTCCAGTTTGTCAGGACCTAATAGAGTTGCTCCCCGTGCGCTTGCCATTGGTCGCCCTCCTTGAAATTGTTCGATTCATTTAAAACGAGATTCTTCGCTCTGCTCAGGGTAACGCGTTACTTCACTCGGTATTCCTGCGAAACTTTGTCAATGAAACCGCTGCTCTCGATTTCCTTCACCAAGGACAGATCAGTAAAACGCTCGGCGTTGTCTTTGAGCACTTTGGGGTCTTTCTTGCCAACTTCTTGGATCGGCAGTTCAAAATACTCTCGCGTCGGTGAGGGCTTCAGCGGGAAATCATACTCTTTGAAGTTTTCTTCCAGCACTTCGCGGTCCTGGACGTGCATGTACTTTGACAGCACCTTCATGGCGAATTCTTTGTTGGACTTGTAAAGCGCCACTCCTTCGATCATCGCCTTAGTGAAGTTCACTAAGTCGGCGCGGCTTTTGGTCAGGTATGGCCTGCGCGACACGAAAAAGAGACTGGAATAGGGAATATTCAACTTGGAAGCGTCGATCAGCAGCGTCATCCCGAGTTTGCGCGCCATCAAGGTCATCGGCGGCGTGAGCATGGCGGCGTCCGCGTTGTTGGTCTCGACCGCGGTGATGCGGTTCGATTGATTGCCGACCTGCAGCAACGCTACGTCGACGTCCGGGCGCAACCCTTCGCGCTGCAGCAGATAGCGGGCGGCGAAGTCGGCGTTGCTGCCGAAGCGGCTGATGGCGACCCGTTTGACCTCTTTGATGCTTTTGATGCCTTTGCGGGCGTAGATGCGATTGTCCATGGTATTGCCCAGCCGGCCGAACATGACGAGGTCGAGCTGCGGCGTCGAGATCACCACCTGCGGCGAGAACATCCCAACTTGGGCGTCATCGGAGCTAATCGCAGCGGCGGCGGAAGAGGCGCCTTGGATAAAAATCAACTGCACGCTGTTGCCGTACTTTTCAAAGAGCTTGGCTTCCTTGGTCACCCAGAGCGGCGCGAACTGGCCGACCTCGCTCGTCCATACCACGTTGATGCTCGCCGCCACGGCCGAAGTTGCGTAAACCAGAAGTAAAAACGCGGTGCAATTAAGGACGCAGCGGTCTCGTTTCATGCGTTTTCCTTTCGCAATGGCCGGTAAGACTTTCGATTGACCTCGATTCCCGCTTACCCCTATACTGCCGAACAATTGTTGAATCAAGTTTGAGGAGGCTCGATGATTCAATTCATTACCGTGCTGCTAGTGGTTTTAATCGGCCATGCGTTTGCGTCGGCCCAGACGCCCACGCGCGTGATGTCCGGCTACGCTGCGACCTCCGGACCGCATGCGGTGTTGTGGATCGCGCGCGACGCGGGGCTGTTTGAAAAAAACGGCCTGCGCACAGACGTTGCCTTTATCCGCAGCGGCTCGACGATGGCTCAAACCCTGGTGTCAGGCGAGATCCAGATGTCGCAGATGGGCGGTCCGGCGATGCTCGCCGCCGGCGTTGCCGGAATGGATCTAACTTTCATCGCCGTGGCGCTCAACACGACGCCCATCGTGATCATGGGATCGGTCACGAAAATGGAGGACCTTAAAGGAAAATCCATTGGCGTGACGCGCTACGGTTCCAATACCGACATCTCGGCGCGGTTTGCGATTCAAAAGGCCGGCTTGCAGCCGGAGAAAGATGTCGCGCTGCTCCAACTGGAAGAATACGCGAATATTCTCGGCGGCATGCAATCCGGGCGCGTCACCGCCGGCGCGCTTGCCGATCCGTTTACCGAAGCTGCGAAGAAGTTAGGCTTTAAAGAAATCGCGGACATCGCGAAGCTGGGTTTGGAGTTTCCCTTCGTTGGCATCGTTGCCAAGAAATCCTACGTTAAAGACAACATGGATACCGTACAGCGCTTCGCCCGCGCGTACGTCGAAGCCATCGCTATTTACAAAAATAATCGCGAACTGGCGATGAAGATTACGAGCAAGTACACCGGCATCAAAGATCCCGCGATACTGGCGTCGACGGTGGATTTTTACGCGCCCAAGTTGCAGCGCGTGCCATATCCGACCATTGGCGGACTGAAATTCGTGCTCGACCAAGTTGCGGTGCGCGATGCGCGCGCGAAAAACTACACGCCTGAGACGTTTATGGACACGCGCTTCGTCAAACAGCTCGAAGACAGTGGATTTATCAAAGGGCTGTATCCGAAGGGTTAGCCCATGACTTGAGATCGCTCTTAATCCGGATTTTTTTATCGCGCATATCGTGCCGCGCTCAAAACAACGCTGAGAGTATAAAGAATCACCAACGCAGTCGCCATAATCGTCGGCAACAGGTAATTCGCCGCCGGCAGGGCGGCCAGTATTGCTAAACCGATTCCGATGGGAATCGGTACGGTTTCTTTAAATCGACTGAGGAATAGCGCGCCCGGTAAGATGAGTAGAGTCAGGTCGTGGGTGAACAGATGCGGGATCACGATCAGCAGGGCGAGGATATTGACGATCCAGGTTGCCGTGAACCCGTCAGAAGCGCTGGCAAGGCGCAAATTACACGCGATCATCGACGCCATCACTAGAAGGCAACCCGCCCACCAAACTGGAGCCTGCCAATTTGCCGCCAGCCAGTAAATCGTCAGCGCGCGCAAATTATGCATGCTGCGCCACTGATTCCACCAGTCGTCATCGGCCGTGAGCATGCGCCGGGCAACCTGAAAGTATTGCCTTGACGCCTCTGCGCCGATCAGGATGAACGCGCCGACGATGAGAGTTACACTGACAAGCATACCGATGAGCAGTCCTCGCCATCGATGACGAAGAAACAGAACCAGGTGCGGAATCGGCAAATATTGTGGTTTGACGCAGAGCAGCCCGGCCCAAAGGCCCGCTTTATATTCGTTTGACTGTCGTTGCGCGAGTACGTGATGGGTCAGGAAGAAAAGAACGATCGCCGAGGTCTGACCGTAAAATACCACGGCTTGCGCGCCAAAATTACAGAGCGCAAAAAGCACCAGCCACTGGGACTGATCCCGAGTCAACGGCAAACGTCGAATCAAAAGTCGCAAGCTCGCCCACAGTAACGCAACGTTGGCGAGAGTCATCACTAAAAACGCCGCGGGAAAAGGCATCAGAGCCAATGGAGCAAACAGCGCGGCCGTGATCGGCGGGTAAACGAACGGCAAGACTCGGTCCGTCGCCGCGATTTTTTTTTGATAGGCGAGCTGCTGGTTCAGGTCATAGAGCGACTGGCGGTTTTCCCAGGCGAGCCGGCCTTCGGCATAAAAAGTGACAAAGTCAGCGACACAGTTCGGCTTGTCGCACTCGGGGACGTGATCGATAAGAATCTTAAACCAGTTTCCGCTCGTGTGAAGCACGAGACCCAATGCTAGCCCGAAAACGATGGCTTTGATTCTATTGCGCCAAGCAGGGGTCGTCGACATCACGCTACTCAATAGCAATGGATTGACACGAGACGCTTAGACCTAGACTTTTTGTTCTATCTAACTATGGACCAAGTTGAGTCCTAGCAGGACGACAATCGGGCCGAGAGCGGCGTTGATCTTGAGCAAAAGAAACCAACGGCGCCAATAGGACAGCAACGGCTCAGGCCAAGAATCCAAAGTTTGCGGAAGCTGCGCGGTCAAACTTGAGATGGCAGGCGCATATTTAAACACTTGCAAACAATGGTGCACGACCATGGCGCCAAAAAAAAACAGCTTGACCCCCAGCATGATCGCGTAAGATTCGCTGGTCGGCGTCGCCATAATCGACAAGCGCGCGAGCAAATTAAACATCCCGGTCAGAAGCAAAACCGCGATCGCGATCCAGGAAATGATTTCCAGGCCGATTCGGCCTCGATTGAGTGTCTTGATGGCGATACGGGGCTCCAGTTCGTACACCGCCGGCCCCAACACGACGAGAAAAAATACGATGACGCCGATCCAGAGTGCGACTGCGATCAGGTGAAACATCAAGCTCAGCGTTTGCCATGCGATCATCGACGGGATTTCGCTACAGGCTTCAAGATTGGCTGCATCTTGGCATAAATCGGCGGCAAATCAACGTGAATCGCCCTTGAATTGGGTTAGGGGCTGTGTTAGCTAAGGGAAAGTTTTCATCCATCCGAAAAAAAATCGCAAGGAAGGTTCACTAGATGCTGCAGTGGTTGCCGGAAGATGTGTCTACGTTCGGCCAAGAAATCGATTCGTTATTTTATCTCATCTATTACATCACTGCAGTCACTTTCATTCTGGTGACTGTCGTGATGGTGGTGTTTCTAATCAAGTATCGGGAACAAAGCGGAAGACGCGCGACGTATACTCACGGCAATACGACTCTCGAAATCATCTGGACGATCATCCCGGCCGCGATTCTGATCGTGTTAGCGCTCATGAGCGCGTCGACGTGGGCGAAAGTTAAACGCCATGTCCCCGACACGGACTTCGAAGTCGGCGTCACTGCCAAACAGTTCAATTGGGAAATCAGTTATCCCGGGCCGGATGGTAAGCTCGGCACCGATGATGACGTTAAATTTGATAACGATCTGCACGTGCCGGTGCATAAAGTAGTTCGGCTGGTGATTGCCTCAAGGGACGTGATCCACAGCTTCTTCATTCCCAATATGCGCTTTAAACAAGACGCAGTCCCGGGCCGGCAGATCATAAACTGGTTCGAAGCGACCAAGCCTGGAAAATATGAGCTGCCATGCGCGGAGCTATGCGGATTCGGCCATTCCGGCATGAAGGGTTGGCTCTTCGTCATGACGCCCGACGAATATAAAAAATGGGCGGACGAAAATCTGGCTGCTAAACCGCAATAAACACGTCTGAACTTTATTTCATCCGCAGCGATTGACGGAGGATTTTGACCGATGAGCGAGACAGCGGCGGCGCACGCGTCGCATGAGCACCACCAGGAACTTGGTTTCCTTCGAACGTACATCTTTTCACTCGACCATAAGATGATTGGCCGGCAGTTCCTGTTTATGGGTCTGCTCATGATTGTTGTCGGCGGCTTGCTTGCCATGCTGGTGCGTTGGGAATTGGCTTGGCCGGAAACGCCCGTGCCCGGACTTGGCTTTATTCCTGAGCCCTACATCTATCCCGGTGACCACGGTGGCGGCATCATTCCGCCTCCAACCTATAACGCGCTCTTCACCATGCACGCCACGATCATGATCTTCTTCGTGGTGATGCCGATCATGGTGGGGACGTTCGGCAATTTCCTGATCCCGTTAATGATCGGTACCCGGGACATGGCTTTTCCGAAACTGAACATGCTCTCTTTTTGGATCGGAGCCATCGCGACCTGCGTGATGCTCTCGAGCTTTTTCGTTCCTGGAGGCCCCGCGGCGGGCGGCTGGACCAGCTACGCTCCCTTGTCTGCAAGACCGCAATATACGGGAGTCGACTTGGGGCAAGATCTTTGGATTATCAGCTTGCTGATCCTTGGCGTGTCTTCGCTGATGGGGTCGATCAACTACATTACGACCATCATCAACATGCGAGCCCCGGGCATGACCTATTTCCGCATGCCGTTGACAGTCTGGTCGCTCTTTGTCACGGCGATTTTGCTACTGCTTGCTTTGCCGGTCCTCACCGCAGCGTTAGCCATGTTGCTCTTCGACCGGATAGCGGGCACCAGCTTTTTTCTCCCGGACGGCGGCGGGCAGCCGTTGCTCTGGCAGCACATGTTTTGGTTTTTCGGCCATCCGGAAGTTTACATCCTGGTGCTGCCAGCCATGGGTGTCACTTCCGATATTCTTTCGACGTTTTCACGCAAGCCGATTTTCGGTTATCACGCCATGGCTTTCTCCATGATCGCCATCGCATTCTTGTCATGGATCGTTTGGGGCCATCATATGTTCGTGAGCGGTATGAATCCGCTGCTGGGCACGGCCTTCATGATGACGACGATGGTCATCGCAGTGCCGTCGGCGATCAAGGTTTTCAACTGGCTAGGAACCCTTTGGGGCGGCAACATACGCCTGACCTCGCCCATGCTGTTTGCCTTGGGATTCGTCTCCAATTTCTTGATCGGCGGCCTGAGCGGCATTTTTATGGCCTCCACACCGGTCGACATCTTTATTCACGATACCTATTACATCGTCGCCCACTTTCATTATGTTGTCGCCGGCATCATCTTCGCTTTGTTTGCGGCAGTTTATTACTGGTTTCCAAAAATGTTCGGCCGCCGGATGAACGAGGGGTTAGCAAAGATTCACTTCGTTTTGACCTACATATTTTTTAACGGCACATTTTTTCCGATGCATTTTCTCGGTATCGCCGGTCATATGCGGCGTATTTACAATCCGACGCAGTACGAGTTCTTACTGCCGATGCAGCACTGGAACGTGTTCATCACGATCAGCGCCTTGTGCCTCGGCGCGTCGCAGATCTTCTTCTTGGTTAATTTCATTTGGAGCCTGATTGCCGGCAAAAAGGCCGAAAGAAATCCCTGGCAAGCCAACACGCTCGAGTGGTCGGCGCCGACGCCGCCGCCGCATGGCAACTTCGAAGTGCAGCCGGTGGTTTACCGCGGCCCCTATGAATACAGCTCGCCGGAAGTCAAAGAAGACTGGCTGCCGCAGGATAAAAATCTTGGTGTTGCTGCCGTGCGGACGCACTAGCCGAAAGATAATATATGATCCCGGATGGTAGGGGGACGAACAAGGCCTTCGTCCCTTCATCCTTTTCGCTCTGGCCGCATCGTATCGCTATCCTGCTTGCCGGCGCGACCTTTCCATTACTCTTCATCGGCGGATTGGTGACGAGCAAGGGCGCGGGGCTGGCCGTGCCGGACTGGCCGACGACCTTCGGCTACAATATGTTTCTCTATCCGTGGTCGAAAATGGTCGGTAACATTTTCTACGAGCATAGCCATCGTCTGATTGCTTCTCTAGTCGGGTTATTGACGATTGCCTTGACCGTCGTATTTTGGCTTCGCGAGCGGCGCGTTTGGCTGCGCTGGCTTAGCCTTGCCGCTCTCGGATTGGTGATTCTACAGGGAGTCTTAGGCGGTTTGCGCGTAGTTTTGCTGCAACCCACCTTGGCCATCGTGCACGCCGCCACCGCACAGGCTTTTTTTGCGCTTACCGTAGGCTTGGCGATTTTCACCGCGGCAGATTGGCTCAGTGCGACCGTGGCGGCGCCGCTCAACGACGGCGGAAGGCTGCGCCGGTTGTGCTCCGTGACGACGGCGCTAATCTATATACAAGCCGTCTTTGGCGCCGTATTGCGTCATACCGGCGAGCGGGCCGATGCTCACTTGGTCTTGGCGGCGTTGGTGACGCTGCATGTGATTTTTATTCTTATGCGCATCGCGAAACACCACGCGGAATCTGCTGGCTTGATAAAACCAGCGTTGGTTCTTCTCGGCCTGTTGATGCTTCAGCTCGCTTTGGGAAGTGCGTCTTATTTCGCCAAGTTTACTGCGACGCTGCACTTGCCCATGGATGCGATCGTCCTGCTGACGACAACTCACCTTGCGGTCGGCGCCCTCATGCTCGCCACCGGCGTTACGTTGACGTTGCGAGCGTATCGTCTGTCGGCGCCGCCGAGGCTGGCTCGCGGCGCAAAAATCTTGACGGAGCAATATTCCGTATGAGCTCGACAACAGAGATGGTAAACGTTGCGGCGATCAGCGCGAGCCGCAGGGTCAGTGACTTCTTCGAGCTGACCAAGCCGCGCATCGTTTTGATGGTCTTGGTGACCGCGCTTGTCGGTTATTACGCGGGATCAGAACGCGTTCCTGACTATTTACGCTTGTTGCAGGTGCTGATCGGAACCGCACTTGCCGCGGGCGGCACGCTCACGCTGAACCAATTTATTGAACGCGACATCGACGCCATGATGGAACGAACGCGCCATCGGCCGCTGCCCGATGCGCGGGTGCAGCCACAGGATGCGCTTTGGTTCGGTGTGGCATTGACTCTTTTGGGACTGGGTTATCTGGCGGTCGCCGTCAATCCGTTGAGTGCCGTTGTCGCTGGCGCCATTACGCTGAGTTATTTGTTGGTCTATACGCCGATGAAACGCTACAGTTCATTGTGTCTGCCGCTCGGCGCCGTGCCGGGCGCACTGCCGCCGGTGATCGGCTGGGTTGCCGCCCGCGGCGAGCTGTCGGTGGACGCGTGGGTGCTGTTTGCGATCCTATTTCTCTGGCAAATCCCGCATACGCTCGCGATCGCTTATCTTTACCGGGAAGATTTCGCCAAAGCCGGAATTCAGTTTCTCCCGGTGATCGAGCCGGACGGCGAGAGCACCAATCGGCAGATTCTCATCCACTGCGGCGCGTTGCTAGTCGTGAGCCTTTTACCGACGCTCATCGGACTCGCTGGCGCAAGTTATTTTATCGCCGCATTTATCCTTGGCGCCGCGTTTCTCGCCAGTGGAATCAAGCTCGTGATGGCACCGACCCGCGCCGGGGCACGCCGGCTTTTGTTTGCGTCTTTGATTTATCTTCCTGTGCTGTTGTTGGTGATGGCGCTGGATCGTGTGCCGTTATGAGCGAATCGATGATGCGGTCGCCGCATGGAGTGGAGCTGCGTAACCGGCGCCTCGGTGCCGGGTTGGCGATTTTGGCCGTGCTGTATGTTGCGGCGGTGATACTTTTCATCATTTTTAAATAGGCCAACGGGCGAATCCATGGCGCAAAGTTCGACGGCGCGGAAAATAGACGAACCTTCGGTTCCCCTGGAAGTCAGGCGTCCGGGCTTCGGTGGCGGCGAACCACCACCGCCACCGGTTCGGCCTAACGCCCAGATCGCCAGCAATGCGTGGCTCGCAGTCCTCATGCTTTTGGGCGCGGAAGCGATGTTTTTTGCCGGCCTGATCGGTGCGTTCCTGGTTTTCCGCATCGCCAGTCCGATTTGGCCGCCGCCGTTTCAACCGCGTCTGCCGATCGAGGTCACCGGTGCCAATACGCTGATTTTACTCGCCAGCGCGGTCACGATAAGGCTCGGATTGAGAGCGATTCAACGCGGTGAACCCGCGCGCTTGATGCGTTTAATGTCGTGGACTGCAGCGGCCGGGACGATATTCTTATTGATTCAGGGCTTCGAATGGTTTCGCCTGCTTCATTTCGGCTTGACGTTGTCGAGCAGCATCTATGGCGGCTTGTTTTACACGATCATCGGTTGTCATGCCTTGCATGTTTTCGGTGCACTGATCTGGTTACTCGTCGTCTTTCAAAAGGCACATAGCGGAAAATACACGCGAGAGAATTATGTCGGCCTGCAAACTTGCGGCATGTACTGGACCTTTGTCGTGGGATTGTGGCCCGTCCTCTATGGGCTCGTTTACCTTTATTGAGCGATTTGGTTGACACTCCAGAATCGATACGTTAATTTGCGGCTGTTTATGCCGATGCTTAGAAGAATTTATTTCATAGTCATGGCGGTTAGCTTTACGTTGCTTGTGCACACGGCAACATTGTGGGCTTGTGCCGTTTGTCTCGGCGGCGAGAGTGACTCATTGACGGACGGGTTCAACGCCAGCGTCCTATTTCTGATGACGACGCCTTATCTGGTCGTAGGATCGATCGTTGGCGGGTTGATTTTTACTTACCGCCGGGCGCTGAAGAAGCGCGAGAAGGCGGAAACAATGGAACCTATCCGTCAATTAGCTTGGAATCAGGAGGAGAGCGGTAAATGAGCGACGTTGCGGCGATGCACGCGGAGGCAGAGCCCCAAGAATCTCCCTTGACGCCTGAGAATTGGGGCAAGCTCGGCATGTGGTTGTTTCTTGCCGGCGATGCCATGTCCTTCGGTTGCTTGATCGTCGGTTACGGGATCTTGCGCCATGCGAGCTCCAATTGGCCCGTGCCCAAAGACATTCTCGGCATCAACCTCACCGCGTTCATGACCTTTCTACTGATCGTCAGCAGCGTCTGGATGGTGCTGGCATTGGCAGCGATTCAAGAAGGCAACAAAGCCAGGTTTAATAAATTTCTCGGCTTGACGATCCTGGGCGGCGCAATGTTCCTGGGGTGCCAAGCCTACGAGTGGACGCACCTGTTGGGTCATCGCTTGCCGGAGCTGGGAATAGAGTTTTCGAATAGTCTCTTTGCCACGACGTTTTTCATCCTCACCGGATTTCACGGCATGCACGTGACCGGAGGGGTCATTTATAATACTTGCGTGTTGGCCGCGGTCAACCGCGGCCGCTATGAAGCGAAGCACGTGGAAATTGCCGGGCTCTATTGGCATTTCGTCGATCTGGTCTGGATCTTGATTTTTACCTTCGTTTATCTGCTGTAACTCAACGCTTAAGGGAAGAGACATGACCTCAACCGCGCACTCGACTTCCAATTACATCAAGGTATTCTATATACTTTTGGTACTCACCGTCATTGAGGTCGCGATCGTTTACATGGGCTTACCGAAAATACTTCTTGCCGCGCTGTTGATCAGCTTCGCGGTATGGAAAGCCGCTTTGGTGGCGATGCATTTCATGCACCTTAAATTTGAGAAGAGAACCTTGGCGGCGGTGGCGCTCGCGCCGTTTATTCTCTGTGTTTTCTTAATCCTCATGCTGATGCCGGATATCTTTCCCCATTGATTTCCATCTCAGAGCTTCCGAGTTTGAATGCGGCGCTGAATAGTCTCAGCGCCGTTTTTCTTTGTGCAGGATTTTTTTTCATTAAGTCCGGTCATCGAAACGCGCATCGCAACTGCATGTTGACCGCTTTCGCCTCCTCGGTGCTGTTTCTAACTTCTTATCTTGTCTACCACTATCACGTCGGCTCCGTGCCCTTTAAAGGCCAAGGTTGGGTTCGCCCGGTATATTTCACCATACTCCTCACCCATACAATTTTGGCGGTAACTGTCGTGCCACTCGCCCTCGTCACATTGCGCCGAGCCTGGCGGGAAAATTTTCCGGCGCACCGGCGGATCGCCCGCTGGACGTTTCCCATATGGCTGTACGTTTCAGTCACCGGCGTGATTGTCTATTGGATGCTCTACTGGCTGGTGCCGTCGCGTTGACAGGAAAAACCCTTTCACGATAAGCAAATACTTGCGGAATTCTGATGATGAAATCCATCGGCATTGTCGGCTTTGGCGCGATCGGCAAAGCGCTGGTGCAAGCCGCCGAAGGCGGCAAACTTTCGGTGCGCATCGCCGGGGTGACTAGCCGCGGGGAAAAAAATGCGCGGGATCTCCTTGCGGCATTTAAAAATCCGCCGCCATATCTTTCCCTCGATGAGCTTGTACGCGCTTCGGACTTGGTGGTGGAAGCCGCGGGCGGTAATGTCGTTGCGGAACTCGCCAAGAAGGTCTTCGCGGCAGGCAAAGACTTGATGGTGATCAGCGTCGGCGCGCTGCTTGATCATCCCGACATTATCGCCGAATCACGGCGCACGGGTTGCCGTTTATACGTTCCTTCGGGGGCGATCGCGGGCTTAGATGGCATCAAGTCGGCGTGCGTCGGTCAGATCTCGCATGTTACCCACACAACGCGCAAACCGCCGCTCGGCCTGGAAGGCGCGCCGTATCTAGTTGAACACGGGATTTCTTTGGTCGGACTGCAAGAGGAAAGAGAGGTTTTTTCCGGCTCGGCGCGCGAGGCGTGCCGCGGCTTTCCGGCAAACGTGAACGTT
>DASWCL010000029.1:0-2545 GCA_036390135.1 Binatia bacterium
TAGGATTGTCGCCACTCTCAGCCATTTCGGCGATGATTTCCTGCAGGGTTTCGACCTTGACCAGTCTTTCCATCCCGAACCGCTGAAGATTTCCCGATAGAGAACTTACCAACGGTCTTTTGTAACCATCCAACTGCGCCAGCGCCTTGGGATTGGCTCTTGCCTTTGGATTGTTTTGGATCACGCCATCAATTGCTTGGTTGAATGTGACCGACAGCGACACATCGCTCGCGATGATCTCGGCCAAGACCCGCATGGCGGTGCTGATCTGCGCTTCACCGCCCTTGTCGATCAACAAACCAGCCAGAATATCGGCGCGAATATCTCGCTCGGCTTCGGTCAGAGCGCCGTTGATCCGCCGGTGCTGGACCGCCGCCAGACCATGGCGGAAAGCATTCTGGTTGCCTGGTGGGCCGGATCTGCCGCGTATGCCTGCCATACATTGGAGTCTAGCGCAGGATCAGACATTTTTCCCTCGGATTGCGTTGAGTCGGGGAAACTCAGCCGCCGGCTTCGCTGAAATTTTCTGGTTGAAAACTACGCCGCTTGCATCGCTTGTACATTAGGCAAATCAGTCCAGTTAACAAAGTCACAACCGACCACGTAATTCCTAAATTAGGTGAGACGAAAGCAGAATAACAAACGCTGCGAACGTCCGTGACCAAGTGACAAAGCCTCGATGGCATGCAGGTAAACGTCATAAAGCGATAATAAGCTGCCAGTGAAAAAGCGGGGGGAAGCTCAATCACCAACCGTCAGGCCAGCGCCAACGATTGGTGATTGAATGGAGCACAAGCATTTAGCGCTTCCGCAGATCATTCCTCAGTTCACGATGCGCCGAGTCTTACCGGGCGTCGTTTTGTTCCCGCCCTTGCATGTAATCGCCGATGAGTGCACCCGCGCCTAATCCGGCACCGGCGCCGATCGCTGCACCCATGCCCGGCCGATGGAACGCGCTTCCGATCAATCCTCCAGCAGCGGCACCACCGACAGTGCCGATAGCCGCGCCTTTTTCCCGAGTAGTCATAGGACCGCCGGCGCAGCCTGCCATTGCCGCGGTGATTGTGAGGATCAACGCCCAGCGTGAAACTTTGTTGTTGATGGTTTGGATTTTCACTTTAGCCTCCTGGTTATTTGCTCGCCGTTCGGTCGGTTGGTGAGCGATTAGAGCAACCGATATGCCGGGGAAGAAAAACGACGTAATGAGTCGAATTCGGCTAAAGCGCTCTGATAGTGGCGTAAAACTTCTCGGTAAAAACTACTGCTGGAGAGTGAAAAAGTCGTGGTCGGCTGGATCAACTGCTGATTCGATCTGTCAGACCTGAACGGATTCGTTTTCTAGTGGCTTTTTCTTCAGGCAAAGTAATGGCAAAGCAGAAAAATTCATCTGTGATTTCTTGTGGTTACATGTGCTACGAGAATCCTCAATCCTCGTGTCGGGTGGGTTTTGATTTGGTCGGTTTGCCTCGCCTCTCAGAGCCCAGGCGCGGCGGCTCCATAAGATATGGGTGGTGCCATCTTTGTACGGACTCTTTAGTTGTAGCACGACTTGGCCGGCGCGATTACGTTTGAGCCGTTCGTTGGTGATGGCCGGGCCGGGTGATATAGCGGCAGAGCTGGTAGTCAACAGCCTCAAAATCGACGCCGCTCTCCTTCAACGCGTTGTAGACCTGGCGGCAGGTCGTGCACGTGGGCTTCTGATAGATGGTGATCTTCGGCATCGTCACGGGATCGCGGTGACGAGACTCGTGACCATCTGCTCGAGCGTGGCCTTGCCGTCGATGTACGGCTGCACGGAGGTCTCGACCGGCGATCGGAAACGCGGCCACGCCCGATCGAACAGACCGATGGCGTACAAATACGGCTTGTACTCGACGCCGTCCTTCGCGAGCTCCTGTCTGGTCACTTCACCCGCAATGTAGAAAAGAACGACGTGCCACAAGTCCCGCGGCATCTTGCCGGCCCGGTTCGCCGCATCTTCGATCGCAAGTTGAGTCTTCCGAAACAGCCCGTGCGATGATTCATGAAACAGCATTTCGACGCTCGACCACTGCGCGTATCCGGGATCGCTGCTGGCGACGACGATGTGCGTGGGATTGTTCGACGTGTACGCGCCCTGGCTCTTGCCGAAGCGGACGACATCGACGCGCACAGGCCGGCCGAACCAGGGGACGCCGTAAAGCGTTGTCAGCCTCGCGATAATCGCGGGCGCATACTTCGTCGTCCGGCGCACCGCGTCTTCGATCCAGGCGCGGTTGCCGGCATCGTGCGCCGGCCACCAGTACTTCCGGTAAATCGGCGCGGCCGACAGCAGCAGCGTCTTCAGCTCGTCGTCGTAGGGCGCGCCGGTGAGTTTGTCGTCTCGATCGACAAGCCCCAGCTTGATCATCGTCATGCGTTGACCGAAGAGCAGATCTCTGGAGGCGAAGTCGCGTTCATATACGGTGACGGCGTGGTCCCACGTGGCCTTTTCGTCGGGCGCCATCGAGACATCCGAACCCGGCGGCAGCGGCATCGCAAGACGCGGCTGTCCAGGCACGACAGG
>DASWCL010000030.1:0-2719 GCA_036390135.1 Binatia bacterium
CATGGTCATGATCCGATCTTGCGTATCGCCGGGACTGCCGATGGCGATCTTCTTGCCTTTAAGGTCGGCCGCGCTTTTGATATTCGGATCGGCGACGAGATAAAAGGTCACCTTGTCGGCCTGAAACATGATCCCTTTGATCGGCGCGCCTTTGAGCGCGGCGCGCATGCCGCTGCCGCCCGCGCCGCTGTAATCGACGTCGCCGCTGAGCAACGCGGCAATTGACAGGGGGCCGGAGATGACGACGGTTTCGTTTTCAAGGCCTTCGTCTTTGAAGAAGCCTTTGGCGTCGGCGACGTAGATTGAAAGATAATTAAGATTTGCCTGAGGGATGGCGGTGCGGATCCGTTCGGCGCGAACCACGCTTGTCGCAAATGACAAGAGCATCGCTAGAACTATGACCATGTAAGTTTTCATTTGAAGCAAACTACTTTGGACCTGTTCTCTCCTGTCGGGCAACCTACGGCTGTCATGCTGAGCGAAGTGAAGCATCTTGCCTTTCAAGTCTACTACGAAGACGAGATCCTTCGGCTTCGCCTCAGGATGACATCACGAGACAGTCTCCGTTGAGAGAACGAGCCATTTCAGCACCAAGTCAACGGCTAAGTTCAAGAAAAATACCGGTAGATAAGCCGCTTCGGATGAATGATCGCAAGATACAGCGCGCGCAGTTTGCCTGGAATGCCGCAGCGGGGCGTGAACAGATCCTTGAGCATTAGGCCAAGCGGGATTTTATGCTTCGGAAATTTGTCCGCCCCGATATTGCGCACGCCGTATTTTTCCCTGCTCTCTTTTAGCACGTAGACAACATTGCCACCGCCAGCCTCCTTCTCCCCATAGGTATAACCGCCGACCGCTTCAGCCTGCTTTTTGGCTTTTTCCGAAATTTCTTCGGAAAAACCGAAATCGAGCGCGTCGACAGGACATGCCTGGACGCAAAAAGGCTGTTTGTCCTCGCTGATGCGGTCGCTGCACATGGTGCATTTGCTGGCTTTGCCGGTGATATCGTTTTTAGTGATCACTTCCCAGGGGCAGGCGTGGATGCAGTATTCGCAGCCGATGCAGACGTCTTTGTTGATGACGACCGGACCTTCTTCGTATTTGGTGATCGCTTCGACGGGACACACTGCGGCGCAGGCGGCGAAGTTGCAATGCATGCAGCTATTGCGCGCCCAAAGCGGCGAGAGGCCTTCGAGCACGGGCGGCTCCATGGTGATCCAGTTGGTGCTAGATAATTCGTAGAGACTCGTTCGGTCGTGATCGTTCCAGTCCTTGCATGCCTGCACGCAGTGGCGGCAGCCAATGCATTTGGTCGCGTCGAAGAGAATACTCCTCGGCTTGCCGTCTATGAGCCGGCCCGTGGGAACCAGGTTGCCGTATTCGCGAGTCAGAGTGTGAATCGAATTCGTTGCCATGCGCCGTCCTTTCCACTTCGCGCGTCGCTAAGTGCGTGGTTTATCACTTACCTTTTGTCGAGGTCAACTCAGTCGCGCTGCTAGATAGAGTTTGTTAACTATTGAGCTCTTGTATTTCACAAGCCGTATCGAATAGCCTACGACCAATCATCTCAATACGGAGTTTATCGAGGAGGTTTCCTATGTCTTCGGGAACATGGCGTGGAACCGTTGGCGTTGTAAAGCCGACGTATGGCTCGGGATCGTTAGTGGAGTTCATTCGGCTCCTGCCGGAAGGCGTCGGCTGTATTCCCATGTACGCCGGGATCAAGGAGCATTCCGAGCGCGGTTATCTCGGCGCGTTGGAAACTTACAACGTAAAAGTTGCCGAGCTTGCCGAGATCGGCGTCGATCTGATCCATCCCGAAGGCGGGCCGCCGTTCATGGTGCGCGGCCACAAAGCGGAGCGTGAGATCGTCGCCGGCTGGGAAGAAAAATATAAAATTCCGATCTTCACTTCCGGCATCTCCCAGACCGAGGCGCTGCGCGCGCTGGGAATCAAAAGATTCGTGGGCTGCACTTATTTCAACGACAAAAAACTCAATGAACTTTTCGCGCGCTATTTCACCGACGCCGGTTTCGAAGTGCTCGGGATGGAAGGCATGAATACGACGCCCTACGAAGCGGACACGATTTCAACCGATACCATTTACCAGCATCTGAAGTCATCGTTCAACAAATTTCCCGAGGCGCAGGGGATTTATCTTCTCGGCTCCGGCGCTTGGCAAGTAAAAGACATCGTCGCGGTGGAGAACGATTTGGGTGTACCGGTCGTGCATCCCGTCGCTGCGCGCGTATGGCTGGTGCAGAAAAAGCTGCGGGTGAAAAATCCGATCAAAGGCGCGAGCCGGTTGCTGGAGGAGTTGCCGTAAAGTCGATCACCCCCATCTCAATCTTCCCCCGTCGAGGGGGAAGAAGTCGAGGCAACGAGCAAATCGGTGAGTATGCGCAGTCAGCAATGATTGTGTCGAAGCACTTAACCCATCCCGCGATTCGACTTTTAGTCTAGCTGCGCCCAGTCGGAGAATTCTTCTAAGCCGAGTTTCTCCAGCGTGTCTTTGAACGGCCTTCCCGTTCGCTCGTGGCGGCCGGAGAGTTTGTAATAATCCCAGATCATGTCCGGCAGCCATTTGGCGATGGTGAAGCCTTTGTACTTGCCGTCGGGGATCGGCTCCAAAAATCTTGGGCCGACATCCTGCCAGTCAAAATCGGCGATCCAGCCGCGCTGGGTGCCGAAGAGGCTTTGCAAGATCATGCTGCGATGG